>NZ_JBIRFA010000060.1:0-34261 GCF_044327205.1 Kitasatospora sp. NPDC018058 | reverse complement strand
TCGTGGGCTCGGCCAAGACCTACGGCGTCGCCCTGATCACTCCGGTCCTGCTCGACACCTCCCGCCAAGCCAAAGCCCAAGAAGGGTTCGCCGCCGACGACTTCACCATCGACTGGGACAACCGGCAGGCCGTCTGCCCCGCCGGGAAGACCAGTGCCACCTGGACACCGAACATCCAAAACGGGGTGCCCAAGACCGTCGTCACCTTCGCCGCCCTCGACTGCATTCCCTGCCGCTTCAAGGAGCAATGCACCAGTTCCCGCAAAAACCGCCGCCAGCTCAGCCTCTACGCCCGTGAGCTGACCGAGGCCGTCCAAGAAGCCCGCACCCGTCGGCAGACCAAGGACTGGAACCGGGACTACGCTCTGCGCGCCGGTGTCGAGGGCACCATCCGCCAGGCCACTCACACCACCGGACTCCGTCGCGCCCGCTACCGCGGCCTGGCCAAGACCCATCTCGACCACACCACCAGCGCGACCGCCCTCAACCTCATCCGCCTCCACTCCTGGTGGAACGGCCACCCCCTCGACCGAGTCAGCCACAGCCACCTCGCCAGACTCCAGCTATCCCTAGCTGCATAGCAGTTGGAATTAGCCACCAAGATCGGGCAGCGTTCTGCTGTACGGGTGGATTTGGTGCGCCGTCCGACGGGTGTTCAGGTGGCGTTCGGGCCGCTGGAGTGTTCGCGTTCCGACAGTGGGCCGTGCGGCCGTTGCCGTGACGGGTGACGCGGACCGGTGGCGACGCCGCGACGGGACGGGTGAGGCCGCGGACCCGAGTGTCCGGCGGCGCGAGCCCGCCCGAGCGGAAGGGGCCGCCGTCCGGCCCCGGAGGAGTGTCATGCGCGGTGTCCGTCCGATCCGATCGTTGCTGGCCGCAGCCGTCGCGCTGGTAGGCCTGGCCATCGTGCCAGCAGCCGCTCAGGCCCACGGCTCGCCCGTCGGCCACCATCCGCCGACCGGCGTGCGCGCCTGCTCTCAGTCGTCCGATCCTCTCCAGGCGTCCTGCACGGCCTGGGTCCGCACCGACCTGCCGCCGCTTGCGTCCGTCCCGCCGAAGCAGCAGCCGCCCGGCCTCAGCCCCCTCGACCTCCGCCGCGCCTACAACCTGTTCGGCCAGCACGGCAGGGGCCGGACGGTGGCGATCAACGTGGCCTACCACAAGCCCAGCCTGGAGAGCGACCTGGCCGTCTACCGCCGCCAGTTCCACCTTCCGCCGTGCACCACGGCCAGCGGCTGCCTCCGCGTGGTCAACCAGCGCGGCGGCAGCACCCTGCCGACCACCGTCGTCCCGGAGTGGTCGTTCGAGGAGTCCATCGACGTGGACATGGTGAGCGCCGCCTGCCCGGACTGCCACATCCTGGTCGTCGAGGACGACAGCGCCTTCCCCCCGGACCTGTTCGCCGGGGTCGACCAAGCCGTCGCCCAGGGCGCGAAGTTCGTCTCCAACAGCTGGACCCTGCCCGAGGCCTCGTTCGAGGGCAGCTTTGACTTCCACTTCAGCAACAACCCTGGTGTCGCCTTCACCTTCAGCTCGGGCGACACCGGAGGCCAGACGCAGTATCCGGCCGCATCCCCCTATGTCACCGCCGTGGGCGGAACCACGCTGACCCGTGCGCATAACCGGCGCGGCTTCGTCGAAAGCGCCTGGAACGGCACCGGATGCGGCTGCTCTCTCTTCGAACCCAAGCCCGCCTTCCAGCACGACACCATCTGCCCCAACAACCGCACCATCGCCGACGTCTCCGCGGTAGCGGACATCGCCACCGGCCCGGCGGTGTACGACACAGACCCCACACCCTTCGGCGCTACCGGCTGGGTGATCGCGGGCGGCACCAGCGTCGCCACCCCGCTCGTCGCCGGGATGTACGCGCTGGCCGGCAACCCCGCCCCCGGCACCTTCCCCAACTCCTACCCCTACGCCCGCCCGCAGGACTTCTTCGACATCACCACCGGCAGCGCCGGGGCCTTCTCCGCGAGGCCGGGATACGACGCCCCCACCGGCATCGGCACCCCCGACGGCGTCGCCGGACTGCGAGACCCCTGGCACGAGTGGCACGGCACCGCCGGATCGGGAAGCTGAGCTGGGAAAGACGTGCGACGGTGACCGGGGCCACACGCGTGCTCCGCTCACCGGCCGGGTGAGGCGGGCTACAGGCGTCAGACGCGACACCTGCAGCCTGCTTTACCTGCCGACCCACCCCGGCAACGGCCACGCCGAGACGGCCGTGGCCGCACGCCGCTGGACCGTGGAGGAGACCTTCCAGGCTGCCAAGGGCCTGGCCGGGCTGGACGAGCACCAGGTCCGCCGGTGGACCTCCTGGCACCGCTGGACCACCCTGGCCATGCTCGCGCACGCCTTCCTCGCGGTCACGGCCGCCATCGAACGAGCCGCCGCGACGACACCGTCAGGGCTCGTCCCGCTGACGTACAGCGAGATCCAACGGCTCTTCGCAGCGTTCATCGCCCAGCGCGTCCGCGACCTGGCGCACCGACTCCGCTGGTCAGAATGGCGCCGACGACACCAAGCCCGCGCCCATACCAGCCACTACTGGCGACAGGCCGTGCAACAACCGTGATCAAGATCTACAGCTGGAGTATTAGGCCGTTGTCGACTCGGTGTAACTGGACGGAGGGCGATCGCCAAGCATATCTATTTGATTATGTGATCATAAGTGGCAATTCATTCGGAAATCACTCGCATGGATCGCGTGTAGATCTTTGATGTCGGCTAATATAAAGCCGAACCTCTTCCCTGGGAGAATGAGGGATGGGTCGTCGAAATCTACGATTCCTGTCGACGGGAAGGGGGTGTCAGGTCGTCAGAGATCGACGATCGCGAACCTGCCATATTTCCCCAAAGAAATAGGCCTTTAGATGACACTGAACATCTCTGGTGCGCTTAACTGGCGCGCAATTTCGACTTGGGTCGCGACGGTCGTGTTCATCGTCGCTGCCGCAATCACGACATCGCTGCTGCCGGCTCATGCCATTGCCACGGCCGTTCCTTTGGGGACGGCGAGCAGCTTCGCGGTTCTGGGTGGCCAGTCCGTCACCAACACCGGTCCCTCCGCCATCACCGGAGACCTCGGAGTGAGGCCGGGTTCGTCAATCACCGGGTTTCCGCCTGGCTTGGTGAGCGGGGCCATTCACCAGGCGGATGCGGTCGCGCTTCAGGCCCAGACCGATCTGACCACGGCGTACAACAACGCCGCGAGCCAGGCCACGAATGTCACCCTCACCTCCCCTGGAGACCTCGGTGGCCTGACGCTTGTTCCGGGTGTCTATACCGCCTCGTCTTCCATCGACCTCACGGGCACCCTCACGCTTGACGCGCAGGGCAATCCCAACGCCGTCTGGGTCTTCCAGGTCGGATCGACCCTGACGACGGCATCCGCCAGCCGTGTGCTCCTGATCAACGGTGCTGCGCCGTGCAACGTCTACTGGCAGATCGGAAGTTCTGCCACGCTGGGCACCAACACCACCTTCGTGGGCAACATCCTGGCACTGACCTCGATCGGGCTTAAAACCAGCGCGAGCATCGACGGCCGCGCGCTGGCCCGCAACGGCTCCGTGACGCTGGACACCAACCGGATCACCCTGCCCAGCTGCCCAGCGACCACCACTGGCGGTACAACTGTCGGTACCACCACTGTCGGTACCACCACTGCCGGTACCACTGGCAGCACCACGGGCGGTCTCCTCGGCGGTGTGCTCGGCGGTGTGCTGACAACTGGTGGCACGACAAGCGGCCTCCTGGGTGGCGCGGTCGCCGGCAACACCACTGGTAGTACCACGGCGGGTGGCATCACCGGCGCTACCACGGGCGGGAACCATGGCGAGCACGGCGACCATGGCGACCATGGCGACCATGGCGAGCACGGCGAGCACGGCGAGCACGGCGACCACGGCGAGCACGGCGAGCACGGCGACCACGACGACCATGGCGAGCACGGCGACCATGGCGAGCACGGGTGTTCTCCGTGCGACGACAAGTGGGGCGAGCCCATGAACTCGTAGCTGATTCAGGAAGCCAGGTGGGCACCACGACAGGCGGGCCATGAGCAGAGGCCCTCGCGCGTGAATGCGGCTCGGGCGTCCGGCCTTCGGGGGCTGCCCCGAGGCGGCAGCCCGCTTGAGGAACGCAGGACTGGTGGCGCGCGGCGGATCGTTATGGATCCTGTCGCGCGCCCCAAGACGTTCAAGGCATGCAGAGTCGAGGGAGCAGGCACAGTGGTAAGGACGGGGCCCAGTCGTGCGATGGGCGGCACAGAGTCCGTGAGGACGAAGGAAGCGCGCCGCCAACCGGCCGACGATGGCATTCCCGTTGACGCAGTGCAGGGCGCCCAGCCGTCCGTCACGGAGCCCGGCGAGCAGCTTGCCGGCCTGTCAGGACTGTCGCGCCCGTTGGGGGCGGCCGCGGTCGTCGCTGTGGCTCTGTGCCTGGCAACGTCCCTCGTCCACGTGTTTCTGGTATTTCTGTATGTGGCTCCCTCGAACCAACTGTCCCAGTACTACGACAGGCAGCTCAATGCGTGGATCTTCCCGTTGTTCGAGCAGAACTGGCGACTGTTCGCACCGGACCCGGAGTCCGTGACCCGGCAGATTTCCGTGAGAACCGAGCGGACCTCAGCGGATGGTAACCGTGAGGTCAGTGACTGGTTCGACCTGACCGCCGTCGACGACTCCGACGTCGAGCACAACGTCTTCCCGAGTCATACAACGCAGAACATGCTGCGTCGATCCTGGATCGCTTATCTCGAAGCGTATGGAAGCGACGACCAGCCGCATTCCGAGCGGGCTGTGATGTTGCGGACATACCTTCGCAATATTGCGGTGGAGCGACTCGCCGTCCATCAGAACGTTACGTATGAGGCCGTCCAGTTGCGGGTGATTACTACGCCCATCGCGGCGCCCACCACGCCGGGCGGTCCGCGCCCGGCTGCACCAGCCTCGGTCGACACCAGGTATCTGCCCTGGTGGAAGGTGGAATCCAATGGAAACTGAGCAGGCTCCAGTTCCGACGCTCCCTCCGCGCCACACGGCCCTGCCGAACGGTGACGCAGACAGCCAACGGATGTTCCGCCGAATCGGCGCGCTCAGCAGCGCCGTGACCGATCGACCGATGTCCCTGTACGCGGCGGCAGTGCTGCGCATCGGGTACGGCCTGCTCTACCTGGCCTTCCTGCTGAGGGAGTTCCCGCACCGCGACGAGATCTGGGGTCCTGGTTCGCCGTGGACGCCCGCCCTGGCGAGGCAACTGTTCGATCAGACCGGCTGGTTCAGCATTCTTACCCTATCTGACAGTCAGGCGTACTTCGAGATCTGCTATGCGACGGCTGTCGTCACGTCCGTACTGTTCGCCCTGGGCTGGCGAACCAGGATGGTGTCGATCCTGTTCGCGGTCGTGGTGACCTCGTTCCATGCGCGGGCCATCTTCATGACGGACGGGGGAGACAACCTCATCCTCCTCATGGCCATGTACCTCTCCTTGACTGCTTGCGGCCGCCGCTGGTCCCTCGACGCGCGGAGGACACGCCTCGCGGCCCCAAGCAAGGCAGAGCACTCGGTGGCAGGTCCGAGAACGCCCAGCTTCTGGTTTCAACTCAGCGTCACACGCAAGCTATTGAGCACTGTGCTGCACAACTGTGCCATGGTCGTCATCGCGGCTCAGGTCTGCATCGTCTACGGATCCGCAGGCTTGTACAAGGCGCAGGGCGGCTCCTGGGAAAACGGGACTGCCCTCCACTACGTCATGAACCTCGACCTGTTCCGGCCCTGGCCCGCGTTGTCACTCATGGTGGACAGCCACCCCATCCTGATCGCCGTCACCACCTACATGACGGTGCTGTTGCAGGTGGCCTTCCCGTTCGTGCTGTTCGGCAGGCTGAAGTACATCGTCCTGACAATGCTGCTCGGGATGCACGTGGGCATTGCCGTTCTGATGGGTCTTCCGCTCTTCTCCGGAGCCATGATCGTCGCTGATGCCGTATTCCTGCCGGACCGCTTCTACACATTCCTGGGACAACTGTGGCGGCGCACCTTTCAACGGGCAGCTGCCGCGGGAGCAGGGGAACCGTCCCGGAGGGAGAGCCCAGTCGTACCGGCGCAGCCCGGATCGGCCGGCTGAGGCCAAGATGTGCGAGGAACTGCTCCAGCCGTGGACGGAGACGAGATGAGCGGCGCGGCCGCCAGCATAGAACCGGTGCTGGCGTATGACGGGGACTGCGGCTTCTGCCAAGTCGTGATCGATCGGATCCGCCGGCTGGCCGGTCCGCAGATCGAAGCCGTACCGTGGCAGGTTCTGCCGGAGCGGCTCACCGCCCCGCACCTGGCGCGGCTGGACCGGGAGGTGCTCCTCTTTCACAACGGCGCGGTCCGCGCGGGCGGGGCAGACGCGTTGGCTCGATTCGTCGGATCCTCATCGGCCCGCCGGTACCAACTGGCAGCCGCCGCAGCCGGTCTGCCCGGCGTGCGAACCTGCGCCCGTCAGGTCTACGCCCTGGTGGCGAAGAACAGGCGGCACATGCGCGGCAGGACGGTCTCCTGCGCCCTGCCCCGGCCCTGAGTCACCCCGGCACGAACACATTGGCCCTTCGCGGGGAGTGCCTTGAGATCGCTGTCCTCGGACCGGGCTGGGTCACCGGCTTGATCGAGGAACTCCGGGAGATGGCGGTGAGCTTCTCAGAGTCCCTCGTCAAGGACCGGGCATCCGTCTACAGCATCATCACCCGCCGCGCCGCCTGAGCCTGTGGGTGCCGGCAACCCTGTCACCTACGTTGGGCTGCGGCTTCAGGGTCACGTTGTGGTCACGTCGAGGGTGTTCGCGAGCCCGTCGACGCACGATCGGGAATCGTGACGTTCCGTCTGGTCTACCGATCCGGGTGCCTCTTGCTCGGCTGGCTGCGTCTGCTGGCGCGGTCCTCCATGGCCAAGGACGTCGAGATACTCGTGCTGCGGCACCAGCTGGCCGTCCTCGTAGCGCAGCAGTCCCAGGCCTGTCTTCACTCGTGGGGATCGCGCCGCGCTCGCCGCCCTGCTCCGACTCCTGGGTAAGCGTCATCGCGCGGGCTTGAAGCTGCCGGTCAGTCCACGCACTGTGTTGCTCTGGCACGCCAGGCTGGTCGCGCGGAGGCGGACCTACCCTGCGCGCCGTCCAGGCCGTCCGGCCAAGCCCGAGGGCGCTGCGCGCCCTGGTGCTGCGCCTGGCCCGAGAGAACGACACCTGGGGGTATCGCAGGATCCACGGTGAACTGCGCACCCTGGGCTGGAAGGTCGCCGCCTCCACCGTCTGGGAGATCTTGAAGAAGGCCGGCATCGATCCGGCGCCCAAGCGCGCCAACCGCTCCTGGTCCCGGTTCCTCGCCGCCCAGGCCCAAGGGATCCTCGCCGTCGACGTCCTCCACGTGGACACCGTGTTCCTCAGGCGGCTGTTCGTCCTGTTCTTCATCGAACACGGCACCCGGCGGGTGCACATCGCCGGCGTCACCAGCAACGTCACCTCCGAATGGGCGGCCCAGCAGGCCCGCAACCTCCTGATGACCCTGGACGACGTGCGCACCGTCGGCATCCGATACCTGATCCGGGACAACGCCGGCTACTTCACCGAGGCCTTCGGCGCGGTGGTGCAGCGCGATGGCGACGCGAGGGGATATGGCGACCCAGGCTTTGCTGGAGCGGGTCTTCGGTGAGGTGATGATCAGGCGGTTGTCGTCGATGGCGGAGAGCGTGTAGCGGATGTAGAGGACACGTTCGGGTAGGTGGACGTCGTTCCAGTGCAGGCCGAGGGCTTCGCCTTTGCGGATGCCGGTGCCGATGAGGACCTCGATGAGGTCGGCGAAGGCACGGTCTGTGGCGTGGCAGCAGTCGAGGAAGCGGATCGCATCCGGCGCGGTCCAGATGTGGCGCTTCCCGCTGCGGGTCTCGGGATGACTGTGGGGCGGGCCGGGTTGTAGGGGAGCCGGCGGTGGCGGACGGCGTCGCCGAGGGCGCTGGAGAGCGTGGCGAGGCGGCGGTGGACGGTGACCTGGCCGCGTCCGGCGGCGAGTTGGGTGTGGGTGAAGGCGGAGGCTGCTGCGCTTCCTGCGGATCACCATCCGCACGGTGCTGGCGCTTGCCAGCCGGCGCCCCCGACATCGCCCACGACAAGGGCGCACCCGGCCGGGCTCCGCTGTACATCGACGGCCGCCTGGTCGGCGGCCCGAGTCGGTCACAGCGCAGCCCCCTGGTCGTGGACGACCCGCACCTGCCGACCGGGCGGCGTGCCGCAGCCGATCGCCCTACCGGCTGCTGAGCTCGGCAACGGGCCGTCCGGCCGCGGGCCAGGGCGCGGACTCGCAGGTGCAGGCCATGATGGCCAACTGCGACCGCGACCAGGCACTGCGCTGGTACGAGGGCCTTGTGGACGTCGGCGTCGAGGGCATCGTGGCCAGGGGACGTGAGAGCCGGTACACCCCAACGACGTCGTCGCGCACCCTCGTGGGCTTCTCGGAGGCCAGGGGATCGGGCTCCGGGTGCGCGGTAGCGCTCCGTGGAGATGGCATGTACGCTGCGTGTCGCTGGTTGGACAGTATGAGGGCCCGGTTGCTGCTCCGTGGGGGGAGTCGCGTCCAGGCCCGGCCGCCGGCCAGGGGTCCGGTTGTGCTCGTGGGGGAGTCTCAGCCGGACCCGCCAGCGGCGGTATCGACGGTATGCCCGGACGGACAGGGCTCCAGTCGTGACAACTGTCCAACAGGGCAGCGGTTCCAGTCGCGTTCGTCCATTGGCCGCCCCGTGCGGCAGGCTGCCGCTGCGGCCCGGCTTCTCGAGCGGCACCGCACACTCATGTCGATGGGGCGGCCCACCGATCGTGGGCGTGCGCATCGCCGGGGGTTGGCCTACTTCGTCCGGGGTGGGAGGCGGAGGGTGAAGCGGGCGCCGCCGCGCGGGTTGGTGCCGACGTCGAGGGTGCCGCTGTGGGCGTGGGCGACCCAGGAGGCGATGGACAGCCCGAGGCCGGTGGAGCCGGAGCCGCTGTGGAAGCGCTGGAAGAGGGAGTCGGCGATAGCCGGGGGGATGCCGGGTCCGGCGTCGTCGATGGTCACCGTTCCGTCGGCGGCCACGGTGACGTCGACTTCTGCGGGCAGGCCCGGGGCATGGCCGTGGAGGAGCGCGTTGCCGAGCAGGTTGGCCACCGCCCGCCGGAGCAGGTCGGGATCGGCGACCACGACGACCGGTTCGGTGTGGACGCTCACGTGGTGCTCGCCGGTTTCGATGTCGTCGACGACCACCTCGACGAGCTGGTCCAGGCGTAGCGGCTGGCTGGCCATGGTGCCGACACCGGCCATCAGCCGGGCCCGGGTGAGCAGGCCGTCGATCAGGTCGCCCATCCGGGACGCCAGGCGCACGGTCCGTTCGAGCGCGGCGGTGCGGTGCTCGTCGTCGCGCAGCGCGGTCTCCGCGAGGCCGCGTAGCGATGCGGTGGGTGTGCGCAGGTCGTGGGCGGCGTCGGCGAGGAACTCCTCCTGTTGTTGCAGCGCTGTCAGCGCCGGCCGGATCGCCCGCCCGGAGAGCAGGTGCCCGGCCACGGCGGACAGGGCGACCAGGACCGCACAGCCGGCCACCAGGAGCAGAGCCAGTTTGCGGTGCGCGGCCCGGTCGCCGGTGGTGTCGTCGGCTGCGACCACCGCGCCGGCCGTCGACTGGCCATTGGCTCCCGCGTAGGGCTCGGCGACTAGCCGGATCCGGTGGCCGTTGTCGCTGCGTGCGTCGGCCACGACGGCCGATCCCTCTCGCATTGCTTCCGCGGCCACCGCTTCCAGGTCCTCGGTGTGGGCCCGGACGCAGGGCTTGCGCGGGGTGTAGGAGACGGTGGGCTGGTCGGTCGTACCGGTCACCACGGTCACCGGCGGGCAGTCGGTCTCCATCCCGTCCTGCAGGTACTGCGCGTCGAGCCGGCCGTCGTCGTCGAAGCTCAGGAGCAGGGTCGCCTGGCGGGTCTGCAGGGTGAGCGCGTCGTCGAGCCGGTCGTTCCAGGATTTGTCGTCGGTGTGGATGGCGAACGCCGCCAGCCCGATCAGTCCGATCGCGCTGGTGAGAGCGAACAGTGCGGTGAGTCGCCGGCGCAGCCGCCGGATCCGGGCCGCGGCCGTCATCCTCGGCCGCCGTCGCCGCTGCCGGGCGGCGCCAGTCGGTAGCCCACGCCGCGGACCGTGTGGATCAGCGGCGGGTCGCCGAGCTTGCGGCGCAGCTGGGAGACCAGCACCTCGACGACGTTGGAGTTCGGCTCGGTCATCTCGTCCCAGCATTTCTCGATCAGGTCGGCGCGGGGTACGGCCTGGTCCGCCCGGGCCGCGAGCAACTCCAGTACGGCGAACTCCTTGCGGGTCAGCATCAACAGCACGCCGTCCCGGTGCACCTGGCGGCGGGCGGTGTCGATCTCCAGGTCGGCGATGTGCTGCACCGGGGGCCGGACGGTGGCCGCCCGTCGGCACAGGCTGTGCACCCGGGCCGCCAGCTCGGGCACCGCGAACGGCTTGACCAGGTAGTCGTCGCCGCCGACGGCGAACCCCTCGACCCGGTCGGCGACCGTGTCCCGGGCGGTGAGGAACAGCACCGGGACGGTCCGCCCGGCTCGGCGCAGCTCGCGCACGTACTCGACGGCGTCCCCGGAGGGCAGCATCCGGTCGAACACCGCGCAGTCGTATTCGGTGACGAACAACGCCTCGTCGGCGGCCGGCAGATCGGCCACCTCGTCGACGGCCAGCCCCTCGCTGCGCAGTGCTGCGGACACGGCAAACCGCAGGTCATCGTCGTCTTCGGCCACCAGTACTCGCACGGCGGTCAGGATAGCCCGATGTGCGGCTCGGGCCGCCCTCATCAAATCCTCAGCTTCGCCCGGCAATCATCTGTGAGGTCACAGCGGAGCGAACCGGCAGGAGCCGAGCAGCGCGGCCGTTCGCCCGGGAGATACGTGGGCGGACCGGCACGCGGCGCCGTGAGACACCCCCGGGCGCGATCCCCCACGCGCCCGGGGACCGCCACCGGCCCGGCGGATGGAGCCCTCGGCCCAGCCGCCCCGGGCCGCCGAGGTGGTGCCGGTGCCGCTGACCACCGCGGGCGCCGTGCGCAACAACCCTGCCAAGTCCCTCTGGAGTACCCCCATGAAGCACCCGATGAGCAAGCGTGCCGGCCTGATCCTGGCCCTGGCCGCACTCGGCGTCACGGCACTTGCCGGATGCATCCCGGCGTCCGGGGACACGGCGGCGGAGGACGCCGACACGGCGCCGACCGATTCCGCGCAGCAGAGCGCTTTGCAGACCTTCTACCGGCAGAAGCCGACCTGGACCACGTGCGGCGAGCTGCAGTGCGCCACGTTGACCGTCCCGGTGGACTACGCGCACCCGGAGACCGGCCAGACCTTCACCCTGCCGCTGGCCAGGTCCGTCACGGCGGACCCCGCCCAGCGCATGGGCTCCCTGGTCTTCAACCCCGGCGGACCGGGCGAATCCGGGGTCGAGCAACTGAAGTCCGGCGGCCTCTCCTCCTTCAGCGAACGGGCGCGCGCCCGCTTCGACATCGTCGGCTTCGACCCGCGGGGCGTGGCCGGCAGCAAGCCGGCCATCGACTGCGGCTCCTCCGACTCCGCCGACCAGGACCAGCCCGAATCCGACTCCGCCTCGACGAGTGCGTATCCGAAGACCGGTGCCGAACGCAGCGCCGCGCTCGCGGACGCCGAGAAGCAGGTCGCCTCCTGCAAGGCCCGCAGCGGAGCTATCCTGCCGCACGTCGGGACACTGGACGCGGCCCGCGACATGGACGTGCTGCGCTCGGCCCTCGGCGACGAGAAGCTCAGCTACCTCGGCTGGTCCTACGGCACCTACCTCGGCACCGTCTACGGCGAACTGTTCCCGCACCGGGTCCGCGCGCTCGTCCTCGACGGCGCCGTCGACCCCTCACTCGACTGGTCCGAGGCCGCCCTCCAGCAGGGCAAAGCCTTCCGGAAGTCGGTGGACGACTATGCTCAGAAGTGCGCCACCGTGGTCCACGACGCCTGCCCCGCCACCACCCCGGACGGCATCCACAAGGTGATCACCGACCTGCACCGGCGGACGGCCAAGCACCCGCTGCGTATCAAGGGCACCACCGAGCGGCTCGACCAGAACATGCTGCTCGCCGCCCTCACCAAGTCGATGTACTCACCCGAGTCCCAGTGGCAGGACCTGTCCGAGGCGCTGCGCGCCGCGCGGGGCGGCGACGGGACGAAACTCGCCGAGATCGCCAGCCCCGGTATATCCGGCAAATCCGCCACGCACGTCCGGTCCGCCCAGGGCGACAGCTCCGACACCGGATCCGACCCGAACACCGCCCCGGAGCAGGCCCCCGGCAACTCCTCCGTCGCCATCACCGCCGTCAACTGCCTCGACCAGCCACACCCGAGGGACCCGCAGCCCTACTGGGACCTGCTGGAGCGCGCCAACCAGGAGGCCGGAGTGTTCGGTACCTCCGCCGTGCTCGCCGAACTCACCTGCAAGGACTGGCCCGCCGGGCGGCAGCAGCCGCACCGCGTGAACGCCGAAGGCCTGCCCCCGGCCCTGGTCGTCGGCACCACCGGCGACCCGGCCACGCCCTACCAGTGGTCGCAGGGCCTCGCCGCCCAACTGCCCGGCGGCATGCTGCTCACCTTCAAGGGGTCCGGCCACACCGCCTACGGCCGCGGCAACGCCTGCATCACCAATGCCGTGGACGCCTACCTCATCGACCTCAAGCCGGTTCCGAGCGGGACGGCCTGCTGAACGGCCGGCACTCCCGTCGCCCCACCCTCGCCCCCGCTCACAGCTCGCACCACTGGAGACCTTCCACATGCCCATCGACATGTCCCTGGACTCCTTGCCCGCGTCAACACTCTTCCAGCCCCTGCAGCCCGACGATCCGGCCGAAGTAGGCGGCTACCGGTTGCACGCCCGGCTCGGGGCAGGCGGCATGGGGCGGGTCTACCTGTCCTACACCCCCGGTGGACGGCCGGTGGCCCTCAAGACGGTCCGGCCGGAGTTCGCGCAGGACACGGAGTTCCGGTGGCGCTTCGCACAGGAGGTCACCAACGCCCGGCGGATCCATGGGCTGTACACCGCCCAGGTGATCGACTCCGGCGCGGACGACGACGTGCCGTGGCTGGCCACCGCGTACGTTCCGGGCCCGTCGCTGCAACAGGTGGTCCGGGAACACGGTGCGCTACCGGTGCGCACGGTCCTGCTGCTGATGGGCGGGATCGCGGAGGCGCTGCAGGCGATCCACGGCGCTGCGGTGGTGCACCGGGATCTCAAGCCCGCCAACGTGCTGCTCGCGGCCGACGGTCCGCGCGTGATCGACTTCGGCATCGCCCGCGCGGCCGACGCCGTCGCGCTGACCGGCACCGGTTTCCGGATCGGTTCGCCCGCCTTCATGGCGCCCGAGCAGGCCCTGGGCCAGCCGGCCACGCCCGCGACGGACGTCTTCGCGCTGGGCTCGCTGGCGGCGTACACCGCCGGCGGCACCCAGCCGTTCGGCGAGGGACCGGAGACCACAGTGCTGTACCGGGTGGTGAACGAGCAGCCGGATCTCGGCCGTGTCCCGGGCGACCTGCACGCGCTGCTGCTGCGCTGCCTGGCCAAGCAGCCCGAAGACCGGCCGACCCCCGCCGAGATCATCGAGGCCGCCCGCAGCCACCCCGCTGCGGGCGGCGGGCTGCGCTTCGCCGACGACTGGCTGCCCACTCAGGTCAGCACCGACATCACTCGCCGCTCCGACCTGCCGCAGGACTTGGCCACCGCGTTCTCCCCCGACGTCGTTGCCGTCCAGGCCCCGCCCGGCTCCTACGGCGCTGCGCAGCCCCTGCCCGAGGTGCCGACCGCTCTGCTTCCGCCCCCACTGCCGACCGTCGCGGCTCCCGCGATACCCGCGGTGGGCAAGCCCTGCCGCAAGGGCGCGACCTGGAAGACGGTACTGCTGCTGTCGGCGTTGGTGGTGGCTCTCGGCGGCACGGTCGGCGGCGTGCTCCTGTCCCACAAGCTCGACCGGATCCTCGCAGCCACGGGATTGGCCGGCGACAGCCCGACGGCCGGTGACACCGGCCCGGACACGCCGGCACCGGCGGCCGACGGCCCGAGGCCGACCGACCCGGCGAGCCCGGCCACGTACACCGCGGCGTACACCGATGCAATCCTGACCGCACCCGACGACTCCTACGACTTCGACATCGAGACCGGCAAGTTGATCCCCGCGCAGTCCACCGAGTGGTCCGTAGGGCACAACGCCAACGAGTTCCTGATCCCGACGGGAAGCGACGCCGCCATCACCCCCAGCGGGCGGCCAACCCCGGCCGATTGCTCGACGGCCATCGACCGGCATCCGGCGACGGCCCTCGACTTCAGTGACCTGTCGGCCGGCCGAGCCTTCTGCGTGCGATCGAGAAGCACTCACGCCATAGCGATCGTGCGGGTCATCTCCGTGACCGGCAACGGCCCGGTGAAGGTCTCGATGGACCACTACCGCAGCGACAGCTGACCTCCGCTCCCATCCGGCGGCCGTCGCTGGAACATGAGCCGCGAACGCGGCGGGCGTGTGCGATGAGGAGTCTCCCGTCCTGAGACGGCTCCACTGTCCCGGTCGTCAATTGCGCGGCCGCCGAGGAGCCGGGCTTCATCCGGGCACGCGGCGGCGTATTCCGGGGTGATGTCCGCGCACCTATCCGCCGGATCAGGGGTGCGGTCGGGTGCGGGAGCCGACGGCGGGAAGTCAGGGTCGGGGTCGGCGGTGAACCACTTGGCCTCGGTGGAGGAAGGCGGGGTTGCGGGCACGCGGCTGGGGGCCAAGGGGTCGCAGGTTCAAATCCTGTCGTCCCGACTGTGAAGTCGGTTGTGAGGGCGGCCACTTGGGAAATCAGGTGCCCGCCCTCGCTCGCGTTCCGGGGGTGTGTGGTCGCAGAGTGGTCGCTTCCGACGCTCCGGCCTCGCGGTTTGCGGTTGGGGTGAGCGCGGGGTGATCACGCTGCCTGACTGCCTGTCAGTTGATCTCGCGGGGGAGGTCTGCGTGGTCGAGTGCGTCGGCGAGGGCGGTGACGGCTTCGCGGGCGGCTTGGGGGAGCAGGTGGCCGTAGATGTTGACGGTGGTGGCCAGGGTGGAGTGCCGCAGGGTCTTGGAGACGACGGCGAGCGGCACCTGGGAGCTGATCATGATGGTGGCGGCGGTGTGCCTGAGGTCGTGAAGGCCGATCTTGGGCAGGCCGATCTCGGCTGAGCGCCGGTGCAGGGTGTGCAGGAGGCGTTCGGGGTTGATGGGTTTGCCGTCGGGGCGGGTGAAGACCATGCCCTGCAGGTGCGGCCGGTCGGGGTGTGTGCTGCGGTGGCGGGTGGCTTGGCGGCGTAGTGCGGCGGTGACGCGGGGGAGAGGCTGATCCAGTTGCGGCTGGCGCGGGTTTTGGGTGCTTGCAGGTGCAGGCGGCTGTTGTTTACCGAGGTCAGGGTCCAGCGGACGAACAGGATGCGTTGCTGGAAGTGGATGTCGGGCCAGTGCAGGCCCAGGACCTCGCCGCGGCGCATGCCGGTGCCGAGGATGACCTCGAAGATGTCGGCGTAGATGTCGTTGTAGGTCTCGGCCGCCAGTACGGCGCCCGCTGCCCGAAACTGAACACCCAGCCCGACCACGGCGCCTGGGCCTACGCCGTGGACCTGCCCTCCCCGGCCGGCAAGCGCGAGACCCGGCGCCGCGGCGGCTTCCCCGACCAGAGCACGGCCCTGACCGCCCTGCAGAACTTCCTGCTGGCCGAGCGCACCGGCATCGCGGTGGACGAGGCCCTGACCGTCGCCGGCTACCTGGGCGGGCTGCCTCCGGTGGCCGGCGGGTCGGGCCGTCTGCCCATTGGTGTCACTTCTTTGGTGACTCAGGGATTTGTCATCGGATAGATGACATGCTAGTACAGTTTCAGGTGAAGCGCACTGGCTCCCATCGATCAGTGGAGGTGTTTCGCGATGCTGATGCGCACTGACCCGTTCCGCGAACTGGACCGGTTGACCCAGCAGTTCCTGGGCACGAACGGCACCTGGTCCCGGCCGGCCCCGATGCCGCTGGACGCCTGCCGTGTCGGCGACGAGTACGTGATCTGCTTCGACCTGCCCGGGGTGGACCCGCAGGCGATCGACATCGACGTCGAACGGAACATGCTGACCGTCAAGGCCGAACGCCGCCCCCGCCACGAGGGCGACAATGTGAAGTGGGAGCTGTCCGAGCGCCCGCTCGGCGTGTTCTCCCGCCAGGTCATGCTCTCCGACACCCTCGACCCCGCCGGGATCAGCGCCGACTACGACGCCGGCGTACTGACCCTGAAGATCCCGGTCGCCGAAAAGGCCAAGCCCCGCAAGATCGCCATCAGCCACAGCGGCGACCGCAAGCAGATCCAGGCCTGACCGGCCCCACGGACCGCTGTCCCGCACCGCCAACCCCCGGGCCCTGCGGGACGGCCACCCCAGCCGGACGACCCGCCCGGCCCCGCGGTCCCCGGCACACCACGGGCCGACAGCGAGAGACCACCATGCGCGATCAGGTCCAGGTGCCCTTCGTGGTGAGGGCCGGCGGCGAGATCGACCTCGACACCGCCCCCTCACTGCGCCGTGCTCTGCACGCCGCGCTCGAGTCGTACCGGGAGGTGGTGCTCGACCTGTCGGAGGTGACGTTCATGGACTGCGCGGGCCTGAGCACCCTCGTCCAGGCCCTCAACCAGGCCGACCGCTTCGGCGCCCGTCTGGTCCTGCGCGGGGCGGGGGAGTGCGTGGTCCGGCTGCTCAAACTCACCGGCCTGCACCGGCGCCTGACCGTCGAGCCCTGACCGGGCACCGTCCGCTAGTGCGTTCCGGCAGGAGTCACCTCTACCCGTGGGCACCAGATGGGCGGGCGGTGTCGAGGGCGTCGCGCAAGGCGTACAGGTCGGCGATGGTGGCCAGTTCGGCGAAGCGGTCCAGCAGTCGGCGGACAGTTCGGTTGTCGCCGTCGCGCACGGCCCCGGTGATCGCCTCGATCAGATCCGCCTGTCCGTTGCGGGCTGTCTCTGGTGCTGTGGGCACCAGGTGTTCCACTGCCGCCTCCAAGCGGGGTGTCGCTCGTTTCCTCGGGCGCGCGGCGGCGGCTCGGGGGGTTGCCGCCGCCGCGCAGCGGAAGGCTACCTCACTCGCGGGCGCCGCAAAATCTATGCGCGCCGGAGTAGACATTGCCCGTGGGTGGGTCTAACGTTTCTCTCGTAGACAGCAGTCGGCGATACCGGCCAGACACGAACTGGCCGGGGTTGTTGGACAGAAGTTCGCGGTTCGGTCCGGCAGTGGAGTTCCGAAGCCAGGCAGGTGCAGGACGGCGACGGGGCCCGGGCTGCCAGATCGGGTGGGCCGTCACGGCCACCGACCAGCAGTACGCAGTTCAGTGAGTGCGGTACCAGCAGTACGAAAGTGACAGTTCAGTACAGAGGATGAACGGAGGGCGCAAGCGCCATCAGGATCGCCCGGCCCGTGAACACTCACCCGGGCGGACACCGCAGACCCCAAGGCAAGGACGGTGGTTTCCGGTCACGCATTCGCGATCCCCGCACACCCCTCTCCAGGGGCAGTGCGGAAGTAACAGGACCGGCCCAGGCCGGTAGATGGTGTTGTTCCCCTTCGGGGCCCCGGAGCCGACACGGCCCCGGGGCCCCTCGACGCGTTCTCCTCGAGAACCAGAGAGGTGCAGTGACTACAACGGCCAGCCCCGATACACCCGACAAGCTCGACGACGACGACTACCCCGCCTACACCATGGGCCGCGCCGCCGAGATGACCGGCACCACCCCCGGCTTCCTACGAGCCCTCGGCGAACACCGCCTCATCACCCCCCTACGCTCCGACGGCGGCCACCGCCGCTACTCCCGCTACCAACTACGCATCGCCATGCGCGCCCGCGACCTCGTCGACCAGGGCACCCCCATCGAAGCCGCCTGCCGCATCGTCATCCTCGAAGACCAACTCGAAGAAGCCCTGCGCATCAACGAACAACTCCGCCGCACCCGACACCACCAGGAGCCCACCACGGACACCTGACCGGACCGGCAACCTGGCCCACAGCCCCTTCCAGCCGTACGGCCGCCCGCCGCAGAGGCCGGACAGGGGGACGGCCTCGCGCCGCACGCTCCGGCCGTCGCCCCGTACGGCAACCCCGCGGCGCGGCACAAGACGTGGCGGCTGGAGGGCGCGGCCGGGCTGGACCCCGCCGGCCAGGTGCTCGGGATGGTCCGCTAAGAGAGGGCGGCACCGCCCGGGGCGCCGGTGCCTTCCGCCCGCTGTGCCCTTCGCCTCTGCGGCCAGGGCCGTCAGCGGTCCCACCCGGACCAGCCGTCACGACACCCCACTCAAGGCTCAGCGACTCCTTGTTGCGGGGACGTAGGGCGCCAGGCCAGGCGGCCACTTGGGCCTGCGGTGGTTCTCAGGAATCGGAGTAGCTGAGGTCCCCGACCGTCCAGCTGCTGACGTCCTCGATGGCGATGCGGTACATGCCGCCGGTGTGGGGCAGCCCGAAGTCGCCCTGCAGGATCTTCGCCCGGTGGAGATGCAGATGAGTGGGCCGCGCGGGCGGGCCGTCGGCGGGCGGGGCGAAGAGAGCGGCGAAGGGCTTCAGGTGCTCCGAGGCCTGGAGGACCTCCGCGACCCGCTCCAACCACAGGGTCACCGGCGCGAGCCTGCCGGTGATCACGGCGCCGGGGACCACCACGGTCAGGGACATCTGATTGCTGTGCTCGGACTCGACCATCGCGGCGATGTCGACGAGCAGCCCGTCAGGGTTCGACATGCCCCCCAGAATAGGACACGGCCTCCGCGGCGCCTACAGGCCCGGGGCAGCGGCCATGGCGGCCACGGGCCTTGCGCCTGCTGCACGGCCGGGCGCTACGTGACGGTGACCTGACACGCCGATCGGCTGCGCCGCGGTGCAGGGCAGGTGGCGGCGGCCGTGAGGGCCGGGGCATCGCCAGGATCATGCGGGCCGGCGGTGACGAGCAGGTCGGCTCCGAGGGTGGTGACGGTGAAGCCCGCGGAGCCGATGACCTCCGCCAAGGCCAGCATCAGCGCGCCGCGGACGCCGCGGAACTCGGTGCGCCCGGCGGCGTCGGCGGGATGCGGGCAGGAGTGGAGGGTCGGTCCGATCAGGTCCTGGCCCGGGCTCCACCCCAGCACCAGGCCGCCCCCCGGACGCGGCCGGGCGAAGAGCCCGGCCGCCTGCGACGGTGTCGGCTCGAAACCCCGGTGGGAGAGCATCGCACAGACGGACTCAAACAGATGTTTGTCATCCACGCGCAGAGTTTATCGCCTGCCCAGCCCGCACCCGCCCATCAGTGACGACTCGTCATATGCCCTTCCGGCCATTGCCGGTGAGGCTACGTGGCCGGAGCGTCGGGTTCCCGTTCGACCCGGCCAGGGTGCGCGTCCCGTGGACGGTGCGCCGACCCGACGGGCCAGGGGCGTACCGCAGGGTCCGCGCCGTGCGCGGCGCACTCGGCGGAGAACCGCGTGCGTCCTGGGTCAGAGTTTGAACATCGCGGTGTAGGGCTGGGTGATGCGTTCCCGCCGCGATCCGAAGTCGACGAGTACCGCGATGTCGCTGTCGCCTTCGACGCCGATGGCCCGACCGAGGCCGTAGGTGTCGTGGGTGACGCGGTCGCCGACGGCGAAGTGCTTGCGCGGTGGTTCGATCCGGGCCTTGAAGGGGCTGGTGGGCAGGACACGGCGGACTGCTGCAGATTTCGTCATTCCCTGCAGTATGCGCCGAAAATCGCGGGAGCGGGACTTCTCGGCGCACTCGATTTCGGAGCTACGACAGGAATTTCGCGCAAGCCGTCCAGCGCGCCCCCGGATGGCGCCGGTGGGCGTGGTGCGTCGCTTTCACGGGCCTGTCGCGGCGGGGGCGGGTGCTCGGCTCCCGCGCGACTCGCCCTCCTGGGGGAGCGAGTGGTCGGTGCCCAGGAGGCGGGATCCATGCCCAACCGGGCTGCCATTCATGCGTGTTGACGGGCCTGTTGCCCCGCGCCCGGCGGTCCCGGGGAAGGGGCTCTGCAGGACCGGGGTGGAATATCCGCCCGCGGCGGGCCTGGGCCTGCTAGAGTCGTTTTAGTTGCAGTAGTGGTTCCCATGAACTTTGTGTGCGCCTGCTGGTGTTTCGCAGGCACATTTTTGTTTCCCGGCTCTTCCCCGGGTGGGTGCTCATCGCGGCGACTCGAAGCGCGCGCTGTGCGTGCTTCGGACAGCCCCTTGAAGGAGATTTCTTTATGGCTAATGGCACTGTGAAGTGGTTCAACGCGGAAAAGGGCTTCGGCTTCATCGAGCAGGATGGTGGCGGCGCTGACGTCTTCGCCCACTACTCGAACATCAACGCCAACGGCTTCCGTGAGCTGCTCGAGGGCCAGAAGGTCGAGTTCGACGTCACGCAGGGCCAGAAGGGCCCGCAGGCCGAGAACATTCGTCCGCTGTAGTTTTTCTGCCATGGCACCCGCCTAGCAGCGAGGGGCCCGCACCGCGTACATGATGCCCGGTGCGGGCCCCTCGGCATTGCGCCACGACGCGCTTCCCCGGCTGTTTCTGGCCCCCTGGCTCCGCGACCGGCGGCCATCCCCACGCGAGACGCACAGCGCCGCGTCCGGATCGCGGCCCTGCCGTGACAGCTCACGGTTCGAGGTTCTCCGCTCCCGCCCTCCGCGGCGAGCGCGTGCCGCACGGTTCCACCGTCCACGCCCCGCTCCCCACATTTCGGCCCGTTCCTTGCGACCTCCTGCTGGCGCCTCGCGCTGCGGAGCTTCCTCGCGACGTGCCGCCCCAGGAAGGTCTCACATGAACCGCTCCAGTCGCTCCTCGTACCAGAACGCCAACTCCCGCTCCTCGGCATCCTCCCGGTCCAGCGGCAGCTCCTTCTACGGAGACCGGCCCGCCCGCGGCCGTAGCGCCCGCCAGAGTTCTTCTCCGCAGGGCGAGTTCGCTATGCCAGTGAGCACCACCCCGGCGCTCCCGGCCGTCGAAGCGTTCGACGAACTGGACATGCCCAAGGCTCTGCTCTCCACCCTGACCCGCCAGGGCGTCACCGCGCCGTTCCCGATCCAGGCCGCAACGCTGCCGAACTCGCTGGCCGGACGCGACGTGCTGGGCCGAGGCCGCACCGGCTCCGGCAAGACCATCGCGTTCGGCCTCGCCGTGCTGGCCCGCACCGCCGGTCGGCGCGCCGAGCCGCGCCGCCCGCTGGCCCTGGTGCTGGTCCCCACCCGCGAGCTCGCGCAACAGGTGACCGACGCTCTCACCCCGTTCGCGCACGCGGTGCGGCTGCGGATGGCGGCCGTGGTGGGCGGGATGTCGATCGGGCGTCAGGCCAAAGCTTTGAATCACGGGGCGGAGGTCGTGGTGGCCACCCCCGGCCGGCTCAAGGACCTGATCCAGCGCGGCGACTGCCAGTTGGACGGCGTCGGCATCACGGTCCTCGACGAGGCCGACCAGATGGCCGACATGGGCTTCCTGCCGCAGGTCACCGAGCTCCTCGACCAGGTCGCCGAAGGCGGCCAGACGATGCTGTTCTCCGCCACCCTGGACCGCAACGTCGACCGCCTGGTGCGGCGCTTCCTCAAGGACCCGGTCACGCACTCGGTGGACCCGTCCGCGGGAGCGGTCAGCACCATGGAGCACCACGTGCTGCACGTGCAGAACTTCGACAAGAACGCCACGATCGCCCACATCGCCTCCCGTGACGGCGGGGTGATCATGTTCATCGACACCAAGCACGGTGCGGACCGTCTGGTGGCGGACCTGCTCGCGAACGGGGTGAAGGCCGCGGCCCTGCACGGCGGCAAGTCCCAGCCGCAGCGCACCCGCACGCTGGAGCAGTTCCGCACCGGCCAGGTCACCGCGCTGATCGCGACCAACGTCGCCGCCCGCGGCATCCACGTCGACGGGCTCGACCTCGTCGTCAACCTGGACCCGCCGGCAGACCACAAGGACTACCTCCACCGGGGCGGCCGCACCGCCCGGGCGGGCGAGTCCGGCACGGTCGTCACGCTGGTGCTGCCCAACCAGCGCCGCGAGATGGCCCGCCTGATGACCGCCGCCGGGATCACCCCTGTCACCACCAGGGTCAGCGCCGGCGACGAGGACCTGACCCGCATCACCGGCGCCCGCGTGCCCACCGGTATCCCCACGGTGATCGCCGCCCCCGTCGTCGAGCGGCCGCGCCGCGGCCCGTCCACGAGTCGCGGCCGCCGAGGATGCCCCGCCCACGCGGCCGGTGACACCCGCGCGACCGTCGCAGGCCGCGACAACCAGGCCTCCTCCGGCCGCCGCCGGGCACCGAGGCGCGTCGCCCTCGCCGCCTAGTAGGCAGCTGTGGGCCTGGACCGCCGCTGCGGTCCAGGCCCAAACGACTCACCAGCGCGAAACACGAGTCCCGGCCCGCTCCGGCGGACCCCCGCCGGCCATCCCACCGCCGATGCCCCGACCACCGCCGGCCCCGGCGGAACCGACACCAAGGAGTCCGCCCATGACCCTCACCCTCGAACACCCCGCGACCACCGCCACGGTCGGCGACCTCATGAGACACCCCGAGCTGCAGATCAGCGACGACGTCATGGTCGACATGGCGATCGACATCCTGCACAGCTCCGGCGCCGACCACCTCCTGGTCCGCGACGACGACGGCCGCTGCGCCGGGCTGCTGACCCGCCTGCACCTCGCACCGTTCCAGACCCGCACCCGGTCCACCGAGCGCACCCCGGTGCGCGACATCGTCCTCGACCAGGCCCCGTTCGCCACCGCCGACATGCTCGCCACCACCGCAGCCGCCACCATGCGGGCCCACGGCCTGGACACGTGGCCGGTGGTCGACCCCGACGGCCACGCCATCGGCCTGCTCAGCTTCTAGGCCAGCTCTGCCGGCGCCGACGCGCCGACAGTCGCGCGTCCAGGGCGCTGTCCACGGCGGCGTTCAGCATTGGGCCGCTGTCCTGGTCCGGGTCGCCCATCGGGTCGAGCACCAGGCCGCCGGTTCCCGATCGCAGGCGGATGTCGAGGGCAGGGGGGCGGACTCCGCGGGGACGGCCACCGAGTACTCCTCGCGGCCCGGTCTCGGGCGGGCCGTAGTGCGCCCGCAAAACGGGCGACTTGCCTGACGACCCGCGTGCGGCGGCGCAACCCCACCGTAGCGGCCGGGCGACCGCGCGGACCGCCCGCTCAGCGCAGGCGAACCGTCAGCGGCAGGCGCGGCCAAGGACCAGGCAAGGAAGCACAGTTGTGCACTGAGCGTGGCCTGAACGATCCGGTCCCGAGGGGGCCGGTGCATCCGACGAGCGGGCCGTGCGGAAGTAGCGTCGGCGTCCCTTCCTCGGTCACCACTCGCGCGGCGCGGGCGGTCGCGGAGTGGTCATCGGGGATGCGACCGAGGCAGTGGGAGCGCGGGCTCGGTCCGGTCAACGGGAAGCAGGCCGGGCCCGGGCTCACGCTGCGGGGCACGCGTCATGACCTGGGCGGAACGGTAGTGGACGAACGCCCCGGGTGTGTACTTCAACGGGCGGCGTGCCGTCGTACCGGGCGGCCTGGAACCGGTCCGCGCCAGTGAGGCAGGGTGTCGGGCGGCCTGGCCGGTGGAGAACGGGCGGCCGGCGACCGGGGGCTGAGGGGTAATCGTGTCCGGGGCGGCCTGCGGTGAGCGCCCGTCGCTCACCGCGGACCGGTCTCGTCGGCCTGGCAGGCGGGTCAGGTGTCGGCGGCGGACTCCTGGCCGCGCGGGGAACCGCGGAGCTCTTCGTTGATACGCAGGGCTTCTTCGAGTTGGTCTTCGAGGATGACGATGCGGCAGGCGGCCTCGATGGCGGTGCCCTGGTCGACGAGGTCACGGGCGCGCATGGCGATGCGCAGTTGGTAGCGGGAGTAGCGGCGGTGGCCGCCGTCGGAACGCAGGGGGGTGATGAGGCCCTGTTCGCCGAGGGCCCGCAGGAAGCCGGGGGTGGTGCCGGTCATCTCGGCGGCGCGGCCCATGGTGTAGGCGGGGTAGTCGTCGTCGTCGAGGGAGTCGGGGGTATGCGGTCGAATGGTTGCCGTGGTCACTGCACCTCTTCTTGTTGTTGTGTCCGGGGACGCGTTGAGGGGCCCCGGGGCCATTGCGGCTCCCGGGGCCCCGAAGGGTTTTACACCATCTGCCGGCCTTGTGGCCGGCTTCCTTATATCCGCACTGCCCCGGGGGAGGGGGCGTGCAGGGATCGCGTATGCGTGACCGGAAACCACCGTCCTTGCCTTGGGGTCTTCGGATTCCGCCCGGGCGACTTCCTCACGGGCCGGGCGATCCTGATGGCGCTCTGTCCCCTCCGTTTCCTCTGTACTGGCCTGGTACTTCGAACTGCCTGGTACTGCCCAACTCAACTTCACACTGCTGGTACTGCGCCTACCGAACTGCGGTACCGCTCGGTGGCGACCCCTGATTCTGCGGGCCGCCCGGCCCGGCCGCCAGTCCCGTTGCCGTCCTGCACCTGCCGTGGCTCCGGGACTCCGCTACCGCGCCGCTGTTGCGCCACTACTTCACGCCCACCTGCCCGGCGTGTCCTGCATCCTGCTCACCTACGGGTACTGCTCCTGCTGAACTGCGGTACCGCTGTGCGACGGCCTCTGATACCTGCGGGCCGCCCGGTCCGGCCGCCGGTCCTGTCGCCTTACTGCTACATCCCTGGCTTCAGGACCCTGCAACCGTACCGACCTGCGAACTCCTGTACTGCTGCCCGCCAGTTCGTGTCTGGCGGGTACCGCTGATCTCGTCTACGAGAGAAACAGTAACCACGGTGCGCGGCAATGTCTACTTCGGCGGGAATAGATTTTTCGGTGCCGGTTGGGTAGGTAGTCTGCGCCCCGCACGGGGTGGGGCGGCCGGTCGCCGCAGCCGCACCCAGGGCGGAGGGCGCCGCGTCCCGCGGCCAGGACCACGAGTGAACGGCAGGCGAGCGGTGGAAGGGCCGCAGGCCGCGCGGCAGGTGCGCACGCCCGACCCCATACCCAGGCGTCGCTGGCGGCGGCCATAGGCGAAGCAGTGCGCGACCAGGATGAGAGGGTCCTCCGCCGGCTTCTGGCCCGCTTCGCCGAACAGGCCGCCATCACGGACCTGGCCGCCCTGCGCGAGGCCATCGACACCCCCCACGACGATGACAGTCCGCCGGGGGCCCGATAGGCCCATCCGGCCCGCCGCGCTCCCGGATCAGAAGGCGCGGGCAGCAGCATCACAGGTCAGGCAGACGTATCCGGCCCAGCGCGGCGGATACCACCCCTGCCCCGGCCGCTGCGGGCTCGACCGGTCGACCGGTCGACCACCATGGCCGCGGCGTCCATTCCGCACAAGGTCAGCGCCCCCGGGCCGCCGGGGGCGTCCGGATCCGAGGACGTGGCATGGACCCGGCGCACCGACAGGGCGTCGACCAGATCACCGCCGCCCCCAGGATGCGCGCGCCCAACGGCTCAACCAGCTCCAGCAGAACCACGATCCCCATGGGTCAACCGTGCGCGCCCACCGCCGCGAACGCGACCGTGCGCCCGGGCGCAGGGCTGCCTGCGGTTAACCGCACCAGCCGCCCCGCTGGTGGCCCGCCGCGCGAACCCGGACCGGAGGAGGTGGGTCCGGGCCTGCGCGGACAGGCCGGGCGGGGCCGCGCCCATGGGCACTCGCCGGCGTCGGCGAGCTAAGCCCGGCAGGGCTCGGCGGCCGGTCGGCACGGGGAACGGACGTCCAAGCCGCACCGCTGGGATCAGGCGGTGTCGTCGACGGCCTCCACTGGACAGACGTCCTGGTCATCGCCGTCTGGGGGCTCGCCAGATGGGCAATGAACGAGACCTCCGTGACGGGGTGGGGAGGAAGCCCGAAGTCGGATGGCCCGGACGGCCCCTCGTCGATCGGGTCGGCTCGCGCCGCGCGGACGGTCGAGGTGTACTGAATCTGCTGGTCGACGGCTCGGCCTGCCGCGCGTCAGCGCAGACATGGCGCCAGAGCGCATCCGTCGCCGTCTCGCTCGCACCAGCGGAGGAACCCATGCCCGCGACCCGCCGCGTGATCCGGTTCTCCGACCTCGGCCGTGCGGACGTCGGGCTCGTCGGAGGAAAGAACGCCTCGCTCGGGGAGATGATCGTCAACCTGGGCCCGGCCGGTGTCCGGGTGCCGGACGGCTTCGCGAGCACCGCCGACGCCTACCGGGAGTTCCTCGACACCGGCGGACTCCGGCAGCGGATCATCGACCAGATCGACCTGCTGAACGGCGGCGCGCCACTCGACGAGGTGGGTGCGACGATCCGCGCCGCGATGGTCGGCACACCACTGCCGCCCGCTTTGGAGGAGGAGTTGGCCGAGGCGTACGCCAGGCTCGGACGCGAGGTCGGCCGGGAGGACCCGGACGTCGCGGTGCGCAGCAGTGCCACGGCCGAGGACCTGCCGGAGGCGAGTTTCGCGGGGCAGCAGGACACCTACCTGAACGTCCGGGGCCGCGAGGCCCTGCTGGACGCCTGCCGGCGCTGCTACGCCTCCCTGTTCACCGACCGGGCGATCGACTACCGCGAGCGGATGGGCTTCGATCAGCTCGCCGTGGCGCTCTCGGTCGGCGTGCAGCTGATGGTCCGCTCCGACCTGGCCGGGGCCGGGGTGATGTTCACCCTCGACACCGAGAGCGGCTTCCCGGACGCCGTCGTGGTCAGCGCGTCCTGGGGGCTGGGCGAGACGGTGGTCAGCGGGCAGGTCGACCCCGACGAGTACCTGGTCTTCAAACCACTGCTGGAGAATCCCGGACTCGATCCGGTCATCCACGCCGAGATCGGCGCCAAACGCCGCAAGGCCGTCTACGCCGACCAGGGCCTCACCCGTACGGAGGACACCAGCGCCGAGGAGCGCGTCCGCCGCGTGTTGGACGCCGCGGAGGTGCGCCTTCTCGCGCGCTGGGGCGTGGTCATCGAGCGGCACTACGGCTGCCCGATGGACATCGAGTGGGCCAAGGACGGGCGGACCGGCGAGATCTTCATCGTCCAGGCCCGTCCCGAGACCGTGGTGTCCCGGCGGCGCGCGACGATGCTGCACCGCTTCCGGCTGACCGGCTCGGGGGAATCGCTCGTCGACGGGATCGCGGTAGGCGAGGCGATCGGCACGGGCGCGGTCCGCGCGCTGACCACACCCGTCGAGCTCGAGCGCTTCCCGGCCGGGGCCGTGCTGGTCACCGGGATCACCGACCCGGACTGGGAACCCATCATGAAGCGGGCCACCGCGATCGTCACCGACCACGGCGGGCGCACCTCGCACGCCGCCATCGTCAGCCGCGAACTGGGCGTGCCGGCGATCGTGGGAACCGGTCACGCGACGGAGCTGCTGCACGACGGCCAAGAGGTCACCGTCTGCTGCGCCGAAGGCGAGGACGGCCACGTCTATGCCGGACGGCTCGACTACGAGCAGTCCGAGATCGACCTCGCCGGGCTGCCGAAGACACGTACCCGGGTCATGCTGAATCTGGCCGACCCGGCCGCCGCGTTCCGTTGGTGGCAGCTGCCGGCGGACGGGGTGGGGCTGGCCCGGATGGAGTTCATCGTCGCGCACCAGGTCAAGGCCCACCCGATGGCACTGATCCATCCCGAACGCCTCGACCCCGAGGCGCGGCGCCAGATCGACATACTCACCGACGGCTACCAGGACCGGACCCGGTACTTCACGGACCGCCTCGCCCAGGGCATCGCCCGGATCGCGGCCTCGCGCTGGCCGGACCCGGTGATCGTGCGCACCAGCGACTTCAAGACCAACGAGTACGCCAAACTGGTGGGCGGGCGCCCCTTCGAACCGCTCGAGGCCAACCCGATGATCGGCTGGCGCGGCGCCAGCCGCTACTACAGCGAGGGCTACCGGGAGGGCTTCGCCCTGGAGTGCCGGGCGCTGCGTCGGGTCCGCGACGAGATGGGCCTGACGAACGTCGTGGTGATGATCCCGTTCTGCCGCACCACGGGGGAGGCCGACCGGGTGCTCGCGGTGATGGCCGACGAGGGCCTGCCGCGTGGTGGCAACGGGCTGAAGGTGTACGTGATGGCGGAGATCCCGGCCAACGTGATCCTCGCAGCGGAGTTCGCCGAACGGTTCGACGGCTTCTCCATCGGCAGCAACGACCTCACCCAGCTCACCCTGGGCGTCGACCGTGACTCCGACGCTCTCGCGCACCTCTTCGACGAGACCGATCCTGCCGTCACCCGGAGTATCGAGACCCTGATCGCCACGGCGCACGCGGCCGGCCGCCCGGTGGGCCTGTGTGGCCAGAGGCCCAGTGACGACCCGGCGTTCACCCGGTTCCTGGTGACTGCCGGGATCGACTCGATCTCGGTGGCGCCGGACAGCTTCGTTGCGGTGAAGGAGCACGTGGCCGCCGCCGAACGGGCCTGACCGTGTGTCGGCAGTCCGGTCGCCGGTGGCACGGGTGGGCGGGCGGTCCATGAGCCCGGGCTCGGCGGGTTCGCGGCTGAGGGCGAGGGCGGGGAGCGTCTCGCTGCCGACGTCGAAGGCGAGGAGCTGCAGGACCGTCAGGGGGAGCGGGATGCGGCCGCCGCCGAGCGCGAAGAAGAGGAACGGCATCACCTCGGGTGTCGCGTGGGCGAAGATGTAGATGATGAACTTGCGGACGTTGTCGTAGATCCGGCGGCCGTCGCGTACCGCGGTGGCGATCGAGGCGAAGTTGTCGTCGGTGAGCACCATGGTGGAGGCCTCGCGGGCGACGTCGGTGCCGGAGCGGCCCATGGCGATGCCGATGTCGGCGCGGCGCAGCGCGGGGGCGTCGTTGACACCGTCGCCGGTCATGGCGACGACGTGTCCCTCCTCGCTCAGTGCGTCGGCGATGCGGAGCTTGGCCTCCGGGGAGGCGCGGGCGAAGACGATGTCGGGCATCCGGCTCACGAGGGTGCGAAGTTCGGTGTCGCCGAGTTGCTCCAGCTGTCGGCCGCTGATCACGGTGGGGTTGGGGCCGGTGATCCCGACGCGTTGGGCGATCGCGGCCGCGGTGAGCGGCAGCTGTTTTCCCTTGGGCGGCGAGGAACGTGGTGCAGTGCGGCAGGAGTGCTTCGGGTGCTCCCTTGGTGCGGACGGCGAGCCGGCCGTGGTGTCGGTCGATGGTCGACATCAGCTTGAGTTCCGGGTCGAAGTGGAACTGCCAGCAGCGGTCCGACTCGCGCTCGGTGGCTGCGAGACCAGCACCCAGCTCGCGGGCGGCGAGCAGGACGGCGATCTCGGTGGGATCACCGCTGGGCTCCTCACCGGGTTCGAGGCGGGCGTTGTTGCAGGTGGCCGCGATCCGCCCGACCGTGACCTGGACCGGGTCGGCCGGGATGCCGCGCTGGAGCGCCGCGGCGTCGTCCAGGTCGAGGAGGCCCGAGGCGGTCCACACACGGGTGGGACGCATCCGGTTCTCGGTGATGGTGCCCGTCTTGTCCGTGCAGATGGCATCCGTCGAGCCGAGGGTCTCCACCGCGCTGAGCCGTTTGACGAGGGCACCGCGCGCGGCGAGCGCCCGGACTGCCACGGCGAGCGCGAGGGTGATGACGGGCAGGAGGCCCTCGGGGACCATGCCGGCCAGCAGGCCGGCGGCGAAGACCACGGAGTTGACCAGCGACAGGCCGATGCCGAACGTGGCCAGGGGGATGAAGGCGAATGCCAGGGACACCGAGACGATCGCGATCAGCCAGGCGACCCGGCGCACCTGGCGCTCCAGTGGGCTGGGCTCCTGCTTGACCCGCTCGGAGAGCGCGGCGATGCGGCCGAGCTCGGTGTTCATCCCGGTGGCGAAGAGCACGCCATGAGCCTCGCCGCCGGTGCAGCTGGTGCCGCTGAAGACGAGATCGTGCGCCGTGAGCACCGGGACGTCCACGTCCAGGATCGCGGCCGAGCGCAACGTGGTCACCGACTCCCCGGTCAGCGCCGACATGTCGACCTCGATGGCCCCTTGCAGGAGACGGATGTCGGCGGCGATCCGGTCACCCGCCTCGATGACGACGATGTCGCCCGGGACCAGCTCGGTGGCGTCGATCTCCTGCGGGACACCGTCCCGCAGGGGTGGCGCACTCACTCTTCGGCTGGCCGCGGGCGACGATCCGGTCGAGGCCTGTGTCCTCGGGGTGGCCGCGGCCGCCGCAGCAGTGCTCACCCCCGACACCGAACCGTTCGATCGAGAGGTGGCCGAGTCCCTCTGCCCCGCGGTGCGGATAAAGCGGCAAGCCGGTTCATGACCGGGCTGCGGGCCTACGGGGTACGTCCTGTTCCCGGGCTCGGGAGTGTGCCGCCGGCGTCCCGGGGGTCGGCGCGGTGGGCGGGGTGCGCAGGGTGAGGACGGCGAGGTCGTCGCGTCCATCGGCGAGGTGGGCGTCGGCCAGGGTCCGGCACAGGTCTTCGAGGGGCAGATCTGCGTGGGCGGCGGCGACCTGGGCAAGGGCGGTGAGGCCGGCGTCCAGGGGGCGGTGGGGGTGCTCGACCAGGCCGTCCGTGAAGAGCACCAGGATGGCGTTGCCGGGCAGGGGGTACTTGTGGTCGGGGCGGGGTACGTCGGGGTCGACGCCGAGGGGCAGGCCGGGGTCGGTGTGAAGGTAACGGGCTGTGCCGTCGGGGCCGATCAGGAGCGGTGGCGGGTGTCCGGCGTTGCTCCAGTGGAGTGTCCAGCCGTCCTCGGCAGGTTCGATGCGGGCGAGGCAGGTGGTGGTGATCGGGTTGTCGGTGATCGCCTGGAGGGTGCGGTCGAGCTGCGTCAGGACGGCGCTGGGCGGGGTGCGGCGGTCGTAGAGGAGAGCGCGCAGCATGTTGCGGGTCTGGGCCATGGTGGCGGCGGACTTCAGGTCGTGTCCGGCGACGTCGCCGATGACCAGGGCGCAGGCGCCGTCGGGGAGCATCAGGGCGTCGTACCAGTCGCCGCCGACGTGGTCCGGGGCGGCGGCGGGCCGGTAGATCGCCGCGACGGAGAAGGGCGCCACATCGGGCAGGCTGGGAAGCAGGAGACGCTGGAAGTACTCGGCGTTGGCACGGACCTGCCGGTAGAGGCGGGCGTTCTCGATGGCGAGGCCGGCCGCGCCGGCGAGCGCCACGAGGATGTCCTGATCGTGGTCGTCGAAGGGTTGCCCGTCGCGCCGCTCGCAAAGATAGAGGTTGCCGTAGACCCGTCCACGTCCGGTGAGTGCCACCCCGAGCAGTGTCCGCATCGGCGGGTGGCCCGGTGGGAAGCCCACCGCGTCCGGGTGGGCGCCGATGTCCGCGACACGCAGCGGTTCGGGGTGGTCGATGAGGTGTCCCAGGAGTCCGCGTCCGTGCGGAAGGGCGACCCCGCTCAGCGCTGCGACCTGCTGCTCGCTCAGCCCTACGGGGATGAACTCCTCCAGGTGTTCGCCATCCTCGCTCAGCACCCCGAGTGCGCCGTAGCGGGCGTCGACCAGGCCCATCGCGGTGGTGATCACCCGGCGGAGCACGACCGGCAGGTCCAGCTCCCGGCCCACCGCCATCACCGCGTCCAGCAGGTCCTGGAAACGGCGCTGGGTGTGAGCCAGGTTCCGCAGACGTCCGACGATCTCGTCCATCTCGTCGTCGATTCGGTGGCTGCGGTCGGGAACATCCGCCCACCCGGATCCATCCTCCGGATCCACCCGGCCCACCTTCGATTCCTCTGCTGGACGACCGTACCTTCGACGCGTTGCGCAACCGGAAGCCGGACATCGGCGCGTCCTGCTTCCAACCGTAGGCGGGGCCCGTCGCCGACGGCGACTGCGACGGGCGCCGCTGTTCCTCAGCTGTCGCGGCATCGCTCGGACGGCCTCCCGCCATGGTGTTGCCCACAGGGCTGGACTTGGTTGGCCGCGGTGGGTGATCGGGAGGGGCTATGGCTTGTGCGGACGCCGTTCCGCTCCTGCGGTGGTCCCGCTGCGACTATGCCTTCCGCTCGGCCGCGTCGTCAGCGGTGCCACCGTCGTTGCTCTGCCATCCGGCGCCGGATGACGATCAGGTCGATCACCGCGACGGCGGTGGACACGGCGCACAGCACGGCGAGGCCCGCGTAGAACGCACGGTCTGCGCTCGGTGCGGGGAGTGCGTTCGCCGCAAGCAGTGTGAAGACGATGGTCCCGAGCAGGAAGAACGGGGCGAAGATCCGTCCGAGCAGTCGCCGGGCCGGCAGATCGCTGCGCGCCCAGCGCGGTTCGGTGCCGACGTGCCGCCACCGCCGGGCGGCGGCACGCGCGCGGCGGTCGGTCGCTGCGGCTTTCCAACGCTCGACGAGGCGGCGCGGCCCGTGGCGCGGTGTGTGCAATGGCTGAGTCATCTTCGCGATGGCCTTTCGCGCGGTGCTCTCCGTCCGTCGCCGGCGACGGACGGAGAGCACCGCGGCCGGAAGGGACAGCGATGTCTACGGGGTCCCGGTTGCCCCGTTGGGTGCCGGTACGTGAACGGGGTCGGGCACAGGGAGCCGGACGGGCTTGGCCGGGAGTTGGGCGTCCGGGCGGTCCAGGGGCGGCTGCGGTGCGGGAGCGGCGGCGGTTGCCTCGCGGGAGAGGAAGGAGCCGAGTTCGCCGATGGTGCTCATCAGGGGTGAGGGGAAGACGACGGTGCTGTTCTTGTCGACGGCGATCTCGACGAGGCTCTGCAGGTTGCGCAGTTGGAGGGCGAGCGGGTGGGCCATCATCATGTCGGAGGCTTCGCCGAGTGCGGAGGCGGCCAAGGCCTCTCCCTGTGCGCTGATGATCTTGGCGCGCTTCTCCCGTTCGGCTTCGGCCTGCTTGGCCATTGCGCGTTTCATCGTGTCGGGCAGTTGGATGTCCTTGAGTTCGACCAAGGTGACGTCCACGCCCCATTCGGTCGTGGTGACGTCCAGGATGCGGCGGATGTCCAGGTTGATGCGGTCGGTCTCGGAAAGGGTTTCGTCCAGGGTGTGCTGGCCGACGACCTTGCGCAGGGTTGTCTGGGCGATCTGGTTGATCGCGGAGCTCACGTTCTCGATGGCGATGACCGACTTGATCGCGTCCACGACGCGGAAGTAGGCGACGGCGGAGACGTCGACGCTGACGTTGTCGCGGGTGATGATGCCCTGGGACTGGATCGGCATGGTGACGATCCGCAGCGAGATGTGGTGCATGACGTCGGCGAACGGGATGATCAGGCGCAGTCCCGGGTCGCGTGCTCCGGTGATCTGGCCGAACCGGAAGACGACCCCCTTCTCGTACTGGCGGACGATGCGGATCGACATCGCGAGCCCGATCAGGACCAGGATGACCAGCACCACCAGGACTGCGATCACGGCGGTCATTTCGGCTCCCTTCGACTGCGGACCTGCGTCGACAGCCAGGTCCGGGAACGCGTCGCCACGAGCAGAGCGACCGGGAGGCGCGGGACCGGTTTGCGGTCCTACCGTGAGCCTGCCCCGCCTCCGATGGCGGCGACAGGGCCGAACGGGCATGCTCCCGTCGTGACCGGCCCACCCCAAGTGCAGGACCTCCGGCTCGACGGGTCACCGATGGCGTCCCCGAGGATGCATCCGTCTCCCGAACGCCGACACCGGAGCGGGGAGGGCCGGCGAACGCAAGTACCCGGCCACCCTGCGCCTCGCCCGTAACCACACCCGGGGCGACTGTCGGCAGGCAATGCGTCGTACTGGGTGAGGAGTGCCCGGCATCCCCACCCGCCGCTCGTGCCGATGCCCCCACCGCTGCGCCACTCGGCGTGGCACGCCGGAGTGAGGCTGCAGCTCTGGCTTCTCCGGCCTCGATGCCGAACACCCTGATCCGCTTTCGGGCCACGGATCCCATCGAGTCACCGCTCGCTGCGGTGCGGATTCGAACGCGACCGACGGTGCCGGCGGCCGCCGCCGTGGAGCGCCCTTCCACCGTGTCGACTCCGCTCAGTGGCGGTTGTGGGCCGGGCGCGTCCCCCACCTTGCCCCCTCGGTCGAGCCGTAGCCCCTGCGAATGCGCCCAAGCGGAGCACGGGCGGTTCCGTGGTGCCAGGCTTCGGGTCGGCCCCGGAATGGCGATCATGCTCGGGCTGGTCGGCGTCGTCGCCAACGGCCTGCTCTACCTGCTGTTCATCGGCATCGTCGCACTGGTCCTCTCCGCCGTCCGGTTACCGCACGGAGGCCGGTCTGCGCACCCTGAACGACCGGGGCGAACGGCCGCCGAGGGCCTGCGGTTCGCCCGGAGCGGACCGCCGTCAGTACTCGGAGCCGCTTCGCAGGTAGGTGCCCACGACCTGGAGCCACGCCCCCG
>NZ_JBIRFA010000059.1:0-34974 GCF_044327205.1 Kitasatospora sp. NPDC018058 | reverse complement strand
TGCACCAGCGCGCGGCCGGTGGAGCCGAACAGCAGGCCGCGGAAGCCGCCGAGGCCCCGGCTGCCGATCACCAGGCAGCGGGTGTGTGTCGCGATACCGTGCGGCAGCGCCTCGATCCGGATGGGGACGGAATCGAGCCCGGTGGCCCGGCACTCGTCGACGGTGGTGGTCAGGGCGTGCAACTGGGCGGTGCGGATGCGGGGACGCACATGTAGACGTGGTCGGCTCCCACCGCTTCGGCGGCCAGGACCGCGCCGAGATGCGGCGCGACGGCGAGGAGCATCTGATCCTTAGGGCTGAGCGGCTCGCTCTCCATGTCGTTGCGACGACAACGGCCCGCAGCTTGCGGCCTGTGGGGAATCCGGCGCCGCCGCGCCCGGTGTGCCCTGCTCCCTCGACAATCGAGATCAGGGCAGCGCCTGGTCGGGGAGCAGGGCCGTGTTGCTCCAGGTTCGGTCAGGCCCAGCGGTCTGTTGGTGGAGTACCAGCCGTGCAGCAGCCGCAGGGTCGTGTCCGGTTGGTCGGGTGCGCACAGCGGTGCGGGGATCATCGGGCTCCTCTGAGGGCGACGAGGGAGAGGGCGGCGCGGCGGGACCAGCCGGGCTGCAGTGGCCCGGTGGCCAGGGCGCCAGCTTCGCTGATGCGGCCGGAGCTCCAAGCCCGCTGGTGCCGAGAGACGCCTCATGACGGGCCCCTCTCCTCGGGGCGGAGGGACTCCTACAATCCTTGGGCGAGCAGGAGGTCGTGGGCGAGGCGGGCGGCGCGGGCGGGGCGTTCGGGGTCGGGCTCCTGGTCGGGGATGTCCTCCAGGCCCTGGATGAGGGCGCGGATGGCCTGGCCGAGGGCTTGGACCTGGGCCTCCAGCAGTTCGACGCGTTCGACGGCGCTCTCGACGTCGCGGCCGGTCGGGTGGAGGGCTACGTCCGGTTGGCTGGGGCTTGTGTCGTGTGTCATCGTGGGTTCCTCTTGGTGGGGTGGCTGCTTGGCTACTCGGCGGGCTTGATCAGGCCGTAGTGGCCGTCGTAGCGGTGGTAGAGGACGTTGCCACGGTCGGTGAATTCGTCGGTGTAGAACACGAACGGCTGCCCGAGGGCGTCCATGCGCCGTTTCGCGGCGCCGGCGTTCATCCGGGGCGCGGGAACGGGGCTGACAGTCAACGGCGCGGCGGTGGTACCGAGTTGCCCGGCGCTAGGACAGACCTGGGCGAGCCGGTAGCCGGTGGGTGAGGCGCGGTAGAGGACGCTGTCCTCGCCTACCTCGCCCTGGGCTACGAGCTCGACTTCGGGCATCGGGGCGGCCACCAGGTGGCTTGTCATCGGAGTTCCTCCGTTCGCGGTCGTGGCCGAACGGGCGTCAGGTGTAGCGGGTCAGGCCGCCGATCCCCTGGGCGGGTGCGCCAGGGGCACCCGGGCGGAGGATCCGGACATCGGCGCCGGTCAGCAGCGCCGATCGGACGGCGATGTCCGCGAGGTCGGCTTGCACCACCGGGGTGAGGTCCGTCGGCAGGGAGGCGGGCTGGTCGGCGATGTCGGTCGGGCCGGGTCCGAACCACGCGGTGCGGTGGCCGGTGAGGCTGTCTGAGATCAGCAGGGTGCGCAGTGCGCCGTCGGCGAGCGCACGCACGGTCGCGTAGACGCCCTCCACGGTGTGGCCGCGGGGCGAGCGCCCGTCGTCGAGTCGGCGCAGCAAGGCCTCGGTCGCCTCGCGTCCGGCGCGACAGGTCTCCGCCTCGACCTGGGCCATGCGCTGGGGCCAGGCGCCGTCGGGGCTGCGGCTGCCGCTGACCGGCCGGATGGACACGTCGCGGCGCACCCAAGTGGGCAGGTGTTTGGTGAGGTATTGGCGGGCGCGGACGTCGCCGGCCAGCATCAGCACGTGGGCGTCCACTTCCGCCAGCGCCGTGTCCAGTGCTTCGGCGACCTGGACGGCATTGTGTTCCCAGGAGTCCTCGGCGCGGTGCTGGTAGCGCATCTGGGATCGGCCGCCGGGCCGGTTGCGCTCGATCTCGTCGTCCGAGCCGATGACGGTTCGGCGGGGGCCTTCCGTGGCGCCGGCGGGGTAGAGCCGAAGGTCGGCGCCGGTACGGTCGACGACCGCGACGACGTGGGCGGGGTGATCCTGGCGCCAGGCCAGCAACGGCAGTAGATGCGGCAGCGGCGCCCTGGTAACCAGGTCTCTCTGTCCGAATCCGGGCAGGACCGCCGAGTGCACCACCTCACCGCGCGCGGCGTAAGCGGCGAGCACACCGGACCCGGGCTGGGAGGAGAGGAAGCGCCGGGTCAGGGCATCCAGGTCGTGGGCCCCGGCCCCCTGGCTCGCGAGGACGCGGCACAGGCCCTGCCAGCGTTCCTCCGCGTTCAGGCCCATCTCCGGGCGCGGATCGAGATCGAAGTAGACCGACAGGACGGGGCCGGGTGTGGTGAGTACATCACGCAGGGCCTGGGTGCCCGTCTCGGTTCCGGTAGTCATCCGAGCCCTCCTCGGGACGGAAGCGGTGCAGGGGCGGATGGGAGAAGCCAAAGCGGTACAGTCCCGGTGCTTGCGTTGCCCGAGGAGTCGGAGCGATGCGCGGGGCTGTTTCCGCTCTGTCGGATGGTCCCACGGAGAGCCGGATCCGGCAGCGGATCGGCCTTCGTCATGGCCCGGCCGTTGATCGTCGGGCACGACTTTCGGCGGCCCGTCCGGCCCTCACACCCCGTGGCGGATCTCGCTTTTGTTTCCACAACCCCACCATGCGCGGCCCACCCGGTCCTGCCCAAGGTCCGGTCGCCTCCACCGGACGGGGCCACCCGGCCCTGACGGGTGCGGTGCGAGGACCGGAAAGCGGCCAGGAGGCGGGGCGCGGGCGTCCGGCTGTGGAAGTCCTCCGCGTTGGCGAAGAACAGCGGGGAGTCGTAGCGGTAGATCGCCAGCCCGGGAATGGTGCGGGCCTGGGGATAGTCGTCGATGTCGTGCATGCCGGCCAGGCCGGGGGCCACCGGCAGATGCCTCAGCAGCGGGACGACTATCGCCCGCAGGCCCGCGACCGGCGGCAGGCCGGCGACGGTGGCATAGGCCATGACCTGCGGCACCAGGTAGGCGGCGACGGTCAGGCCGGCTGGCAGGTCCCCGCGCAGCCACTCGCGCCGGTAGTGCCCGAGCACCGCAAGCCCGGGCAGTGCGGGCACGAGGCGGCGCCGGTCCGGGCCGGGGGCATCGGCGTGCCGCGCCATGGATCTCCTTCCTCCCGGACTCAGCATGCCGCCGCGAGCGCCCGGTCGCGCGGCAGCGGCTAGCGTGCGGAGGTGGCCGGAGAACTGCTTCTGAGACACGCACCTTGACACCCATGGCCTCGGTGCCCATGACGTCGGTCCGGAGGCGTCCGACGAGCGGGATGAGGCTCACGCTCCCCACGTGGTCGTCGGAGGTCGCGTTCGGGCGATTCTGCCGAGGTCCTCAAGGGTGACGATGCCGACCAGCCGGCCGCCGTCCAGGACCAGGATCGGCGGTTGGGCGGTCGCGTGGTCCAGGACCTCGACGAGGTCGTCCCCGGGTGCGGCGACCACGCACTCGGAGAGCGGGGTGGCCAGATCGCGGACACGTATTCCGGATCGGCGGTCGGGCGGGACCGTCGTGAGGCGGCGCAGGTCGACCAGGCCGCTCGGGCGGCCGGCGAAGTCGACGACCGGGATGAGCGGGTGGTGGGTGTGCGCGGCGGGTTCGGTGAGGAAGCGGTCAACGAGGAGCCAGTCGGGCCCGGTGGCCACCGGAGAGGTCATGACCTCTCTGACCGGAGTGCCGCGCAAGGCTGCCACCAGGGCGGCGCGGCGGACCTCGGCCAAGGCGGAGGACCACATGAACAGGCCGACGACCACGAGCCAGATCCCGGCGCCGATGCCACGGAGGAACTCCAACCAGCCGGCGACGGAGAGCAGGAGGCCACCGACCTGACCGACCCGGCCGGCGACGCGCTCGGCGCGTTCGCGGTCACGTCCGCGCCGCCACACCGCCGCCTGGAGGATCCGTCCGCCGTCCAGGGGAGCGGCGGGCAGCAGGTTGAACACGCCGAGCAGCAGATTGGCCCAGCCGGTCCACAGCAGAACCGCCGCAGGCATCGTCCAGCGGAGCGCGTGTTGGGCGCCGAGCCCGGCGGCCAGGGACAGCCCGCCCAGCACCAGGCTGGTGAGCGGTCCGATCCCGGCGACGGCGAACTGGAGTCCGGGACTCGGCGCACGTCCCATCCGGGTGATGCCACCGAGCGCGAAGACGGTCATGTCGTCCACCCGGATCCCGGCCCGTCGCGCGGTGACGGCATGGGCCGTCTCGTGCAACAGCAGGCTGAGGGTGAGCAGCAGCGCCCCGACCACGCCGGCGAGGCCGTAGACGGCGGCGGAGCGGCCAGGGACCCAGGCCGGAAGCGTTCGCCCGGCCAGGCCGACGCCGAGGAAGAGGACCAGGACAAGCGCGCTCCAGTGGACCCGCAGCGGTATGCCGAAGATCCTGCCCAACGGTGCGGACCCGCGCATCCTGACCTCCTGAGGGCCGCCGACAGCCCTTCGCACCTCCACTGTCCTTTCCCCACACGGGTCGGCCCAGGGCCGTACGGGCACGCCACCGGGACCGACGGACCTGTCTCGCCCCCGTACCTGGCCGGACGAGGGCCGGCACCTGGCGCCGTTCGCGCCCCGGGCGAGCCCGTTGTCGGCCATCACCGCGAGGACCTGGTCAGCCTCCTGCGGGGTCCGGCAGAACGGGATCATCACGACGACGTCGGTGAGCCCGAGTTCGTCCCGGGCCCGGCGCAGCGCCCGGCACTCCAGGGCGAAGCCCTCGCGGTACCCGGGGTCGTAGTAGCGGCTCGCGCCGCGCCAGCCGATCATCGGGTTGGCCTCGGTGGGCTCGAAGGGTGTGCCGCCGATCAGCCGGGCGTACTCGTTGGTCTTGAAGTCGCTGGTGCGCACGACCACCGGGTCCGGCCGGCGGGAGGCGGCGATCCGGGCCACGCCGTGGGCGAGGCGGTCGACGAAGTAGTCGGTCCGGTCCGGGTAACCGTAGGTCAGCTCGTCGACGAGCGGCCGGTCCTCGGCCGACAGCCTCTCGGGGTGGACCAGCGCCATCGGGTGGACGCGCACCTGATGGGCGACCACGAACTCGGTACGGGCCAGGCCCACTCCATGCGCCGGCAGACGCCACCAGCGGAACGCGGCGCCGGGGTCGGCCAGGTTGAGCATGACTTTCGTCCGGGTGACGGGCAGCGAACCGAGGTCGGTCTCGGTTGCCTCGTACGTGACCTGGCCCGCGTAGACGTGGCCGTCCGCGCCTTCGGCGCAGGAGACCGTGACCTCCTGCCCGTCGGTCAGCACGGCGGTGGCTGATCCGGTGCCGACCACCGCGGGGACGCCCAGCTCGCGGCTGACGATCGCGGCGTGCGAGGTGCGCCCGCCGTGGTCGGTCACGATGGCGGAGGCGCGCTTCATCAGCGGCTCCCAGTCCGGGTCGGTGATCGGTGTGACCAGGACCGCGCCCTGCGGGAAGCGTTCCAGCCCGACCGGCTCGGCCAGCGCGCACACCGGCCCGGCCCCGATCGCCTCGCCGACGGCGATGCCGTCCACCAGACGGCCGCCCGTGCCGGTCAGCCGGAACCGGCGCAGCACCTCGCCTCGGCGGCGGGACTGCACGGTCTCCGGCCGGGCCTGGACGAGGAACAGCTGCCCGCTGATCCCGTCCTTGGCCCACTCCAGGTCCATCGGGCAGCCGTAGTGCTCCTCCACCTCGGTGTCGAGGGTGAACGCCACGCCCGCGCCCGCGAGATCGGAGCGCACCATGAGCTAGACGCCGACCGACAGGGCGAGGGAGAGGTGGTCGAAGCCCATTCGCTCCCGGTAGTCGATCGCCCGGTCGGTGAACAGCGAAGCGAAGCAGCGGCGGCAGGCGTCCAACACGGCCTCAGTGCCCCGGACGTTGAGAAAGGTCTCCTGCTGGCCCGCGAAGCTCGCCTCGGGCAGGTCCTCGGCCGTTGCGCTGCTACGCACGGCGACATCGGGGTTCTCCCGACCGGCCTCGCGGGCGAGTTGACCGTACGCCTCCACGACCTCGCGTTCGAGCGCGGGCGGCAGGGGAGTGGCCAGGACGGCGGACCGGATCGCGGCGCCGACCTCGGCCAGCGGGGCGCCGTCGTGCAGCCGGTCGAGGTCGGCGATCAGTTCGCGGAGGCCCCCGGTGTCGATCAGTTCGCGGTAGGCGTCCGCCGTGGTGGCGAAGCCGTCGGGCACCCGGACCCCGGCGAGGCCCAGGCCGTTGATCAGCTCACCGAGGGAGGCGTTCTTGCCGCCGACCAGGCCGACGTCCTCCCGGCCGAGGTCGCGGAAGCGGATGACACGGCGCACGGCGTCCTCCAGACGCTGTGGCCCGGCGGCGCCGGACGCGCCAGGGGCTCCGTCGCTGCCCACTGTGCTCCGGCGTGGCGGTGCGGGGCAGAGCCGCAGGCTCCCGGGAACCGGTCCGGTCGGTCGTTCCTCCAGGGCCGTTCGACCCAGCTGGCCGGGTGCGCCGGACAGCGACGGAACGGAACCGGCCCGGCTCCGCCACGCACCGGACGTTCAGGTGCGGGCGACGACCTTGCGCACGCCGTAGGCGCCAGCACCGAGCGCGATCACCACGGCGCCCCACAGCACGGAGGACGTCGGGAGGGCGAAGGCCAGGACGAGGCAGCCGGCCGCGCCGATGATCGGGACGGCCCGGGGCGGGCGTCCCTCCGTGCGCGTGAGGGTCCAGGCGGAGGCGTTGGCGACGGCGTAGTAGGTGAGCACGCCGAAGGAGGAGAAGCCGATCGCGCCGCGCACGTCGGCGGTGGCCGCGAGGACGGCGACGACGGCGCCGATGGCGAGTTCGGCGCGATGCGGCACAGCGAAGCGCGGGTGGACGGCGGCGAGTCGGTGGGGCAGGTGCCGGTCGCGGGCCATCGCGAGGGTGGTGCGCGACACCCCGAGGATCAGCGCGAGCAGCGAACCGAGGGCGGCCACCGCCGCGCCGACGCGCACCACCGGGGCGAGACCCGGCACTCCGGCGGCCCGGACCGCGTCGGCCAGCGGCGCCGCGGTGTGGGCCAGGCGCTCGGGGCCGAGCACGGCCAAGATGGCGAGCGCGACGACGGCGTACACGACCAGGGTGATGCCGAGTGCCACCGAGATCGCGCGGGGGATCGTGCGCTGCGGCTCACGGACCTCCTCGCCGAGAGTCGCGATGCGCGCGTACCCGGCGAAGGCGAAGAACAGTAGACCGGCGGCCTGCAGTACCCCGTGAAACCCGGCGTCCGCACCGACCGTCCAGTGGCCACTGTCTGCGGCATCGCTGGTCAGACAGGCGGTGACCACGGTGGCCAGCACCCCCAGCACGACGGCGACGATGGCCCTCGTCAGCCAGGCCGCCTTCTGCACCCCGACGTAGTTGACCGCGGTGAGCGCCACCACCGCCGCGACCGCCACGGTGTGGGCCTGCGCGGGCCACACGTAGGAGCCCACCGTCAGCGCCATCGCCGCGCACGAGGCCGTCTTGCCGACGACGAAGCCCCACCCGGCCAGGTATCCCCAGAAGTCGCCGAGTCGCTCGCGGCCGTAGACGTAGGTGCCGCCCGACTGCGGGTAGCGGGCGGCCAGCCGCGCCGAGGAGGTCGCGTTGCAGTACGCGACCACGCCGGCCAGCGCCAGACCGATCAGCAGCCCGGACCCGGCCGCCGCAGCCGCGGGCGCGAGCGCGGCGAAGATGCCAGCGCCGATCATCGACCCCAGCCCGATCACCACGGCGTCGAACACGCCCAGGTGTCTCCGCAGTTCCTCGGTCCCGGCGGATGGCGCCGACGTGCTCATGACCTCTACCTCTCACCAGTGCGGTTCGACGTCGGTGCACGTTACTGGAGGGAGGTCGCGAGAGTACGGGCGGCTGCCGGGAAGCGGAACCGGCGCCGGAGCAGGAGTTCACCCCGCCCGGTGCCCGTGCTGGGCGGCGATCCGGTGGGCGTGCGCGACGATCTCGGCAGCCGCGTGCTCGCCGACGCCGAGAGCATGGCTGAGCCGGTGGGCGCTCCAGCCGTGCCGGGCGAGCAGAACGGGAAGCGGGTGGTGAGGGGCCTGCTCGGCGGCGGCTGGCACCGGCGCGGGCGGCGCAGCGGGCGTGGGCGCGGTCGTGCGGCGGCGGACGACCGCGCGCCGCAGTTCGTCCGCGCCCCAGACCAGGAACGGGAACGGCGCCACGATGAGCAGTTGGGTGGGGGAGAGGGCCGCCGTGCCGAACACCCCGTGCAGCGCAGGCAGGTAGACGATCGCAGCTGCGAACGCGAGTGAGAGGCCGATGCCGCCGAGCAGTTGCGGGTTGCTGATCACGCCGATCGCGCGCAGCGGGGCACGGTCGGTCCGGGCGGCGAAGGCGGTGCCTATCTGGCAGGCGACGATGCCTAGCCAGGCGACCGTGGTGGCCTCCTGGTACGGCACGTGCAGCGCGGCGCCCGGGCTGGTCGGGTCGCCGGGGTGCCAGCCGGCCAGGCCGAGAGTGAGGAAGTAGCCGCCCATGATCAGCGCGGCGGAGATCAGGCCGAGGAAACCCCAGGCCCGGGCGAGCATGGCCGGCCGGATCACCCGCTCCGAGCGTGGCCGGGGCGGGCGGTCCATCAGCCCCGGCTCGGCGCGCTCGCGACCGAGGGCGAGGGCCGGGAGGGTGTCGGTGCCGAGGTCGATGGCGAGGATCTGCATCACCGTCAACGGGAGGGGCACGGCACCGCCGGCGAGCGCGAAGACGAGGAAGGGGACGACCTCCGGCACGGCGTGGGTGAAGATGTAGACGATGAACTTGCGGATGTTGTCGTAGGTGCGCCGCCCCTCCGCGACGGCCGCCACGATGGTCGCGAAGTTGTCGTCGGTGAGCACCATGGTGGCGGCTTCCCGCGCGACCTCGGTGCCGGAGCGGCCCATGGCGACGCCGATGTCCGCACGTCGCAGTGCGGGCGCGTCGTTGACCCCGTCTCCGGTCATGGCGACGGTGTGGCCCTCGGCCCGCAGCGCGTCGGCGATCCGCAGCTTGGCCTCGGGCGAGGTGCGGGCGAAGATCACCTCCTCGCCCCGGGCCAGCAGGGCGTCCAGGCGGTCGTCGCCCATCGCGTCGAGCTCGGTGCCGGTGACGATACGCATGCCGCGGTGGCCGATGCCGGCCCGCTCGGCGACGGCGGCTGCGGTCAGTCCGTTGTCGCCGGTGACGACGTGCACGGTGATACCGGCCCGGTGGGCCTGCCGGATGGCCTGCGCCACCTCGGGCCTGGGCGGGTCGGCCATGGCGACCAGTCCGACGAGGCAGAGGTCGTGCTCGGCCTCCTCGCGGCGGGCCGGAGGCGGTTGACCGGGTGGGAGCGGTCGGCGCGCCACGGCGAGGACACGCAGTCCGCGCGCTGCCAGGCGGCCGACGGCGTGGACCACCTCGGTCCGGTCGGACGGGATGAGGGGGCGCGCGGTGCCGTGGTCGAGCAGGTGGGTCGCGTGGGTGAGCACCTCCTCCGGGGCGCCCTTGGTGTGCAGGACGACCACGCCCTCGCGGGCGTCGGCGGTGGTCATCAGCTTGACGTGCGGGTCGAAGCGGAACAACGCCCGGCGCTCGTCGTCCCGGCGCGCGGGCGTGCGCTCGATACCGAGGCGGGCGGCCAGGTCGAGGAGGGCGAGTTCGGTGGGGTCGCCGTGCCCCGCAGCCGGATCGGCGGTGGTGCAGGTGGCGGCGATGTCGGTGAGCAGCAGGGTCTCCTCATCCGACTCGGCGGCCCCCTCCATTCCGGTTCCGTTCGCCCCGGTGCCGGGAGTCCACACCTCCGTGACCCGCATCCGGTTCTCGGTCAGCGTGCCGGTCTTGTCGGTGCAGATCACCGTGGTGGAGCCGAGGGTCTCCACGGCGGACAGCCGCTTGACCACCGCGCCGCGCCGGGCGAGGTCGCGCACCCCGGAGGCGAGCGCGAGGGTGATCGTCGGCAGCAGGCCCTCGGGCACGTTGGCGACGAGCAGGCCGATGGCGAAGGCCACCGCGGCGGTCAGCGAGAGCCCCGCCGCAAGGCCCATCGGCAGGAACGCCAGTCCCACCCCGACGGCGATCACGGCGATCAGCCGGGCAACTCGCTTGACCTGGTGCTCCAGCGGGCTCTCCTCGCGCCGGGTGCGCTGGCTGAGCACGACCTCCGCGTTCTGCACCCCCGGTAGGGACCCGGGAGCGGCGGTGACCAGCGCCCGTGCGCCGAAGGTGCTCGCCGCCGCGAAGCCGGCGGCCCACTCCCGGCACAACTCGGCGAAGTGCCGCTCCAACAGCGGGGGTTCGAAGGCCACGCGGGCCGAGCGCCAGACCTCGGCGGGGTCCTGGCTCTCGAAAGCGGCCCGGTGCGGCCGGATGACGGCGTGGTCGAAGGCGAGCAGCGGTTCCGGATCCGGTAATGCGTCAGCCCGGGCCGGAAGGCGTCCGGGACGGCCGCGACGAGACCGCGCTCCTTGACCATGACGAGCACGCGCGGCGAACACGGAGTGGCGATCACATGGTGGACGTCCGGTGCCTCAGGCCGCGCTGAGATGGTCGAGGACATCGGTGACATCGTCGATGTCCCGGACCTCCGCCACGAGCCGGGGAATGCTCTCCCGGTCCAGCCGGCCGGCCAGGTCGACGACACCGTTGCGGACCGTCACCTCGACCGAGCCCTGCGGCAGGTGGAACTCGCGGGTGAGGATCCGGGACGTGATCTCCTCGCGGATGTGTTCGTCGTCCCGGACGAGGGCGCTCAGCAGCGCGGCCCGCCGAACGACACCCACGAGCCGCCCCTGCCAGTCGGCTACCGGCATCCGCTTGAGCCGGTAACGGGCGGCGGTCAGGGCGGCCTCGGAAACGGTCATGCCAGGCCGGACGGTGGTGGCGGGCGCCGTCATCAGGGTGGCGGCCGTCCCGCCCCGGGCCTTCTGTTGCAGGCCGCGATCACGCAGCCGCTCGATCGGGCCGGACGGATGCTCCATCGCCTCGACGGCGGCCTTCGCCAGCAGGTCGGACTCCGAGACCACGCCGATGACGCGGTCCTTCGCGTCGACCACCGGTACCGCGCCCACGTGCTCGCGGGCCAGCGTCCGGGCCAGCTCCGTGAACGGCAGCTCGCCCGACACCGCGACCGCCGGCACGTCCATGACGTCGCGCACCCGCAGGACCAGCGCGGGGCCGGGCTCGTCCGGCACAGCGGTGGCCTCCGGCGGGGCCGGTTCTGGTTCTGGTTCCCTGGCCCGGGCGGCGGAGATGCCCGCGACGGCGCCCAGGTAGCGCAGCAGCATGTCCTGCCGCTGCGGCTCCTCGGGGCTCCAGGCCTTGCCGGGAACGGATCGGCGGGATTCCGTCCCGGCGGAGAAGTGCTCGTGCTCGCTCATGGTATGGGCCTCCCTACGGTGCTCCCCACCCTTCGAGTCTTGGTCCGGTGCGCCGTCGCCGCTTGTGCCGGTCGGCCCCGAGCTCCCGGCGGACGGCCCAATCCGGGGCGACAGTCCGGCGCATCGGCCGGATGCTGGAGGAAGGGAAGTCGGATCGGCTGGAGGGCTCGCATGGTGCGGTTCCGGGACTTCCTCGCGCGGTTCCGCCCGGTCGGCACGCCCGGTGCACCCACGGCCGGCGTGCCCGCCGACCGGGCAGCCGAACTCGCCGCGGAGCTGGAGCAGCCGCTCGACGGGCTGGCGCAGGCCCAGGCCGAGGCGGCGGCCATCCGGGCCGAGGCGGCGGCGGAGGCCGAACGCATCCGGCAGGAGGCCGCCCGGAACGCAGCCCGGATCCTCGAACTCGCTCACGCCCGGGCGCCGCAGGTCCGCGCCGATGCCGCCGCCGCGGCCGGGCACGCGGGGGCGGCCCGGGCGGCCGAGCTGGCCGCCGAGGCGGAGCAGGCCGAGGCCCGGATCCGCAGCCGGGCCCGCGAGCGGATGCCCGCGCTGGCCGACCGGGCGGCGGTACTGGCGCTGGAACCGGCCGACGCCCCTGGGAGGCACCGGTGGCAGCAGGCTGGGTCGGCGGAGTGACCAGGGCCCGGGGGCTGTTGTCCCGCTGTCTCGGCCACCGCGAAGCCGGGGAGCTGGCGGCAGCGGACAGCTTCACCGAGGCCGTGCGGCGGCTGGCCGGGACACCTTACCGGCGCTTCCTCCCGCCGGACCCTGACCTGGCCGAGGCGCAGCGGGCGGTCTCCGCGACCCTGCTGTGGCATTTGAGGGTCCTCGCGGGCTGGCTGCCGCGCAGCGGCGCGCACGCCATGAGGGCCCTCGCCGCCGGCTTCGAGAGCGCCAACATCGAGGACCTGCTGCGTTCCTTTGGCGGGCCGGCCCAGCGTCGGCCGTACGCGCTCGGCGCGCTGGCGACCGCCTGGCGCCGGGCCGCCCACGCGCGCACACCGGAGGAGCTGCGCGCGGCCCTGGCGGCATCGGCGTGGGGCGACCCCGGGGGCGCGGATCCGGCGACGGCAGCGGTGGCCCTGCGCCTGTCGGCCGCCCACCGGGTCGCGGAGACCGTGCCGCCCGCCAGACAGTGGGCCCAGGGCCGGGCCGCCCTGCTGATGGCACGCACGGTGTTCGTCGTCGGCCGCCCGCTCCCCGGGAACGCCGGTCGGCAGGCGGCGCGTCTGCTCGGGCCCGGGGCCGTGGCAGCCGCGTCGTTCGAGGAGTTCCGCCGCGCGCTTCCCGCGGACGCGCGATGGGCGCTGGACGGCGTCGAGACCCCCGGCGACCTGTGGCAGGCAGAGACCCGGTGGTGGACGGTCGTGGACCGGGAGGGCCGTGACCTCCTGCGCGGCGCACAGTACGGCCTCGCGCCGGTGGTCGGAGCCGTCGCGGTCCTGTCCGTGGACGCCTGGCGGGTGCGCGCCGCACTGGAACTGGCCGCGCACGGCGGCGCGACCCCGGAGGTGGCGGATGCGCTGGGCTGAGGCGATGACTCCGGTGCGCATGCAGCGGGTGGCGATCGTCGCCCCGAGCACCGCGCTGCGCGAGACCCTCCTGCTGGTCGCCGACGCGGGCTGCGTCGAGGTCGACCGGATCGAGGACGCCACCCCGGGCCCGGCGGGCCGGCGGCTCCACCGGCTGCCCGTCGCGCCGTGGCAGCCGGCGGCCCTGTCCGGCACCCCGCCGGATCTCGACCGGCTGGAACGGGAGGCGCGGCTGGACCTTCTCGAAGGCGAGGCCCAGGTGGAGGAGCGGGCGGCGAGCGCCGTCCGCCGGGGCGAGGTGGCCGCGCTCGCCGGGTGGTGTCCGGCGGACCGGGTCGCGGAGCTCGCGGAGGCGCTGGCCGCCACCGGCGGCGGCCTGGTGGCCCTGCCTGCACCGCGTGGCGTCGACCCGCCCACCCTGTTGCGCGACGGAGGACCGCTCCGCCACGCGTTCTCACCGCTCGTGCGCACCTACGGCACGGCGCCGTACCGGGACCTCGACCCGACCTGGCCGGCCGGGATCGCGTACGTCGTGATGTTCGGCCTCATGTTCGGCGACGTCGGGCACGGGACGTTGCTGCTGCTGGCCGCGCTGGTGCTGCGGAGTGGACGGCCCCGGCGGCTGGCGCGGCTGCGCCCCGTGTGGCCGTTCCTGGCCGGGGCGGGGCTGTGCAGTGCGCTGGCGGGCGTGGCTTTCGGGGAGTTCTTCGGGCCGACCGGGGTGCTGCCAGTGCTGTGGCTGTCGCCGCTGGACCAGCCGGGACGGCTCCTGGCGGGGGCCGTGGGCCTGGGCGGCGTGCTGCTCGCCCTTTCCCACGTGGCCGGCGGGGTGAACCGGTGGCGCGAGGGCGGCCCGGCCCGGGCGCTGTCCGCGACGTCCGGGGTGGCGGGCCTGGCGATCTTCCTTGGCCTTGGGGCCGGCGGCGGCGGCGTGTACCTGCGGTCGCCCGGGCTCGCGGCGGGCGGGGCGGCGCTCCTCCTGGCCGGGCTCGGGCTGGCCGGTGCGGGCCTGTTCGGCGCGAGCGCGGGCGGGGCGGGCGGCGTGCTGCAGACGGCCGTCGAGCTCTTCGACGCCGTCCTGCGGCTCTTCGCGAACACGGTCTCCTTCTCCCGCCTGGCCGCCTTCGGACTCACCCACGCGGCGCTCGGACAGGTGGTGTGGCGCGGCACCGCCGCGCTGGCGAGACATGGCTCCTGGGGCCTGCTGGCGGCCGCGCTGCTCTTCGCCGTCGGCACCGCTCTCACCTTCGCGCTGGAGGCGCTGGTGGCCGGGATCCAGGCGCTGCGGCTGGAGTACTACGAGCTGTTCTCCCGCGTCTTCCAGAGCCTGGGACGGCCGTTCCGCCCCTGGCACGTGCCCGTCCTGCGAACGGAGGTGCCCCGTTGATCGCCTGGCTGATCGCGCTGCCCGTCCTCGCCGCCGTGCTCGGAGCGGCCCGGCTGCTGGCCCGTCGGCGCGGGAGGGCGGCCCTGCGCTGGCTGCTCGGCGTCAACGCCGCCGTCCTGGCCGGCGCGCTCGCCCTGCTGGTGACCGTGCTCGCCGACCCCGCCGGTGCGGCCGGGCCAGCCGCCGCGACGGGCTCCGGGGCGGGCTCGGCGGCGCTGATCGGGGCGAGCATCGCGGTGGCCGGAGCCTCGATCGGCGCGGCGATCGCCGTCGCGTACACCGGCGCTGCGGCCATCGCCGCGCTGAGCGAACGGCCCGAACTCTTCGGCCGGGCGATGGTGATCGTCGGCCTGGCCGAGGGCATCGCGGTGTACGGGCTGGTGGTGGCCGTCCTGCTGATCGGGAAGGCCTGACGGTGGGCGGCGTGGTCGCCATCGGGGCGCCGACCGAGGTGGCCGGGCTGGCCCTGGCCGGCGTCACCGTGCTCGTCGCCGAGCAGCCGGAGGAGGCCGTGGCCGCCTGGGCCGCGCTGCCTGGGGGAACGGCGCTGGTCCTGGTCGGGCGGGCGGCGGCGCAGGCGCTCGGCCCGGCCAGGCTGGACGCTACAGAGCCCCTGACGGCGGTGCTGCCGTGACCGGACGGGCCGGTGGCACCGACGCGCTGGCACCCGTCCGGGCCGAACTGCTGCGCGCCGCGCGGGCCGACGCCGAGCAGGCGCTCGCCGAGGCCCGTCATGACGCCGAGCGTGCCCTCGCCGCCGCACGCGCCGAGGCGGCGGCCGTGCTGTACTGGGCCGTCCAGGCGGGGACGGAAGAGGGTGAGGCCGTCGCCGCGGCAGAGAACGCCCAGGCCGCCCGCGCGGCCCGGGCGCGAGAGCTGGCGGCCCAGGGCGAGGCCTACACCGAGCTGTGCCGCCGGGTGGCCGAGCGCGTCCGGGAGCGGTACGAGAGCGAGCCCGGCACGGCGGAGCGGCTGGCCCGGCGGGCCCGGTACCTGCTCGGACCGGACGCCCGGATCACCGCCCACCCCGACGGTGGACTGCTCGCCACTGCCCCCGGCCGCCTGGTGGACCTCGGAACGCCCGCGCTCGTACGCCGCGCGCTCGACCGGCTCGGCCCGGAAGCAGGGACGCTCTGGCAGTCGGACGACGGCGACGGGAGACCGGATGGCTGACCCGGGCTCGTCGAGGATCCTGCGGGTCGCCGGTCCGCTGGTCGAGGTGGCCTGCGACGGCGGCGTCGCCATGCACGACGTGGTGCTGCTCGGCCCGGAGGACCTGCCGGGCGAGGTCGTGGCCATCACCGGGGACGTGGCGAGCGTGCAGGCGTACGAGTACACCGGCGGGCTGGCCCCGGGACACCCGGCCCGCCCGACGGGCCGACCGCTGCGGGTTCGGCTCGGCCCCTGGCTGCTCGGCGGCGTCTTCGACGGCCTGCTGCGCCCGCTCACCGGAGCCGGCGACTGGCTGCTTCCGGGCAGCGGCACCGAGGCCGACGGGCGTACCTGGCGCTTCGTCCCCATCGCGGCTCCGGGGGACGAAGCCGTGCCGGGCGCCGTCCTGGGGGAGTGGGCCGGGGGCTCGCTGCCGCTGCGGGTCCTGGTACCGCCGGACGCGTCCGGACCGGTGGAGCGCATCGCCCCAGAGGGGCCGTGCGGGGCGGACGAGGTGCTCGTCGTGGTGGGCGGCAAACCGGTCCGGGCCGGCGTCGGGTGGCCGATCCGCCGGCCCCGGCCCGTCCGGGAACGGCTGGACGCCGCCGAGCCGTTGCACACCGGCCAGCGGGTGATCGACCTGCTCTTCCCGGTCGCCCGGGGCGGGACGGTCGCGGTTCCCGGCGGCTTCGGCACCGGGAAGACCGTCCTGCTGCAGCAGATCGCCAAGTGGTGCGACGCCGACGTCATCGTGTACGTGGGCTGCGGTGAGCGGGGCAACGAACTGGCCGACGTGATGGCCGAGTTCGCGGAACTCGACGACCCGAGGACCGGCGGCCGACTGGCCGACCGGACGGTCGTGGTCGCCAACACCTCCAACATGCCGATGATGGCCCGGGAGGCGAGCGTGCACACCGGCGCGACCGTCGCCGAGTACTTCCGCGACATGGGCTTGGACGTCGTGCTGATCGCCGACTCGACCTCCCGCTGGGCCGAGGCGCTGCGCGAATTCTCCTCCAGAATGGGCGAGTTGCCGGCCGAGGAGGGATACCCCGCCGACCTCGCCTCGGAGCTCGCGGCGTTCTACGAACGCGCCGGGGCGGTGCGCACCCTCGGCGGCGCCCGCGGGTCGGTCACCGTCCTCGGCGCCGTCTCCCCGCCCGGCGGGGACCTGACCGAGCCCGTCACCGCCCACACCGAGCGCTTCGTCCGCAGCCTCTGGACGCTCGACCGCGAACTCGCCTACGCCCGGCACTATCCGGCCGTGTCGTGGTCCGGCTCGTTCGCCCGCGACGCTGCCGCCCTCGGCACTGCGCACACGCGGGCGGGAGACCCCGCCTGGGGCGAGCGTCGCGCACGCGTCACCGCGCTGCTCGCCGAGGCGGACCGGCTGGCCGACCTGGTCGACCTGGTCGGCATCACCGCGCTCCCGGGCCCCGAGCGGGTCAGCGTGCTCGCCGGGCGGCTGGTCCGGGAAGGCCTGCTCCAGCAGAGCGCGCTGTCGGCGCACGACGCGTACTGCTCCCCGGAGAAGACGGCGGCACTGGCGGACGCCGTGCTCGCGACGGTCGCGCGGTGCCGGGAGCTGGTCGACGCCGGCACACCGGCTGAAACGGTCGAGGAGACTGACTTCACCCCGCTGCTGCGCGCCCGCGAGGAAGCCGGGCCCCGGGACACCGACGCCGTGGCCGCCGGCTGCGCGGCGGTGCTCACCGCGCTCGGGGAGCCGCGGTGACGGACTTCGGCGAGGTCGAGTTCACGGACGTGCGGGAGCTGCGCGGGCCTCTCCTCGTGGTGGGCGGCGTGGCCGGAGTGGGGTGGGACGAGTTCGTGGAGATCACCCTCGGATCGGGCGAGCGGCGCCATGGCCTCGTCCTGGAGGTGGACCGTGACCTCGCGGTCGTACAGGTCCTGGAGGACACCGCGGGCATGGACCCGGCCGCCACCCGGGCCGCGTTCACCGGCGGCCCGCTGCGCGTCCCGGTCGGTCCCGCGTGGCTCGGCCGGGTGTGCAACGGCAGAGGGGAACCGATAGACGGCGGTCCGCCGGTCCTCGGCCCCGCGTCGGCGGCGGTCGGAGGGGTCCCCCTCAACCCCGTCCGGCGCGAGCCGCCCGCCGAACCGGTGCTGACCGGGGTCGGGGCGATCGACGTGCTCACCACGCTGGTGCGCGGGCAGAAGCTGCCGGTGTTCTCGGCGGCCGGGCTGCCCCACCTCGAACTCGCCGTGCAGGTGGCCGCCCAGGCCGTCAGCGGCGGCGAGGCCTTCAGCGTGGTGTTCGCCGGCATGGGCCTCACCCACGCGGACGCGGCCTTCGTCCGGGACGGGCTCGCCGCGCGCTCCGGTACCGGGGAGCTGACGCTGCTGCTGAACACTGCCGACGACCCGGTGATCGAGCGACTACTCACCCCGCGCATCGCCCTCACCGTGGCCGAGCACCTCGCGTTCGAGGGCGGGCGGCACGTCCTGGTGGTGATGACCGACATGACCGCGTACGCCGAGGCCCTCCGCGAGGTGTCGGCCGCGCGCGGCGAGGTGCCCGCCCGGCGGGCCTACCCGGGATATCTCTACAGTGACCTGGCCTCCCTGTACGAGCGCTGCGGCCGGATCCGGGGCCGGCCCGGCTCGGTCACGCTCCTCCCGGTGCTCACCATGCCTGCCGGGGACATCACGCATCCGGTGCCCGACCTGACCGGCTACATCACGGAGGGCCAGATCGTGCTCTCCCACGAGGCGCACGCGCGCGGGGTGTACCCGCCGGTGGACGCGCTCTCCTCGCTCTCCCGGCTGATGCGCAAGGGCGCGGGCCCGGGTCGGACGAGGTCCGACCACCTCGACGTGGCCGCGCAGCTGCTGGCCGCGCTCGCGCGGGCCCGGCAGGTGCGCGAACTCGCCGACCTGGTGGGCCGTTCGGCGTTGAGTCCGACCGACCTACGGTACCTCGACCTGGACGAGGTCTTCCCGGACCGGTTCCTCGCCCAGCGGCCGGACGAGAACCGGCCGCTGGGGGACGCGCTGGACCGTGCCTGGGACGTCCTGCTCACCCTGCCGCGCAGCCAGCTCGCCATGCTGCCGCCCGAGCAGCTCGACACGCATGATGCGTCATGACCGCGCGTCGCCGCACCCCGCCGGGCCGGGCGACCCGGCTGCGGCTGCGGCACAGCCTGGACGTCGCCCTGCGCGGGGCCGACCTGCTCGACCGCAAGCTGCGGGTGCTGCTGGAACGGCACGGGCAGCTGAGGCAGGACGAGGAGACGGCCGAGGCACGGTGGCGGGAGCAGCTGGCGGAGGCGGAGACGTGGCTCCTGCGTGGCCTGCTGGTGAGCGGGGAAGGGGCGCTGGCCGCAGCGGCCGTGGCCGATCGGGCGGACGTGGTCGTCGAGTGGACTGTCTCCATGGGGGTGCACCATCCGTCCGGCGTCTCCTGCACCGACGCGGTCCGGGCCGCGCACGAGCCCGCCCCGGGTAACACCGCACTGGTGCACGCCGAGGCGGCCTACCGCGAGGCGGTCCGGGCGGCCGCCGCCTACGCCGCGCACCGGACGGCGGCCCGGCTGGTGGGGGAGGAAACGGCCCGCACCCGCCGTCGGGTCCGGGCCCTGCGCCGGCACTGGATCCCCCGGCTGACCGCCGAACTCGCCGCCGTGGAGCAGGCGGTGGAGCAGGCCGAGCACGAGGACGCGGTCCGCCGCCGCTGGGCGGCGGAGCGGACGCGTGGTCAGGAGTAACGCCCGCGTACGATCACTACCTGGACTGCTTGGAGCCTCCCCCAGCCTTCGTCCGGGGGACCCCCACCACCCGCAACGATCGTGTCGTCAGTCATGACTCGCTTCCGCGATTCGGACCGCGGGCGTCAGCGGGGTGCGCAGGGGCATTGCGCCGGCGCCGTCCGCCGTGGTCGGTGTGATTCAGCATGACGGCCACCTCCTCGAAGCGTCGGCACCTCCGGCCTGGCCCGCCGGCGGTGGACGGAGGTGGGGCCGATCGGCCCTGACGGACCAGGGCGAACGGGCATGGATGAGCGGCCGGTCGCCGTCTCGCGGAGGTCCGGGAGCCGCCGGACGATGAGGGGAGCGGGCCCGGACACCGGCCCGCGGTCCGGAAGGAGCCGCCGTGGACGGCGACGTGGTCCAGGAACGTGCACCGGGGGCGGTAGCCGGCACGGGCGGGGGCCGGGCGCCCGGGCGCGGCCCCGTCTGGGAGCGAGCCCGGGCGCAGCTCGACGGGCTCCCCGGACGGCGCGGGCTGAACATCGCGTACGAGACCGTCGACCGGCACGTGGCGGCCGGACGAGGGGACAAGATCGCACTCCGTTGCATTGCTGCGGACCGTACGGTCACCCCGGTCTCGTACGCCGAACTCGCCCGGCTCAGCAATCGCTTCGCCAACGGGCTGCGGGCCGTCGGGGTGCGGAAAGGGGACCGGGTCGCGTCGCTGCTCGGCCGCTGCCCGGAGCTGTACGTGTCCGTCCTGGGGACGCTGAAGAACACCTCGGTGTTCTGCCCGCTGTTCCCCGCCTTCGGCCCGGCACCGGTGGCGGAGCGGTTGCGGCTCGGGGAGGTGCGGGTCCTGGTCACCACTGCGGAGCTGTACCGCCGCAAGGTGGCGGACGGACGCGACGGGCTGCCCGGACTGGACCACGTCCTGATCGTCGGCCCAAGTGCCGGGGACCTGCCCGGGACCATCGCGTTCGACTCCCTGACGGCCGGTGCGTCCGAGGACTTCACGATCCCGGAGACCGATCCCGAGGACATGGCGCTGCTGCACTTCACCAGCGGGACGACCGGCACCCCGAAAGGCGCGATCCACGTGCACGAGGCCGTGGTCGCCCACCACGCGACCGCCGCGCTGGCACTGGACCTCCGCCCGGACGACGTGTTCTGGTGCACCGCCGACCCGGGGTGGGTGACCGGCACCTCCTACGGGATCATCGCGCCGCTCACCCACGGGGTGACCATGGTCGTCGACGCGGGCGAGTACGAGGCCCGGCGCTGGTACGGCATCCTGTCCGAGCAGCGGGTGAGCGTCTGGTACACCGCGCCGACCGCGATCCGGATGCTGATGCGGATGAGCCCCCGGGGCAGCCCGCCGGACCTGCCGCGCTCCTTCGACCTGTCGGCGCTGCGGTTCGTCGCCAGTGTCGGCGAGCCGCTCAACCCCGAGGCGGTGCGCTGGGGGCCGGAGATCCTGGGCCTGCCGATCCACGACAACTGGTGGCAGACCGAGACCGGCTGCATCATGATCGCCAACGTGGCCGGGGCCGAGATCAGGCCCGGCTCAATGGGACGGCCGTTGCCCGGAGTGACGGCCGGCGTCCTCGCCCGCGGGCCGAACGGGCGCGCGGAGGTCACCGACGGCAGGGTCCGGGTGCTGGAGGAACCGGGAGCGGAGGGCGAGCTGGCCCTGCGGCCCGGCTGGCCGTCCATGTTCCGCGGCTACCTCGGCGCCGAGGAGCGCTACCGGTCCTGCTTCGCCGACGACTGGTACCTCACCGGGGACGTGGTCCGGCGAGACGCCGACGGCTACTACTGGTTCGTCGGGCGGGCGGACGACGTGATCAAGTCGGCCGGGCACCTGATCGGCCCGTTCGAGGTCGAGAGCACGCTGATGGAGCATCCCGCGGTGGCCGAGGCAGGGGTGATCGGCCGGCCCGACCCGATGGTGGGGGAGGTGGTCAAGGCCTTCGTCTCGCTCAAGCCCGGGTTCGAGGCGGGCGACCGACTCGCCCGGGACCTCACCGCGTTCGCCCGGCGGCGGCTCGGCCCGGCCATCGCCCCGCGCGAGATCGCCTTCGACCAGCACCTGCCGAAGACCCGCAGTGGCAAGGTCATGCGGCGGCTGCTGCGGGCCCGCGAACTAGGCCTGCCCGAGGGCGACCTGTCGACCCTGGAGGAGACGACATGACCCGCCGAACCGTCGCGAACCCCCACCGCAGCAGCCCCAGACCGCCGACCGGCCGCGAACACCGGCACGACCTGCTGCGGGAGATGCTGCGCATCCGCCGCTTCGAGGAGCGGTGCGTCGAGCTCTACAGCGCCGGAGAGATCCGCGGCTTCGTCCATCTGTGCATCGGCGAGGAAGCCGTGTCCGTCGGCGTCCACCAGGCGCTCACGCCCGAGGACTCGGTGGTCACCACGTACCGCGAACACGGCCACGCGTTGGCCAGAGGCATTCCCATGGCGGCGGTGCTGGCCGAGATGCTCGGCCGGGTCACCGGCTGCAGCCGGGGCCGGGGCGGGTCGATGCACCTGTTCGACGTCGGCCGCCGGTTCTACGGCGGCCACGGCATCGTCGCCGGGGGCATCCCGGTGGCGGCCGGTCTTGCCCTGGCCGACCGGATGCGCGGTCGGCCGAACCTGACGTGCTGCTTCTTCGGCGACGGCGCGGTCGCCGAGGGCGAGTTCCACGAAACCGCCAACCTCGCCGCGCTCTGGGACCTGCCGCTGCTGATGGTCTGCGAGAACAACCTGTACGCCATGGGCACCCCGTTGGTCCGTGAGCACGCCCAGATCGACCTGGCCGCCCGGGCCGCCTCCTACGGGATGGTCGCCTGGGCCGTGGACGGCATGGACGTCCTGGCCGTCGAACGGGCCGTCCGGCGCGCGGCGCAGGCCGTTCGGGAGGGAGCCGGCCCGTACTTCCTCGAACTGCGCACCTACCGCTTCCGTGCGCACTCCATGTACGACCCGGACCTCTACCGCGACAAGGCCGAGATCGAGCGGTGGAAAGAGCGAGACCCGATCACCCTCCTCACCGACCGGATGCGCGCCGAGGACGGTCTCGACGACGCCGGGCTCGACCTCGTCGAGAAGGAGGTCGCCGAGGAACTGGAGCGGGCGGTGGAGGAGGCCGGGAAGGGCGGGCTGGAACCTCCGGAGGACCTGCTGCGCTTCGTTCACAGCCCGGCGGGGGAACGACCGTGACCGGGGCGAAGGCAGCTCGGGAGCCGACTTACCGGGACGCGCTCAGGGAGGCGCTGCGCGAGGCGCTGGCGGCCGACGAGCGGGTGTTCCTGATGGGCGAGGACGTCGGGCGGTACGGCGGCGCCTTCGGCGTCAGCCTCGGACTGCTCGACGAGTTCGGACCCGACCGGGTCCGCGACACACCACTGTCCGAGTCGGCCTTCGTGGGCGCCGCTATCGGTGCGGCCATCGCCGGCCTGCGGCCGATCGTCGAGGTGATGACCGTCAACTTCAGCCTCCTCGCCCTGGACCAGATCCTGAACAACGCCGCGACGCTGCTGCACATGTCCGGCGGACAGGTCGCCGTGCCGCTGGTGATCCGGATGACCACCGGCGCCGGCCGGCAGCTCGCGGCCCAGCACTCGCACAGCCTCGAAGGCTGGTACGCCCACATCCCGGGCATCCGGGTGCTGGCCCCGGCCACCCTGGATGACGCCCGGTACATGCTGGCGCCGGCGCTGGCGGATCCCGACCCGGTGGTGATCTTCGAACACGGCTCGCTCTACAACGTCACCGGCACCTCCGACCCGGGCGCGGCCCGGGTGGACCTGGACAGCGCCGCCGTCCGCCGCGCCGGAAGCGACGTCACCCTCATCACCTACGGCGGCTCGCTCGGCAAGGCCCTGGAGGCCGCCGAGCGGCTGGCCACGGACAGCATCGAGGCCGAGGTCGTCGACCTGCGGACGCTCCGTCCGCTGGACGACGCGACGATCCTGGGCTCCGTCGCCCGTACCCACCGGGCCGTGGTCGTCGACGAGGGCTGGCGCACCGCAGGGCTGTCGGCCGAGGTCGCGGCGCGGATCGCGGAACAGGGGTTCTACGACCTGGACGCGCCGGTGGAACGGGTGTGCGGGGCCGAGGTGCCAGTGCCCTACGCCCAGCAGCTGGAGGAGGCCGCCCTTCCGCAGGTCGCGGGCATCGTGGCGGCGGCCCGGCGGGCGGTCGGTTGAGATGGCCGAGTTCACCATGCCCGCACTCGGCGCCGACATGACCGAGGGAACGCTCCTGGAGTGGCTGGTGGGGCCGGGGGACCAGGTGGCCCGCGGCGACATCGTGGCCGTCGTGGACACGGCCAAGGCGGCGATCGAGGTCGAGTGCTTCGAGACCGGCACGGTCGAGCGGCTGTTGGTCGAACCCGGGACGACGGTCCCGGTGGGCGCCGTCATGGCCGTCATCGCCACCGGGAAGTTCGAGCCCGAGCCGGTGCCCGCACCGGAGCCGGCACCGGCGCGAGCCGACGGGCCGGGGGCCACCCCGCTCGTCCGGCACCTGGCCGAGGAGAGTGGGGTGGACCTCGAAGCCGTGCACGGGACGGGCCCCGGCGGAAGGATCACCCGGGCCGACGTCGTGGCCGCGGTGCCGGGCAACCGCAGCAGGAGGCGGCGGACGGCGCCACGGCGGCCGGCCGCCGTCGCGCCGACGCCGTCGTCCGGGGCCCGGGTCCGGGCGACGCCACTGGCTCGGCGTGTCGCGGCGGAGGCCGGGATCGACCTCTCCACGGTGACGGGTACGGGCGCGGACGGAGCGGTCCGGGTGTCCGACGTCCGGGCCGCTGTCAGCGCGGGGCGCCCATCCGTGCCCTCGACCCCGCCCTCGGAACCCGCGACGGAGAAGGCTGCCGGGGACCGTCGGCAGACGATGCGCCAGGCCGTCGGCGACATGATGGCCCGTTCCAAACGGGAGATCCCGCACTACTACCTCTCCACCACCATCGACCTCGCCGCCGCTGTCGACTGGCTGCACGAACGCAACCGTCAACTCCCGGTGCCCGAACGGCTGGTGCCTGCCGCATTGCTGTTCAAGGCCGCCGCCCTGGCGGCCCGCGAGGTGCCGCAGCTCAACGGCTTCTGGACCGGCACCGGCTTCGTTCCCGCACCCGCGGTCCACCTTGGTGTAGCCGTCGCTCTGCGTGGCGGCGGGCTGGTCGCACCGGCCATCCATGACGCGGCCGACCTGTCGCCGGCCGAGCTGATGGCGCGGCTGAGGGACCTCGTGACCCGGGCGCGGGCCGGGCGGCTGCGCGGCTCCGAGGCCTCCGACCCGACGATCACCGTCACGAGTCTGGGTGACCAGGGAGTGGAGATCGTCTTCGGTGTCATCTACCCGCCACAGGTCGCGCTCGTGGGCCTCGGCAAGGTCGTCGAACGGCCCTGGGCCGCCGACGGCATGCTCGGCGTCCGCCCGGTGGTCACCGCTACTCTCTCCGCGGACCACAGGGCCAGCGACGGGGCGACTGGTGCCCGCTACCTGGCGGCACTCGACCGGCTGCTGCAGAAACCGGAGGAGCTGTGAACCACGACCAGGCCCTGGCCCTCCTCCAGGAGGTGCTGACCGAGATCGTCCCGGACGCGGACTTCGGGAGGATCGGACCGGACACAAGCATCCGGGAGGCGCTCGAACTCGATTCCATCGACTTCCTCACCCTCGTCGAGCGACTGTCCGAACGAGCGGGGTGCCGGATCGACGAGGACGACTATCCGCGCCTGACCACCCTCGCGGACGGCGCGGCCCTCCTGACCGAGCGCACCTGAGTGCGCAGCCGGACGTCCTCACCGCACGCTCCGTGCGCCGCCCCCGACCGAACCGGTCATCGTCGGCGATGGGGGTCCCCCGGCCGAAGGCTGGGGGAGGCTCCGGGCGGAGCCTGCGAGCCCTGATGTGGGCCGCCCACGAGGCGGTCCTGCATGGCGCCGGACTGCGCGTCGTCCATGTGCTGCCCACCTGGGAGTACGACATCCCGTTCCACCCGCCGGGGGCGTGGTTCAAATACGTCAGCGGCGGGAACCACCGCATCTCGTCGCTCCCGACCACGTCCCGCGTCGGCCAGGGCCACGCCTGGAGGAGGACGGGAGAGCACCTGCGGCGCTGCGCCTCGTGGAGGGCCTACTGGGTGGCGGCGAGGCTTTCGGGCGGGCCTCCCTCGCCTTCGGCCGGGGGACCCCCATATCCGACGACGGGAGGGTTCACGGTGCGCTCGTCGGCCCCAGTATCGGGGGAGTGACAGCGGCTGCCCCTCGGCGTTGGTTCGCTTCGGTGCGAGCGCTTCAGTGCTTGGGAGCGGGCACGATCGCGATCGGGCAGTGCGCGCGGTGCAGCAGGCCGTGGGGGACGGTGCCGAGCCGCATCCCGGTGAAACCACCCTGCCCGCGGCGGCCGACGACCACGGCGAGGGCGTGCTCGGAGGCGGCGCCCAGCGCCTCGACCGGGTGGCCGTGCACCAGCTCGTGGGTGACGGTCACGCCGGGGTGGCGCTCGTGCCGTCCGGCGGTGGACTCGACGAGCAGTCGGCGGAGGGTCCGTTCGGTCTCCGGCTCGTCGAGGTTGCCGACCGGCGGGCGCTGCCAGACCCAGATGGCGCGCAGGGCGGCGTGTCGTTCGGCGGCCAGGTCGAAGGCGAAGTCGACGGCGGCCTGGGAGGACGGGCTGCCGTCCACGCCGACCACGACGTAGGGCGGGTCCTGGGTGACGTGCTCGGGGTCGCGGACGACCACCACCGGGCACGGGGACTGGGCGCTCACCGGGACGGTCACCGAGTAGGCGCTCAGCACCTCCTGGGTCCGGCTGAGCCGGCGCGAGCCCAGGACGATCAGCTCGGCGTGGACGGACTCCCGGTACAGCGCCAGGGCCGGGAGGTCCTCGTCGACGGCCGTGACGAGCTCCAGGCCGGGGTGCCGTTCGCGGGCCGTGCGGGCGGCCCGGTCGAGCGCCTGGTCGGCGCGCTGGCGCAGGGCCTTGCGGCAACGGCCCTCGTCGAAGACGCCGAACTCATGGAACAGGGACGGGATGGCGTGCACCAGCCGCAGCGGCAGGCCGCGGTGGTCGGCCTCGTCGGCGGCCCAGACGGCGGTCATCCGGCCGGTGTCGAGCGCGTCGACGCCGAGGACGACGGGACGGCGCGGGCCGTCCGAACTCACGGGTGTCATGGCTCCTCCTCGGACCGGACGACCGGACCTTGCTCCCACGCTAGGCAGGCCCGGCGCCCGGCACGAGGGCCGACCGGCCCAGGGCCGTGAGCCTGGCGGACCCACCTGTGACCCCCCCCGACCGGCAGCCCGGGTCGGCCCTCGGGGACCTGGGGGCAGGCCGTCGACGGCGGCAGCGTGGAGCACAGGCCGGACGAGGAGGTGGCCACGATGGTCCGGATCAAGGTCGTCACCCGGCCGACCCGCCCCCACAACCCCCCGCCGCTTGACCTGCGGACGCCCTCCGGCCGTCGGCTGCCCTACCGAGTGGCGCGCATCCGCTGCTCGATGTGCCGGCGGACGTCGGCGGTGAGGCAGGCCAGTCGCTCGGACACGGCTGCGGTGGGCATCTGAGGGGAGCGGATCCGGCGTGCAGCGGGCGGGAGTTGGGCGAGATCGGTCTCGAAGGCGGCCCGGGCGTCGGAGAGCATGCTCGGTGGGCTTGTCCGTTTGCCGTCCGTCATGACCGTTCGCAGCAGAGGCGCTGTCCCCGGCGGGGCAGGCTCGTCCAGGAGCGCGATCGTGTCCACGAGCCCCGGCCTACGGAACACCTGCTTGGCCCCCGGCGCGGTGACCTTCCCGGTCGACAGCTTCATCATCGGCCGCCCGTCGTACTCGACCAACTTGTACGCGGCGTCCAGGTACGGTGCGTCCGCCGACACCCCGACAAGGGTCCCGACCGCGAAGACGTCGATCGGCGCCCCGGACTCGACCAGCCGCTCGACCCCGTACTCGTCCAGCCCGCCGCTGGCCGTGATCCGGACACCGGGCAGCCCGGCCCCGTCCAGGATCCGCCGCGCGGTGACCGCCAACGCTCCCAGGTCCCCACTGTCGAGCCGTACGGCACAACCCTCCCGTAGCCCCAACTCCCGCAGCACCTGGGCGGCTACGGCGACCCCGCGTGCGGTGTCGTACGTGTCGACCAGAAAGGTCACCGGCCCGGGATGGGCCCGGGCGAACGCGCGGAAGGCAGCCGCCTCGTCGCCGAACGCCTCGACGTACGAGTGCGCCATGGTGCCCACCGCGCGCAGCCCGTACGCATGGGCCGCCGCCACGTTGCTCGTCCCGGCGAAGCCGACCACCGCGCCCAGCCGCGCCGCCTGCACACCCGCCGGGACGCCGTGGGTGCGCCGCAGCGCGAAGTCCACCACCGGCCGCCCGTCCGCCGCCAGTACACAGCGCGCGGCCTTCGACGCCACGGCGCTCTGGTGGCACACCTGGTTGAGCAGGTACGACTCCACGAACTGCGCCTCCGGCAGTGGCGCGGTGACCTCCAACAGCGGCTCCCCTGGCAGCACGATCCGCCCCTCCGGCACGGCCCGGACTTCACCGGTGAAGCGCAGATCCAGCAGGGGCTCCAGATCGGCGTACGGGCGGTCAAGCGCTTCCGCGAATGCGGCCACGTCGGTCTGGTCCACCCGGAGTTCGGCGAGGTGGTCGAGGACCGGTTCCAGGCCCGCCGCGACCAGGAAACCGCGTTCGGGCGGCGGCTTCCGGACGAAGAGGCTGAACGTGGCGGGTGCTGTCATGCCCTCCCGCAGGTATGAGAGGGCCATCGTCACCTCGTACAGGTCGGTGACCTGGGCGTTCGACATGGCGTCAGATCCCTTGCTTGCGAAGGCGGGCTGCTACGAATCCGGCGAGCCCGGCGACGGCGGGTGCGGCGAGATCGCTCCAGGTGAGTGGCACGGTGTCGAGGACGTCGCGGAGGAACGGCAGGTACAGGGCGACTGCCGCGAGTGCGGCGGAGGCGAGGACGGCGGCGGGGAGGAAGAGGCCGGCGCGGGTCAGCAGCCGCTCGCGCAGGCTGAGGACGGTGCCGAGCTGGCCGGCCAGGAGGGCTAGGAACAGCACGGTCTGCCAAGGGCGTTCACCGTGGCGGGCCCAGATCGTCGCGCCGAGAGCGGCTGCCGCAAGTACGAGACCGAGCAGCAGCACCCGCTGCCAGACACCGGAGCGCAGGATGTGCTGGTGCGGCGCGTGCGGGGGTTCGACCACCATGCGGCCCGGGGTGAGGGTGCCGGTCTTGTCCGTGGCCAGTACGGTGACCGAGCCGAGCGTCTCGACCGCCGGCAGCGACTCCGGCACGGCGGCGACGGCCAGGCTGATCGCCGTCACCCCCCCGGGCGGATGGTGGCGGAGCAGGCCGAGGACGAAGCGTGCGGCCTCGGCGGTGGTCAGGCCGGAGATGGTGTCGAGCCCCTGGGCTGAGACAGTCACGGCAGCGGTCCGTCAGTCGGCGAACAGGTGCGGGTGGGGCGGTAGGGCCGCTGCGGCGTCTTCGGGTGCGTGGTGGTAGTGGTGGATCAGGGCGTCCGGGCCGGGGAAGTACTCGGTCACCCGCTCGTTGTCCGACCAGCGCACGTCGTAGGGCGGGCTGCCGTCCGGATGGTGCAGGCCGACGATCTCGCCGTCCCTGCGCGCCGCGCCCGGCCGGGTGGCCTGGACGATGATGCGGTCTCCCACGGCGGCTTTCATGCCGTCCTCCCTGGGTCGGTGCGGGGCCGGAGCGCGCCCGGTCGTCCGTACTCCCATGCCACCACGGCAGGCCGGGCGCCGCAGGGGCCGGATGGTCCCGGGCACGGGGCCCGCCGACCCAAGCGGCCGGCGCTGGGCGGACGGCAGGCACGGATCGAGCCAGAGGGCGCCCTCGCGGGTCGAACAACGCGCACTCCCCTGTGCCCCTGTGATTGCAAGATCGAGTGACGGGCAGGAACGCTGAGGGGCTCGTAGGCTGGAAGCAGGGCGCCGCGAACCCGGTTTGCAATGGGGAGTGGCACCATGGCGGGTGTTGATCATGCGGCGTCGTTCGCCGCAGCGCCGTCTTCGAGGTGTCCTCGAACTCCCCCCGCCGGTCGCGATGTCGAGGGGGAGGTGTAGACCTCGCTGCACTGAGAGCTGACTTCCCGGCAGCCGGACACCACGGCGCCGCGGGATACGACATTCCGGTCTGAGGCCATGAATGCTCCACAGGCGCGACGGAGGCGCAGATGGTGGCACTTGCCAGGGTCTTGCTGGATGCCGGCGGGCTGATCACGGGATGGAGTGAGCAGGCCACTGCGCTGGTCGGCTATCGAGCCGAGGAGGTCGTGGGCCGACCGCTGTGGTCGTTGCTGACCGGGCCCGCCGAGGGCGTGTCCTGGCCCGTCCCGCGTGAGCCGCCGATGCTCGGGGGCTTCCGCGTCACGATGCGGGACCGCTCCGGTCTGCCGCTGGACATCGAGCTGTGGATGTGCCCGCTCCTGGACGCGGCATCCGAAGCGGGCTGGGTGGTCTTCCTGGCACTGGCCCGTGGAGCGGATCCTGGGGAGTTCGACCGGGCGGTGCTGGATGCGCTGCTGACCCAGTCGCCGGTGGGCCTGCACCTGATGGATACGGATCTGCAGGTGGTGCGGTTCAACACCGCTTCCTCCGGGATGCGTGGCGTGCGCCCTGAGGAGATCATCGGGCGGCGCGGCCGCGATGTCGCCCCGAGCGTGGTGACGGATGTCGTCGAGCACCTGCTGCGACAGGTCCTGGACACCGGGGAGCCGGTCATCGACTTCGTCCAGGCCGGCTACCCACCAGCCGATCCCCGCCGACAAAGAGTGTTCTCCATGTCGGCGTTCCGGCTGCAGAATCCGGCGGGAGACACCCTCGGGGTGGCGAGCATCGCGATCGACGTCACGGACCGGTACCGCGACCGGGTGCGACTGGAACTGCTCAACGACGCCAGCAGGCGCATCGGCACCCGGCTGGACGTGACAGGTACCGCCGAGGAACTCGCCGAGGTCGCCGCTGGTCGGGTTGCCGACGCGGTGAGCGTGGACATCCTCGACGCGGTCTACCACGGCGAAGCGCCCGCGCCCGGCCCGCTCACCGACGAGGTGACCGTCCACCACGCCGCGTTCCGGACCGCCGAGGCCGCCGGCCTGCAGCCTGCCTACGCCGTCGGGCAGAAGACGACGTTCGACTTCCCAACGCCCTTCACACAGTGCCTGTCCGACCTGCGGCCCCGCCTGGTCGGGCACGTCGATGACGAGGCCGAGTGGCTGGCCCGCGACCCGCTGCGGGCCGAACGCCTGCGCACCGGCGGCGTGCATTCCCTGATGACCGTGCCCCTGACAGCACGCGGCGTCGTGCTGGGCGTGGCAGGTTTCTACCGATCCGCTACGCGTGAGCCGTTCGACGAGGACGATCTGACCGTGGTCACCGAGATGGCCGCCCGGGCCGCGGTGTGCGTGGACAACGCCCGCCGTTATGCCCGCGAGCGCACCGCGGCCCTTGCCCTGCAAAGCAGCCTGCTGCCGCAGACGCAGCCTGCCCAAAACGCCCTCGACGTGGCCTCCTGCCATCTGCCGACCAGTGCCGGCGGGGGCGGATGGTACGACGTCATCCCGCTGTCCGGGGCTCGCACCGCGGTGGCGGTCGGGCAGGTCGCGGGCCACGGCATGCACGTCGCGGCCACCATGGGACGCCTGCGGTCCGTAACACACAGCCTGGCCGCCTTGGACCTGACTCCCGAGGAGGTACTGGCGCACTTGGACGACCTGATGGTCCACCTCGCCGAAGAAGCCCGGCAGGCCGCCGACGACCGTCCGTCGGTTGAGCAGCCGACCATGGCAACCTGCGTCTACGCGGTCTACGATCCCATCGCCCAGTGCCTGACCCTGGCCAGGGCCGGGCATGCGGCACCGGTCGTCGCCTACCCCGACGGCCTGACGGAATGCCTCCAGGCACCGGAGGGGCCGCCGCTGGGAGGCAACGGGCTGCCATTCGAGGCAGCCGAGGTGTCACTGCCCGAGGGCAGCTTGATCGCACTGTTCACCGACAGCCTCACCCGCCGCGAAGCCCCGGACGGACACTCCCGACTGCGGCGCGTCCTGGCTCATCCCGGCGCATCGGTGCAGGAGACCTGTGATGCCGTCATCTACGCCGAGCTGGCCGGCCGCCCGGCGGAGGGCGTGGTCCTCCTCGTCGCACAGACCCGCGTCCTGGGAGACGATGCGGTGGCATCGTGGACCTTCCCCAGCGATCCCGCGATCGTCGCCACCGCCCGTACCCTGGCCGACCGTCAACTCGCCAACTGGGGCCTTTCCGAACTGGTTTTCACCACCGAGGTGGTAGTCAGCGAACTGATCACCAACGCCATCCGCTACGCGGGCGGCACCATCCAGCTGCGTCTGATCCGCGACCGCGCCCTGATCTGCGAGGTCACCGACAACAGCAGCGCCGCCCCCCACCTGCGCCACCCGCGCACCACCGACGAAGGCGGCCGAGGCCTCCTCCTCATCGCCCAGCTCACCCACCGCTGGGGCACCCGCCACACCCACCGCGGCAAAACCATCTGGACCGAACAGCCCCTCACCCCCCACCGGCCGTGAACCATCCCCTGGAACGAGCGCAGGGGAAGGACCGAGAGACGTGCCGATCGTCATCCGCAACCCCGGTGCTTCCCCTCCCATGGCCCCTCGGTGGGTCGGCCGGTGGTGGTGGCCAGCCGGCCGACCTGCATAGGAGCAGTGCGCTCGGTTCCGGGTGTTGCTCGCACCACCCGCACGCCTCGGCGGGCCCGAGCCACCTACCCGGTGGCAGGTGCCCGGCCCTGATCGGGCGGTTGCCGGCCCGGCGTCATCGACAGCTCGATCGGAAAGGCGAGGCCATGGCAGAGGAACAGGTCTACGACGAGAAGATCGTCGTCGGGGTCGACGGCTCCGAGCAGTCCAGGCAGGCACTGCGCTGGGCGGTGCGACAAGCCGGGTTCACCCACGCCTTGGTGGAGGCGGTGATGGCCTGGGAGCCGCCGTTCTCCGGGTGGGGCGGCGCGGTAGCGGTCGCCGAGGAGGAGGCCAGGCTCGCCGACCTCGCGCACGTGGCGTTGGCGGAGAACGTCGAAAAGGCCGTAGGTGCGCAACCGTCGGTGGAGATCAAGCTTCGGGTCGGGAAGGGCAACCCCGCCTCGGTGTTGCTGGGTGCGGCCAGGGAACAGGCGTCGCTGCTGGTGCTCGGCCACCGCGGTCTCGGCGGCTTCACCGGTGCCATGCTGGGCTCCGTCGGACAGTACTGCGTGCAGCACGCGCCCTGCCCGGTCGTGGTGATCCGCGACAGCGCCAGCTGACCCCCGGTGCCCCGCAGCACCAATGAGGTCACGCTCCAAGGGGCCCCTGACCGGTGACAAACCCGTATCGCGTCATGGCGTTCGGATCACGGTGTACGGCGGAAGCGAACTGGAGCGGTCCCTTCAGCGGGACGTGCCGTGACCTCGAAGTTCCCGCCGGGCTGCGTGGCGCGTTCGGCATGGTTGGCAGGCCTGTTGCGCCGACCACTGTCGGGCAAGGTGCCTGAGGCCGTAGCGAAGAGGTCCGGCCTGGTAGCGAAGGCTGCGGCGAAGTCCGCGGCCAAGAAGGGGCAGACGGGGAAGAAACCGCGCGGTTGAGGACGGGCTGTGGCTCCCCTGCCCCCGTTCCTGCAGGAGGCAATCACGCCGTTCGGCGAGGAGGGCGGGGCCGGTCGGCCCTCCCGGGGCGTCGGGCGGGTGGGGACGCTGGAGGCGTAGAACGGCGACGGCCGAGGAGTTGCGCCATGTCCACCGTCCACCCGCCGCGGAGCTGCTGGCCGACGGCACCACGGTCGAGATCCGGCCTCTCGGCCCGCAGGACCATCAGGCCGTCCTCGATCTGCACGCCGACGGGATGTCCGAGGAGAGCCGCCGGTTGCGGTTCTTCGTTGTCAGCCGCAACGCGCCGAGGCAGACGGCCGACCGGCTGTGCGGGCCTCCAGGCAGTGGCCTGCTGACGCTCGGCGCCTGGGTGGGGGAGGAACTGGTCGGTGAGGCGGACTGCGTGCTGCTGGACGACCTGCCGGAGACGGCCGAGCTGGCGCTCGCGGTGGTCGCGGGGTTCTAAGATGCTGCGATGGCGAGGACTGGTCCCAGCGCGGCTGACGCCGCCCGGCTGTTCGGCTCGGACCGAAGCCAATGAGAGTTCTGATCCGAGGCAACCGGTGCTTCCGGGCGGCGTTTCCTTACCGGACGAGCACCCGCTCGCCCGAGTGTGGGACCACGGCCGTCCAGCCGAGTTCGCGGTCGATCCGGTCACGCAGGGCTTCCGAGCCCTCGGGCTCGCCGTGGACGAGGTACGTGGCACTGGGCGGCGGGGCCGGGCGTAGCCATTCGATGATCTCGGCGGCGTCGGCGTGCGCGGAGAAGGTGGGGACGTTGACGACCTCGGCGCGGACCGGGACGTAGGTGCCGTACATCTTCAGTGCGCGGGCGCCGTCCACCAGGTCCCGGGCGCGGGTGCCCTCGGCGGCGTAGCCGACCACGACGACGGTGTTGCGGGTGTCGGGGAGCAGGCGGGCGAGGTGGTGGACGACGCGGCCGCCGGTGGCCATGCCGGAGGCGGAGACGATGACGGCCGGGCCGTGGGCGTGGGCCAGGGCGAGGGAGTCCTGGAGGGAGTGGATGAGGGTGAACGGTTCCGGGTCCAGGGCGGTCGGGCCCTCGGCGAGGAGGTCGGGGCGGAGCTGGTCGGAGCCGGCTGCGAAGGCCTCCCGGTAGATCTGCAGGGTGGCCAGCGCCATCGGACTGTCCACGTACACCGGCACGTCGGCCGGCAGCCGGCCGGCCCGGCGCAGCTCGGTGAGCTGGTGCAGGACGACCTCGGTGCGGTCGACGGCGAAGGACGGGATCACCACGGTGCCGCCCCGGGCGAGGGTGCGTTCCAGCGCCCGGGCGAACCACTCGCGGGCGGCGGTCTCCTCGTGGTGGCGGTGCCCGTACGTGGACTCCATCAGCAGGACGTCGGCGCCGGTGAACGGCTCGGGCGGGCGCAGCAGTGGGTGGACGGGGCGGCCGAGGTCGCCGCTGGCGGCGATGGTGTGGCCGTCCTCCAGGGTGAGGCGGGCCCAGGCGGAGCCGAGGATGTGTCCGGCGCGGTGCAGCCGGAGCACGTTCCCGGTGGTGATCTCGACGTCGGTGTCCAGCGGGACGGGGTCGAACATCCGCAGGGCGTTCTCGACGTCCTTGTCGTCGTAGAGCGGTTGGGCGGGCCGGTGTTTGGACCAGCCGTGCTCGTTGGCGTGGTCCGCCTCCTCGCGCATCAGGTGGGCGCTGTCGCGCAGGATCAGTTCGGCGATCCGGGCGGTGTCGGGGGTGGTGAGCACCGGCCCGCGGAAGCCGTCGCGGACGAGGCGGGGCAGGTAGCCGCAGTGGTCCAGGTGCGCGTGGGTGAGCACGACGGCCTGGACGTCGGCGGGGTCTAGGGGCAGCGGGCGGCGGTTCAGGCGGCGCAGCTCGGCCAGGCCCTGGAACAGGCCGCAGTCGATCATCAGGCGGGCGTGGTCGGTCTCGACCAGGAACTTGCTGCCGGTGACGGTGCCCACGCCGCCGAGGAAGGTCAGCAGACCCGGTCGGGGCTGCGGTCGGGGCTGCGGTGGGGGCTCGCCGGTGTCCGTCGTCATGGCCGCCTCCAGCGGGGTGTGAAGTCCCTCCCATCGTCGCGTCGCGCGGCCGCCCTGTCCTGGGCTGAACCGGCCCTGGCGGCAGGGACCGTACGGCCCTGTCCGGCGGCTCGCGGCGGGCGGACAGTGGAGGCGGGACCA
>NZ_JBIRFA010000058.1:0-39794 GCF_044327205.1 Kitasatospora sp. NPDC018058 | reverse complement strand
CATCCGCGGTCGCTCCACCTGGCGGCGCAGTACCGAGACTTCGTGGCGCAGAGCGAGGATCTCAGCGTTGTTCACGGCAGAGGAACGGCCCAACACAGCCAGCCAGCCCAGCACGCGGCAGAAGATCAAGTAGAGCAGTCGCAGACCCACAACCAGCGATCATGCCCAGAACACGCTCGCCCGAAAAAATCGCAGCTCAGCCGCCCTATCGACAGTAAAGACACCCTTCAGGGCCGGGGCCGCCGTCGCAGCAGCAGGGTCGGCCCGACGGGCGCTGTCGCTGGCACAGGGCAGCATGCCAGGAGGGCTCCTGAGGTCCGGGTAGCCGCCCGCAGCGGAGCTGTCAGCCCAACACGTCGTAGGTTCCTGCGGGCCAGTCCGCGAACAGCGTGTACTCGACCTCGGCCTGCTCCGGCGCGCCGTCGTCGCCGGCCAGCTCGATGGGTTCGCAGTCAACCAGGACGTGGTCTTGGTAGCCGTCGAAGTCGCCTGGGTCGGACGCAACACCGATGTGGATGGGTGTGGCGTCGGGGAGGTCCTTGATCGCTTCGCGGAGGCGTCCAGCTGTCCAGACCTCGGGCGAGTGGGCGTAGGTGTCAGTGTCGGCCATACCGAGAGTATCCCCCTCGGTGCTCTCCGCTCAGCGTGAATGCGCCGCCGCCATCACCGCCGTGTCGGGCGCGATGTCAGCACTACTCTGCGATCCCCCCGATCCACAGCCTGTGAATCGCGCGCAGGACCGTTCCGACGCGGCGGAACGGGCCTGGCGCTGTGGAGCGCTGTACGCGCCCTGGAACCCGGTGGGTCAGACCTCGAAGACCGAGGCCAACGCGGTGAAGGCAGCCGAGCTTTCGAAGTCGGCCTGACGCGGGAAGTAGGAGCCGCAAACGGGGTGACTCCCATCAACCGCTCAGGCCTTGGTGGCGACCAGGGCGCGGGCGCGTTCGTTCAGCTCTCGGATCCTCGCGTTGCCGGTGTGGGGGCGGATGCCAGCAAGCATCTGGCGGAAGTGGTCATCGGCCCTGGCCGATGACAGGGTCTCGTAGTCGTCCAGGAAGTTGTGCCAGGTCAGGGCTGCCCGTTCGATGTGCCCGACCTCCAGCTGGCGTTGAGCGAGGACGCCGTTGGCGTGCGCGCGGCCCTGCTTCTCCGTCGGGGGCCGCAGCCGCTGGGACTGCTGCATCGCGGTGATGGAGCCCGGCACGTCTCCAAGGGCGTAGAGGACGCTGGACACATGAAAGTGGTATGCGGCGATGTCGTATCCGCCGACGTGGTCGTTGCGGCCCTCGGCCTTCGACAAGGCTTTCTCCGTCTGCTGGAGGCGTGCGAAAGCGAGCGGCTTGTCCTTCACGAGGGCTGCGCCGTGTGCCTGCTGGCCGGCGAGGAAGGCGACCAGCCGGGGGCCTGCCTTCGGAGCTGCTTCTGCGGCTGCATCGGCGAGGTTCAGAGCCTTCTGCCCGTATTTCAGGTTCGCGGCCTGCAGCGCCATCCCGCGCAACGTCCGGCAGTACGTGATGTGGTCGTCGGCGTTCCTGGCTAGCTCCAACGCCCGGTGGTAGTAGCTCTGCCCGAGGCCGTGTTCGATCTCGTACATCGCCATCCAGCCCATGAGGTAGACCAAGTCGGCCGCGGCGGTCAGCATCTCGGCCTTGACCTTCTCAATGGCGTCAGCGCGCAGGTAGGTGCCCACCGTGTTCGTCAGGAAGGCTGCGGCCATCGGGCGGGCGTGGCCCGCACCGAGCTCGTCCAGGATGTCCGCGATCCGCTCGGTCATCCTGCGGACAGTCGCGGCCTCATTGGGGCCGACACGGACTGTCCGCCCTGCCAGGGTGGAACTGGCGTTAAGGCGGTCACCCAGCTCCGTGAACGCCGGGATACCCAGGGCAGCGGAGTACAGGCCGGCCTTGAGCAACTTGCGCCGTGATGGGTCCATGTCGGCCCTCCCGAGATTCACGATCCTGTCCACGACATCACCCGAACTAGGGTGCAGCAGATCGTCGTTGGGGCGGGAGAACCCCGCCTCGACTGACGTTACAGTTCGGCCGAGCTTGCGGGTGAGAACTGCGCAGATGACCGGTTGAACCCGGTCAGTGGGCTGGGTGCCCCGCACCCAGTGGGAGACCGCAGAGTAGTCATAGTTGAGATCCAGCTGGATCTCCCGACCGGCGCGGTTTACGGCCCGGGCCAGCTGCGTCTTGGTCCACTGGGCCTCTTCGAGCAAAGCGGCTAGGCCAGCGTTCGAAGCTTTGGCAGTCATCCTCAGCTACTCCGTCTACGAGCGTTCACGGCGTTCACGCTGCGGTCCAGCATGACCGGTTCCGGCCGCCCATGTACGGCAGTTGAATGAACAGCAGCACCTGAGGCGGGCAGTCAAGTGACGGCCTTCGTCTCATTCCCGGCGTGACACATCCGGGAACCTCTGTGCGACTACTTTTGGCTACCCGAGTGAGTGAGGCATGCCCGTGAAAGCGCAACTCGCATCGCACGAAGCTCACTTGAGCTTTGCGATCCCGGCCGAACTGGTGCAGATCGGGGCCCTTCGCCGCTGGGTGCAGACCGCACTGGCCGAGTTCGGCCTGCACCCGGACGTCAGCTCGGTGCGGGTACTGCGGCCCCAGCCTGCTGTCGGCACGTTCCCGGTGCGCCCGACGCTGCGTCAGCGCCCGAGACCTGCCGCGTGAGCGCCGCCTCATAGACCTCCGGTGGCGGCCTGCAGCCTCCCCGTGCGCAGACGCCACCGGACTCCAGACGCCCGCCCGGGAAAGGCGGGCAGCGGAAGAGCAACGCGGCCCCGTCCGCGTCCGCGTTCACCGCGCGGCCCCGTGACTGCCTCCTCTTTCCCGTGCCTCCGGGGGAGACGGCTGCGGGGCTCCTGCCAGCCGTCCGCTGTGGGGGCGACGGCCTGGCGGAAACCGGCGGCCGAGGGTCCGCCAAATGCGGGCCCGGCCGACCGGTCGGGAGCCCTGGCCGGGCCCGCACCACCTTGAGACCACCCGCCCGGGAGCTGGGGCGGGTGAAGGCCGGGTGCGGGCGTCACCCCCTGCGCCCGCACCCGGCCGAACCGGACGACGCCGTGACTGGGGATTGCTGCACCCGTCGTCCGTACCGGCACGTGCCACCCGGCACGGGGCCGGCCGGTCCGGGACAGCGACACGGGAGGCGCCGTCCCGGACCACCACCACCTTGTCCACCGACTTCGTACCCGAGGATTCCGTGAGCGTCGGACCGACCACCACCGCCCTGCTCAAGGTCACCAAGGCAGCGCGCAGACAGCAGATCACGGCCGCCTACTCGGCCCTGACCCAGGTCTGCGTGGTCACTGGCGACAACCCCGACCGGGCCGAGCTGGTCAGCGAGCACCCGATCCAGGCGTGGTCGCTGCCCGCCTCGGCCGCCGTCGCCCTCGTGCACACGGACCTGGACGAAGCATGGGCGCTGCTGCGCGCAGCCCGGCTGCTGGAGCAGGAGTCGGTGGCCGTCGTCCGGCCGCACTACGACTGCGTCCGTACTGCCGGCGGGCGCGCCGTGACCTTCTGGCATCAGCCCGGCAGGCGGCAGGACGATCCCGCGGTGAGTGCGTGGGCGACCGCTTCCGTCCACGGCGTCCACCCGAAGCTGGCGTTGTGGTTGGAGCCTCACGACCCGTTCGACGGTCTGCTGGAGGGCCTGGCCGATGCCGATGTCGACGAGGCCGGCCAGTGGTTCCTGCGTGAGCACGCCGCCCGCCTGCGTGAGGAGTGGGAGCGCATCGACTGGCCCACCCCGCCCACCGTCATCCTCGGTGACACCCGTATGGCCTGCTGTTACGACGACGGCCGCTGCCCGCGGCTGCTCCTGCGGCGCCCGCCGCGGCTCGGCCGCCGTGAGTGGGATCTGGTCGCGGCCCGCTGGCGGGCCGAGTTCCTGCGCGGGCGCCCCGTCGACCTCCAGGCCTACACCGCCGCCTACACCTCCCGCACCCGGCCCGACGTCGCCCTGCCCTACGACCGGATCGGCACCTGGGACGGCTACCAGAGCGTGCGCGATGTCGTCGCGCTCACCGCGGTGATGGACACCGTCCGGCGCTCCCGCCTCGACGGCCGCGCCCGCCAGCAGGCCGCGCACCAGATCGCGTGCCTGCGCGGAGCCCACCAGCGCCCGTGGGACTGGGGGCGGTGATGACCTGGCCGTCGCTGTTCCTCCTCGACCCGGCCCAGTACCCGCAACGACGCAGAACCCCGGCCAGGCGCCCCGTGCGCCCCGGCCGCCTGCTGCCACTGCTGATCGCCGGAACCCCCTGCCCGGCCTGCGGCGGCCGGCTCCTGGTTACCCAGCCGCAGGCCCAGTTGCTCACCCTCACCGCGCACGGGCACACCCCGCGCGCCATCGGCGGACACCTGCGCAGCACCACAACGCAGGTTGAAGGCGATCTCCAGGCCCTGACAGCCGAACTCGGCGCGGCCAACCCGGTCCACGCCATCGACATCGCCTACCGGGCCGGATTGCTTCGCCGCTCAGCGCGGTTCCGGCGGCTGGACCGCCCGCCCACCGACAGCGCACTGGCCGCACTGCAGGGCATGGCCGCAGGCCTGTCCGACAGCGAGATCGGCCAGCAGACCGGGCGAACGGCCCGGGCGGTGGACGAGGCCCTGCGGCGATTCACGCGCATGCACAGCCTGCATACCCGTCCCCAGACCGTCAGTCTGCTCCACTGCGTCCGCCTGCTGGACGACACCCACCCCTGCCCCTGCCAAAGCGACCCCGAGGCCACCACATCATGACCCTCACCGACCCCGGGCCGGCCGTGCTCGCGGGCCTGCCCTGCCCGGACTGCGGCACCACCCTGACCCTCACCGGCAGTCAGCACCGTGTGCTGGCCGAGGTAGCCAGGGGCACCTCGACCGAGCGGATCAGCCAACTGCTGCGCGCAGGCCGGAACACCGTCAGCACGAGCAAGGACCGGGACCGTGCCGGCGCCGAGGCGATTCGCGACGTCGTGCACGCGCTCCAGGCCACCGGGCGCCCCCACGCGGTTGCCATCGCGTGCCGGACCGAACTCCTGACGCCGCCCCGCTTGCGCCCGCCCGAGGACGGAATCCCGGACTCGCTGCGTCGCACCGCCGAGCTGCTCGCCGAAGGGCTGACGGTCCGGGAGATCGCCCGCACACTCGCCATCGCCGCGGACACCGTCACCGCCAGGCTGGGCCGCCTGCGCAAAACGCTCGGCGCTGAGAGCGGCGCCCACGTGATCTTCGGCCTGTATGCCATCAGCGAGCTCCCGGCCCACCACCCCTGCCCGTGCCGCAGGCACAAGGCCAAGCGGTGAGCAGTGCCCGGCCCCTACCGGGTGAGCTCGGCGGCGGCCAGCGCCGCACTCGCCTGCACCGCCACCAGACGGCGCAGCTGGACCGGGCTGACGCGCAGTTCCCGCTCGCTGCGCTGGGAGCGTTCGAACAGCAGCCTTTCCAGGCGTGCGCGGGCCTGGTGGCCGGTCCGGCTGGGCGGGGCCTCGCACACGGATCGCAGGGCCATCCCGGCCGAGCGCAGCGTCAGCATGACCCGGGTGTAGTGCGCTTCGGCCAGTTCTCCGCCCGGCACGGTGTCGCCGTTGGCGGCGCGCCGGTGCCAGGAGCGCGCCTCGCTGTCGGCGACCGCGGCGGTGTCGGCGGCCGCGCGGGCGAAGACGTCGTCCAGGCAGCCGGCCTGCTCCATCAACTGCCGGACTTCGGCCACCTCACCGATCAGGGCCTCGGCCAGGACGGCGAGCGCCACGGGCGGCGAGGTCTCGAAGACGGTGGCCGCCTGCCAGCGGGGGACCTCCGGCAGCAGGGTGAGCGTGCCGTACCGGGCGGCGTAGTGGCTCAGGTGCGCTCCGAAGGCCGGAGCGTCGCCGTCGTGGTCGCGGATCACCAGCTCCTCGACCGGCGGCATCCGGTACACCCCGGGGCCGAGCACCGGCCAGCCGACGACGTCGCCGGACGCGGCCTCGGAGACCGGCAAGCCATGCCGGGCGGCGACGGCCGCCAGCTGCTCGGCCAAGCCCGGCACCTCATGGGACGCGGTGTAGAAGGGCGCGCCGAGCTCCGAGTTGTGCAGGCTCACGGCGACGGCCGGTTCCAGCTCGTCCACCAAGTCCGAGAGCGCCTGGTTCTCCGGCAGCCCGAACCGGTGCTCGCCGTCCCGCCACGGAATGGGAAAGGTCCATTCCGGCTGCTCGGCCAGCGCCGGCCGGTAGAAATAGCGGTGCTGGGTGAAAAGGTCGAGCGTGACGCTCGTCCACTCCGAATTCAGGGCTGCGGCGTCCGGGTCCACGCAGGGCAGGAAATGCCACGAAACGCCGCCCCGCAGTTCCGGCCGCGCAGCCACCAGCTCCGCCAAAAACACGACTGTCGCATATCCGACCGGCTCGTTCGGATGCGGGCCGCCCACCACCAGCACGCACCGCCGCCCCGCCCCGACCGACAGCACCTGCAGCGCCCGCCCCTCACGTGAAGTGCCGATCCGCCGCACCCGGCAGAGCGCCGGTTCCCGCCGGGCCAGATCGCCCAGTCGCCTCACCACGTCCTCCACCGAGGGCACCAGCTCCCCACCCGGCACCAGGTCCGCCCAGCCGGCCAACCGCTCATTCAGACCGGAAAGGACATCAGTCACAGCGAACACCCTTCTCTGAAACCGGCCCGGAAAACACCGGACTGGAATATCGTGTTGCCCGAAAATAGACGCCAAAAACGTTCGGAAATAATCCCCGGAAACGCCTACCGCGACTATTGGAAGCATGCTTCCATAGGGCCCGGCGAATCCGCCACAACCCCACTCGAAAACGAAAGGAGAACATCGTGGAGAACACCGCCACCACCACGGCCGTCGACCCCGAGGACACCGAGCAGGAGGACACCGGACTGCGCCCGGCCGCCGACAGCGCGCTGCTGGCCCTCACCGTCTCCGGCCAGTAACACCCGCACCACCCGACGGGCCCGGCCACAAGCCGGGCCCGTCCCCCGTCCCCCCGTACCGCATCGAGGAGCCCCGGTGACCACGCGCCTGCGCACCGAACACCAGCCCAGTATCCGGCCGGACGGCAACATCCAGATCGGATCGCTGCCCGGCATCGCGAGCATCCTGCCCGACCCCGAAGGCTGGCGCCGCACGCTCCTCCACCTCCTGGACGGCACCCTGACGACAGACCAGGTCGTCGCCGCGGTCACCACGGAGCACCAGGACGCGCCAGCCGCCGCCGTCAGAAACCTGCTCGCCGACCTCGCCCGACACGGACACCTGCAGCACGTCGCCCCCGGCCCGGCCGCCGACCTGGACCAGGACACCGTGCGACGCCACCTTCGGGACGCCGAGTACTGGGACATGGTCGACCGCCGACCCGACCGCAACGGCTGGGACGTCCAACGGCTCCTGGCCAACGCGACGGTGACGGTCGTCGGCATCGGCGGCACCGGATCGGTCACCGCGGCCGCGCTGGCCGGCGCCGGAGTCGGCCACCTGGTCCTCGTCGACCACGACCGCGTCGAGGAATCCAACCTCAACCGGCAACTCCTCTACACCGCGGCCGACAGCGGCCGACGCAAGGCCGACGCCGCCCGCGACCGCCTCGCCGAACGCCACCCCGGCCTCGACATCGTCGCCCTCCCCGAGCAGGTCACCCGACGGCCCCGGTTCGCGACCCTCATGCGCGACAGCGACCTGCTCATCCTCGCCGCCGACCAGCCCGACGGCCTGCGCCGGATCGCCAACCGCGCCAGCATCGACACCGGATGCGCCTGGGTCGACCCCGGATACCACGGCCCCGTCATCAGCACCGCCCTGTACGTGCCGGGCCTCGGCGACGGCCCGTGCTGGGAGTGCCTGCGCCACCACGACGCCCTCGCCTACGGCCTGCCCGGCATCGACGGCACCGTCGAACCCGCCGCCCTGCCCCGCACCACCGGACACCCCGTCACCGCGGTCACCGCAGGCCTGACCGGGAACCTCGCGGCCCATGCCGCCCTCACCCACCTCACCGGCACCCGCGAGTTCCAACCGGCCACGGTCTACCGCCACAGCCTGATCGCCCCCGCCGGTCAGCCACTCACCCCGGTCACCCACCCCCGCAACCCCGACTGCCCCGCCTGCGCGCACCTCCACCAGGACACCCGGTGACCTCCACAGCCCCCTCCCACCGCCCCGTGCCCGTGGGCCCAGGGCAACAGCGCCATCACTACCGAAAGACCACCCTCCCTTGAACTGGGTGGGGTGCAGCGCCGGCTGCTCAAGGCGACGGCCAAGGCGGCCAGCGCCAAGGGCCGGGCGATGGCGGCCCGGTTCGCGCCCATGGTGCAGGGAGCGATCATCTGGCGCCCCGGTCGCGGCGCCACCCGTACGGACCTTTCCCGATCACGACCCTGCTGTCTGAGCCCGGGCCCGTGTTGCCGCGTCCGCCGCAACGGCCAGCACCCACCTGACGATTTGGAGGACAAGCACCGTGCCACGCCTGCAAGCACCACCGCCCCCTACGCGAGACCCCGAGACCACAGCAACACCCGGTGCCTTCGCCCGTCGCACCGCTGTCGTCACGGGCGCCGCCGGGTTCATCGGCTCGCACCTGTGCGAGCGCCTGCTGGGACTGGGCGCGGAGGTGGTCGGTGTCGACAACCTGCTGACCGGCCACCTCGACAACCTGTCCAACCTGCGCTCGGCCGCCGGCTTCCGCTTCCAGACGGACGACGTGATCAGGCCGTTCACGGTGGCCGGCCCGGTGGACTTCGTCTTCCACCTCGCCTCGCCCGCCTCGCCACTGGACTACGCCCGCCACCCGCTGGCCACCCTGAAGGTCGGCGCGATGGGCACGCTCAACGCCCTGGAACTGGCCCAGGCCAAGCACGCCCGGTTCCTGCTCGCCTCGACGTCCGAGGTGTACGGCGACCCGCTCGTGCACCCGCAGCCGGAGCGGTACTGGGGCAACGTCAATCCGGTCGGCCCCCGCAGCGTCTACGACGAGGCCAAGCGGTACGCCGAGGCCCTGACCTCCTGCTTCCAGCGCTCCGGCAACATCCGCACGCGCATCGTGCGGATCTTCAACACCTACGGCCCGAGGTTGCGCGCCGACGACGGCCGCGCGGTGCCCGCCTTCATCCAGCAGGCGCTGGCCGGAGAGCCGATCACCGTGGCCGGCGACGGCAGCCAGACCCGCTCGCTGTGCTTCGTAGCCGACACCGTCGCCGGTCTGCTCGCCGCCGCCACCGCGGATCACGCCGACCCGGTGAACCTGGGCAACCCGCACGAGATCACCATGCTCCAGCTCGCCGAGGAGATCCGGACGATGACCGGCTCCGCCTCCGCCATCACCTTCGTCCCGCTGCCCGCCGACGACCCCAAGCGCCGCTGCCCCGACATCACCGCCGCCCGCGCCCACCTCGGCTGGGAGCCCACCACCCACCTGCGTGATGGCCTGCGCCAGACCCTCGACTGGGCCCAGCAGCACTTCCCCCGCCAGACCACCGCCACCACCGGAAGGAGCGCCTCGTGAACACCGCCCCGCGCCCGCTGCCCGCGCTCGTCTGCGGAGTCGACGACGGATACGCCCGCCCGCTGCGGACGCTGATGCACTCGATCGCCGCCGCCCACCCCGACACCGTCGGTGAGCTTCGCCTGATCGTCCTCGACCAGCAGATCAGCGCCGCCAACCGAAAGGCGATCCTGCGCGACGCCGACCGCACTGGCCTGCGGACCGAGCTGCGGCTGGCACCGCTGACCGACCCGCGCTACCCCGTCTCCGACTGGGTCAGCGGCGCCGTCTACGTGCGACTGGCCATCCCGGAAGTCATCCCGGACGAGCGCCGGGTGCTGTACCTGGACGCGGACACCCTGGTGCTTGGCGACCTCCGGCCATTGCTGCGGCAGTCCCTGGACGGGCGCCCGATCGGGGCGGTGCGCGACCCGCAGAACCCGGTCATCGGCCGAGGCATTCAGCTGCCCGGCTGGGACCAGCTCGGCATCCCGTACGGCCGGGACTACTTCAACAGCGGCGTCATGCTGATCGACCTCGACCGCTGTCGGCGGCTCGGCGTCTTCGAGCGTTCCCGGCAGTTCTTGTCCGAGCACCCGGACAAGGTCCGGTTCTGGGACCAGGACGCCCTGAACTGGGCCGTCGACGACAACTGGCAGCGACTGGAACGCCGGTGGAACACCTTCGCCATGTCTCCGCAGGCCGCCCAGCCTGGCTTCATCCACTACGCCGAGGCCGACAGCCCGCTCGCCCAGCTCCTTCAGGACGAGAAGACCGCCGCCCTCGTGCACTTCGCCGGCCCCGACAAGCCCTGGCAGGACACCTATCAGGCCAGCTCTCTGCGGGACACCTACCGGCTGTTCCACGACTACGTCCCCGACGGCGGCACCGAGTGAACACGAAAGGGCGCAAGCCGCTGTGGCGAAGCCCGGCCTGGTGGACCGCCGCCGCCGTGGCCGCGCGCAACCTGAACGGGATGCGGCAGGTCCGCCGGACGCTGACCTGGGCCGACCAGCCCGCACCAGCTGGGAACCGGCGGTCGGCGGAGCCGATGGTGCTGCACGTCGTCATCCCGGTGCTGCGCGAGCAACAGCAGATCACCGCGGTGCTGGCCTGGTTCGTCCCGCTGCTGCGCGGCTTCCCCGGCTCGACGCTGACCCTGGTGTCCACCGCCCGCGAGGACCGTGAGCGCCGACACCTGGCCGCCCGGCTCGCGGGGGCGACGGCGGCCGACCTCACGGTGGAGCGCTTCCCGCAGCTGACCGGCGACGAGCTGATCGCCCTCGGCGAGGCCCTGTCCGGCACCGGTGAGGGCTCACTGACCAAGGCCGTGGCCGCCGAGGTGCTGTCCGGCTTCCCCACCACGGCCGACGTCATCACGGCGGAACTCGCGCACCTGCCGGAAGAGGAGCCGGTGGTCCGGCACGTCCACTACCAGGGCGACGGACGCAAGGCCGCGCAGGTCAACGCCGCCGTCGAACAACTCGCCACCACCGCCGCGGACCGGGAGTACATCGCCGTCTACGACGTGGACTCCCGCCCGGGCCGCGAGCTGCTGGAGCGGACCGCCCAGTTCCTGGCCCGGCGCCGGGCCCAGGACGGCGAGCTTCCCCGTGTCGTCCAGCAGTCGGCCCGCTTCGCCACCCAGGACGCGGCCGGCAGCTGGTGGGAGCGAGGACTGTGCCGAGGCGCCGCCCGCGCCCAGACCCTGTGGACCCTGCGACGAGAGATCCCCAACCTCCGCCGGTACGCCGACGCCAGCCGCCGCCCACACCCCGGCCATGGCCTGCCGGGGCTGGCCCAGACCGTCGGCCACGGGCTGCTCGTTCGCACGGACGTCTTCCGGCAGGTCGGCGGCCTGCCCACCTTCACCGTGCTCGACGACGTCGCCTTCGGCTACCGGCTCACCTTGGACGGCATCCCGGTGGACAGCCTGCCCTTCACCACCACCGTCCCGGCGGCCGAGCACCTGAGCGAGCTGCTGGCCCAGAGCGAGCGCTGGTTCCAGAGCTACCTCGACTACCCGAACTGCGCCGCCCGCTGGCACGCCGAAGGCCACGGCCGCCGCCGCGACCACGCGATGGCCCTGACCATCGGCGCCTACCGGGGCATGGCCTGGCTGCTGGTCTCGCCCGCCACCGCCGTCTGCCTGGCCCTCGCGCTCGGCCCGCACACGCGCCCGCCCATCCGGGCGGCGGCCGCGACGGCACTCTGGGCGGCCACCGTTGCGCCGGTCCGCGCTCTCGCCGCAGCCGAAGGCCGACCCCTGACGGGGTGGGAGACCGCGGTGCGGAGCGCAGAGACGCTAGCCGGGCTCCTGCTCAAGAGCGTCGGCCCGCTGACCGCGCTCGGCCGCTGGGCGGTCACCGGCACCCGGCACACCGAGCTCGCCCCCAAGAGCAACCGCCGCACCGCCCCATCCACCACCACGGACAGGGAGTTCGCGTGATCCTCGGCATCGAGGGCGTCAGCTGCGTCGGCAAGACCACGCTCGCCGCCCAGCTCGCCCCCCACCTGAACCGGCCCGCCGTCATCCCCTGCTACTACCACGCCAGCCCCGACCCCACCCGGCTGCCGGCCCCCGAGCCGTTCACGGCCGAGCACCAGCTGGCCAACATCGCCCAGTTCCTGGACGTCGAGGACCTCCGGCTCACCCGGGCCAGGCAGGCCCTCTCCAACGGCCTGGACGTGATCCTGGACCGCACCGTGGACACCCTCCTCGCCCACGCCCACGCCGTCGGCCGGATGCACGGCTTCGACTGCGACGACCAGGCCCTCCGCCTGGTCACCAGCCGCCCGGTGGCGATGCCCGACCTGACGATCGTGCTCACCGCCGACCCGGACGTGCTCACCCGCCGGGCCCGCCTGCGCAAGGGCATGCCGACGATCTTCTACGACCGGCACTTCAGCGAGCACTTCAACGCCTACCTCGCCCACCCGCTCGCCCCGGCCGTCGCCCTGCTCGACGCGGCCTGCGGCTCGCCGGGTGACCTCACCGCCGGTGCCCTCGACCACGTCCGCCGCCATCAGGCCGCCCAGCGCCGCCCCAGCCCGGCCCTGGGGCCGCACCCGCTCAAGGAGGCGTCGTGAAGGCCGCGATCATCGGCTGCGGCGCCATCGCCAGCCGCTGGGTCCGTTCCCTGCTCGCCGACGGGCGCATCGAGATCACCGCCCTCGTCGACCCCGACCAGCAGGCCGCGCGGGTGCTCGCCGGCCGCTACGGGCTGAGCCCGGCCGTCGCCACGACGCTTCCCGAGGCGCTCGCCCAGGCTGACGCCGACGTCGTTGTGAACCTCACCCCGCCCGAACTCCACTACCCGGTCAGCCGCTCGGCGCTCGCCCAGGGTCTGCACGTCCTGACCGAGAAACCGCTGGCCCTGAACCTGCCGGACGCCCTCGACCTGGTCCACCTCGCCCGCGAACGCGGCCTGCTGCTGGCCGTCATGCACAACCGGGGCGCCGACCCGGACTTCCTCGCGTTCGCCGAAACGGTCCGGTCCGGCGGCCGTGCGCCGTTCGCCGTCACCGCCGACACCCTAGTCACCCTGGCCGGCCCGGGTTTCCGCGCCGGTCAGCACCTGCCCGTCACCACGGACCTCGCTGTACACGCCTTCGACCAGGTCCGTGCGCTGATCACCGCGCCGCCCATCGAGGTCACCTGCACCGAGACGGCGACCGGCTTCCTCGCGGCCCACAGCTCGATCGCCGCGATCACCGTCCACTTCGCCGACGGCTCCCTGTTCACCTACCGAGGCGGGTACATCGTCGACCCGGCGCTTCGGACCGACGCGAACGGCGACTGGCGGGTGGAAGGCCGGGGCTTCGCCGCCCGGTGGGCCCCGGCCCCCAACCGGGCGCGGAATGCGCCCGAGGCCGGGCCTCCGGCCTACCAGCGGTGCATCACCGCCATGGTCGACGCCCTCCACCGGGACGGCCCCCTGCCGGTGCCCGCGGCCGGCAACCTCGCCTCCATCGCCCTGCTGGACGCCGCCCTGGCCTCCGCCACCCGCCGCCGTCCCGTCCCCGTGCCGGAGGTGGCCGATGTCTGCCCCTGACGCCGTGATCAGCCGCCCGCACCCGCTGCTGGTCGACGCGCTCGCCGCGGCGGGCTTCGACGCCGCCGACGCGCGCTTCACCCCGCTCAAGTCCGGAACGGACAGCCTCCCCTTCGCGGCCACCACCCGCGACGGCCACCAGCTGGTCGTCAAGGTCCGTCGCGCGGGCAGCCGCTCGCGCTACCCGACCGCCGCGTGGGCCTCGGCCCGCATCCGCGAGGCCGGAGTCCCGGCCGCCGAGATCCTGTGGCACAGCCGGGAAGCGTGCGTGGAGACCCGATGCCCCGGCCGCCCCGTCGAAGCCGAACCGCCCACGCCGCAGGACCTGGACGCGGCGACCCGCGCGGGCGAGGTGCTCCGGCGCCTGCACGGCATCGAGGTCGGCAGCTTCGGCCAGCTCGACGGCCACGGCATCGGCCAGCACGCCACCGTCCAGGGCTGGTTCCTCAGTTTGCCGCCCCGCAGCGTCCCGAGCATCGACGGCCTCGACCTGCCCGGGCTGCTGCACCGGACCCGCTTCATCCTGGACGTCGGATCGGGCCGCCTGCCCCGCAGCACGCCCCGGCTCCTGCACGGCGACTGGGTCGGCCGGCACCTGTTCACCGACGACCGGCAGATCACCGGCGTCGTCGACCTGGAGAGTGTCCGCGGCGGCGACCCGCTGACCGAACTCGCCGGCTGGTCGCTGCGCGAACCGGCCCCGATGACCGAGGCCCTGCTCGACGGCTACTTCGACGGCCCGATCCCCGCCGACCGCCTGCTGCCGCTGGTCCTGTTCCGCCTGCGCATCGCCTACTCGCTGCTGCACTTCCACGCCTCCTGCGACGAGCCGGACATGGTCCGACTGAGGGCCGCCCAGCTCCAGGCCGACCTCGACCACGGCCACCTCGCCGCCGTCCCGCGGATCACCCCCGACGCCAGGTCCAGCGCGCGCCGCCGCCCGTGACCCCGCCCAGCCTCCCGCTCACCGCACCGCCCGGAAGGACACCTATGAACGACCCCGCCGTCACCCTCCCGTTCCCCCGCGAGCCCAAGTACGGGCAGGCCGAGAAGGACGCCGTCCTCAAGCTCCTCGACGACGGCCGCCTGTCCGAGATCAACCGCGGCCCCGCCACCAACGCCCTCGAAGCCGCCTTTGCCCGCTTCACCGGCACCCGCCACGCGCTGTCGTTCAACTCCGGCACCGCCTCCCTGCACGCAGCCCTCAACGCGGTCGGTGCCAGCCCCGAAGCTGGCGTCGCGGTCTCCCCGATGACCTGGGTCTCCGCCATCACCGCCGTCTTCCAGGCCGGCAGCTACCCAGTCTTCTGCGACATCGAGCCGGACAGCCCGAACATCGCCGCCACCGCCGTCGCCCAGGCCGCCGGTGCCTGCTCGGCGGTCCTGGCCACCCACACCTGGGGCATCCCCGCCCGCATGGACCAGCTCGCGGGCGCCAGCGGCCTGCCGATCGTCGAGGACTGCTCGCACGCCCACGGAGCCCTCTACCAGGGCCGCGCGGTCGGCTCCTGGGGTGCGGCCGGATGCTTCAGCCTCCAGGAGTCCAAGGCCGTCTCCGGCGGCGAGGGCGGCGTCCTGACCACCACGGACCGCACGGTCTACGAGCGGGCCCTCACCCTCGGCCACCACCCCGCGAGGCTGGCCGCCGAACTCACCCTGCCCGAACTGCAGCCGCTCGCCACCACCGGCGCCGCCTACAAGTACCGGATGCCCGCCCTGTCCGCCGTCATCGCCCTCCAGCAGCTGCGATCACTGCCCGAACGGATGCTCGCCGCCGAACAGAACCTCGCCACCCTCCGCAAGGTACTGGAGGAGTACGACGCGCCCATCACCTGGCCCGCGATCGGCGAGCTGTCCGTCCGCGGCTGGTACGGCACCCCGCTGACGATCAGCGTCCGTGTGCCGGACCCGGCGGAGCTGGGCAAGCGCTTCAAGGCCGCCGGCGTCCCCGTCCGCTCCCTGTACGAGGACTGGACCCAGGTGCCGCTCTTCCAGCGCCCGGACCTGGCCGCCCGCTTCTGGCCGCACCTGGCCCGCAGCCCCTACCGGCCGCCGGCCATGGACGAGCTGCCCAACTTCCGCAAGGCGATGCGGCAGATGATCGTCCTCAAGGTGCCGCAGATCGCCGCGCCGAACTACATGGAGCAGGTCGCCGAGGCCCTCGCCGCCGTGCTGGTCCGCACCGTGGTCACGGCATAGCCGCGAACGCCTCCTGCACATCCTCGCGCCGCTCCGTCCACCAGGCCAGCAGTCGCTCGGCGGGCAGGAACAGGTGGTCGCAGGAGTGGTCGTTGCGGTCGTAGTGGAAGACCAACTGCCAGTAGTCGGACATGCGCTTCCACCACAGCCGCTCCACCGCGTCCGCCAGGGCCGGCACCAGGATCGGCACCACCGACCGGTAGCCGGCCACGAACGCGGCCGTCCGCTCCAGGTCGAGGAAGCCGTCCTCGCCGCCGAACTGCACGGTGGCGGTGCGGGCGACCTCCTCGCCGAACGGGCGCACGCGGATGCGGTCCCAGTCGATCACCCCAGCGATCTTGCCGTCGCGCCACAGCACGTTGCGGTGCTGCACGTCACCGTGCGTCCAACCCACCGGACCGGCGGCCACCTCGGTGCCGGGGCGCTCGCTGCCGTATTTGTCGAGCAGAATCTTGCGCTCGCCCAGCGCCTGGGCCGCCTCGGCGTCGAAGGCTGCCGGGCTCTCCAGGGCGGCGATCATCGCAAGGAAGCGGTCCGCCTCGGTGTGCGCTACGGCCGGGGTGGTCACCGGGGCGGAAGCTGGCCCCGATCCCGGCGGCAGCAGGCGGGCGGTCCGCTCACCGTTCAGGACCCGGTGGATCTGGCCGAGCAGGACACCGAGGTCCCCCGCCTGCTCCATGGTGAGCTCCGTCCCGGGCCGGTGGCCGCCTTCCAACCAGGGGATCAGGCAGTAGCCACGGTCCGCGACCTCCGCCACGGTCTCCCCAGAAGTGGTGGCCATTGGCCGCCCGACCGGGACTCCGGCGTCGGCCAGCTCCGCCAGGACCGCCAGATTCCGCCGGGCGAGCGGCAGCGGAACGTCCATGATCCGCTTCAGGGCGAACGCGCCCTCGGCCGTCTCCAGCCGCCAGTTGCCGTTCATCAGGCCGTTGGGCAGGAAGCAGCACGCCTGAATCTCACCGAGCCCGAAGGACTCGCCGAGGACCACCAGGTCCTCCTCGATCTTGCTGTAGCGCGAGCCACACGAGGCGCCGTCCATCGCTTCCGTCACCTCAAGCAGGCTAGCGGAGACCAGGGCTCGGCGAGGCCGGTTCGGCCCACCGCTCACCCGGCCGCGCGGCGACCAGCTCCCACTCTCAACCCCTCACGCGTCTCATCCTCGGACAGCCGTCACTCTTGGGCAGGGATGCTCGCAGGCCGACGCTGACGTCCGGCCTTCTCCTGCAGCGCGAGGCGTCGATGAGCTCCGGGCCGATGATCTTGCCGTAGAGGACGCTGAACACCAGGTCGCAGCGCACTGGTACTCCCCCGCCGGGCTCCAGCGCCGGGGCGCCCTCCAGATTCCCCCGCTGTACCGGAGCGCACCGTCGCGTCCGCCGAACTGAGGTCCGGCGGCCGACCGCACCGGGACTCAGAGGAGATGGGCAGCGACCAGGTCGGCGAACTCTTCAGGAGTCGCGATCGGGACACCCAGCTCCTCGGCCTTGGCCTTCTTTGAGCCCGCCTTGTCTCCGGCGACCAGCAGAGTGGTGCGCTTGGACACCGAGGAGGAGGCCTTGCCGCCGGCCCGCTCGATCAGTTCGTTCATTTCGTTGCGGGAGAGGGCGGCGAGGGCCCCGGTCATGCTGCCCGACACGACCACGGCCTGACCGGCAAGAGGGCCTTCCCCGGCCGCCGTGTCCGCGCCCTGCGACGTCGCCGTGCCAGCCGGGGCCGTCTCGGCTGTGCCCACGCCCAGCTCCGCAAGGCGGTCCAGCAACGTGGCGAGTTCGGCGAGTTCGGCCGCGATGACCCGGGCCTTCTCGGTGCCGATGCCGTCCACCGCCGCCAGCGTCTCGGCGTTCGCGGCGCGGATCGCGGCCATGGAGCCGAAGTGGGCGGCGATGCGACGGGACATGGTCCGCCCGGTGCCGCGGATGCCGAGCGCGCAGAACACCCGGTTCAGCGGCTGCGTGCGGGCGGTCTCCAGAGCGGAGAGCAGATTGTCGGCGCTGGTCTCGCCCATGCGCTCAAGGGTGAGGAGCTGCTCGCGGGTGAGGGTGAACAGGTCGGCCACATCGGCGACGAGCCCGGCCTCGACCAGCTGCACGGCGCGGGTCCCGCCGAGGCCTTCGATGTCGAGCTGGTCGCGGTCGGCCGCGTAGATGATGGAGGCGACGGCCTGGCAGTTGCGACCGCGCACGCACCGCCAGCGCTGTTCCTCGCGGTCGATGGCGTCGCCGCATCGCGGGCAGACCTCGGGAAAGGCAATCGGCTGCTCGGCGCCGGTGCGCGCCTCGACCACCGGCGCCTCCACCCTCGGAATCACATCGCCGGCCCTGCGCACGAAGACGGCGTCACCGATCATCAGGCCCCGGCGCTCGATATCGGCGGGGTTATGCAGGGTCGCAAACGTAACGGTCACACCGTCGATGACCACCGGTTCCAGCACCGCGCGCGGGGCGATGATCCCGGTACGGCCGACGTTCCACTCCACCCCGAGCAGTCGGGTCACCTTGTGCTCGGCGGCGAGCTTGCGGGCCACGGCCCAGCGCGGTGCTCGGGAGCCGGAGCCGGCGTCGTCCTGGTCGGCGGCGGCGTCGGCCTTGATCACCACGCCATCTATGCCGAACGGCAGCGAGGTGCGCAGCGCTTCGATCTCCTCGACGCGCTGCTGGACCTCGGTGATGGCGGTGCAGCGGGTCGGGTGTGCCGCGGTGGTGGCGGCGGTGTTGGCGCCGAGGGCCGCCAGGCGGGCGAGGAGTTCAGCGTGGTCGAGCTCGGGAAGGCCGATGGCGTCGTAGGCGAAGAAGGTTAGCTCGATCCGGTACGGGCGGTCCTTGGCCCGCAGGGTACCGGCCGCGCCGTTGCGCGGGTTCGCGAACGGGGCGGCGCCGTGCTCGGTGCGTACCTGGTTGGCGCGGTCGAACTGCTCCTGGGTGAGCAGTACCTCGCCGCGCAGCTCGATGTCGATCGGCTCGGTGAGGTCGGTGGGCAGGCCGAGGACGGCGTCGGCGGCGTGGGTGATGTCCTCCCCGGCGAGGCCGTCGCCGCGGGTGATCACCTGCTGCAGGCGTCCCGCCCGGTAGCGGGCCGCGATCGCGAGGCCGTCCAACTTGGGCTCCACGCACCAGGCGGCGACGGGCCGCCCGAGCCGCCGCTCCAGCCCGGTGGCCCAGGACTCCAGCTCCTCGGCCGAGAACACGTTGTCCAGCGACAGCATCGGCACGCTGTGCGGCACGTCCCCGCTCGCCGCGCCGCCGGCCACCTTGCCGGTCGGCGAGTCGGGCAGCACCTGGTCCGGGTGCTCGCCCTCGTAGGTGGCGATGGCCCGCAGCAGGGCGTCGTACTCGTCGTCCCCGAGCGGGGTGGAGCCGTCCGCGTAGTACGCGGCGGCGGCCTGTACGGCGGCGGCAACAGCGTCGGCGTAGGCGGACGGGGAGGACAGCAAAGCGGCGGCGTCGATCATGCGTCCCATCATCCCGGTCAGCACTGACAACACCGCTCCCCCAGTCCAAGGGAGCGCGCCCACCTGCTGAACGGCATCGCAGCAGGCAGGACGCGTGGGTGCCGGTTCAGGACTTGAGAATGGAGTGCAGCGCCAAGTACTTGTCGGCGAGGGTCGCGTAGACCGCGTCGAGCTCCTCTCCCTCCACCTCGCACCAGCGGCGCAGCGCGCACCGGAGGACCATACGGGTCTCCGGCCCGCGCTTCGACCCGGGGCGCAGGCCAGCCCGGACCTCTTCCCGGCCGGCGTCGACGTGCTCCACCGGCACGATGTCGCGCTCCACGGCGAGGTCGATCGCGTACTCGTGGGGGTAGCGGAAGGCTTCGAAGCGCGGCCCGGGTAGAGCGCGGATGGTGTCGATGATGGCCATGCCCTCACCCTGCCATGGGGGTTGTCGATGGCGGGTGAGGGCGGTGGGGGCTCACCGTCTTCTGCTCCGGGTGGGGGAGTGACCGGCCGGGAGCTCTCCCGTGTCCGCGTGGGCGGTCAGTCCTGTGGTCGCCTCGGTGCGGCCGGGAGTGCGCGGACGCGCATCCGCCACTCCCGGATGACGCAGAAGGGCAGGAAGGAGTGTCCGGTCAGCAGCAGGCCGACCAGGACCGGGGCCGCCCAGTTCCGGTCTCCGGTGAACGTGGGATCGCTGTGGAGTGCCGTCGTGGTGCCGGCCAGAACAAGGAGAAGGAGAGCGGCGATCCACGCGCCCAGTCGAAACGTCACCTTCACGGGGGACACGGTGAAGACTGCCGCCATGACCGCAGCGGTGAACATCATTGCGACGGTGCCGCCGGCGGAGATGACATCGAGGCCGTGCTGCTGCATGCCGGCGACCATCGCGGGTGTGAATCCCGCCCAGGTGACGATGGAGGTGGCGGCCAGGACGAGACTTCCGATTCTGATGGAGCGCAGGAGCGAGCGCCGGCCGGTGCTGGGGGCCGCGGGTTCAAGGGCGGTCACGAGGTTGCTCCGCTCTCCTTGGCGGCGGCCAGCTTGGCCTCTTCGGCGGCCGAGACAAGGACCGTATAGGGGACCAGGTAGGACCAGAAGAGGTTGAGGCTGCCGAACATCACGGGGATCTGCCATCCACCGTGGCCGGGATGGCCGACCGGGAATCCGATGACGCTGTATCCCACGGAGAGAGCGGCCAGCAGGAGCACCAGCACCGTCTTGCCGCCGGGCATGCGGCGACCGCGTGACTCCGTTTTGGCGATGGTGCCCGCTCCCACGTACCCGGCCATGGGCAGGAACAGCGCGGCCGCCCAGGCGAGCGGGAGGGGATACTGCCCGTCGCTGCTGAGACCGGCCGCGACGTAGGGCGCTGTGATGGTCCACCAACCGATGGCGGCAGCCGCCATGACGGCGTGCCCGCCAGTCAGTCTGCGGCTCGTGGTGGTTCGGATCCTCAAGTCGCCTCCAAGGAGATGTGGTGCGGCTCCCGCTGCGGGCCAGTCTGGCGCACCTCTGGAATCGCTGGGGGAGGATTCTGCGGGTGCGACTGCGGGCTTGACGCGTTGGCCGGGTGGAAGGTGCGGGGAGTCGCCCGCCGTGCTCGCGCGAAGACCTCCACCAGCCGGGCCCCACCTCGGGCGCGTTGCAGGAGGTGTTGGTCAAGCCGTGCTCATTCCGCCGGCGCCAGCCAGTCGGTCGTCGCGGGCTTGTAGGAGTCCACCGGCGGCTCGGCCGGAAGCTGGATACCGGCGTCGCAATGCAGCTCCGTGGAGACCACCTTGGCCAGTTTCAAGGCCGAGTCGGCCAGCAGCTGGCGCTGGTGGGGGGGCAGCCGTCCTTGGTCGCTCCCATAACCGGCGGCCCGGCCGAGGACGGCGACGTCCATGAAATACGGGATCGAGTAGTGGTCGGCTTCATAGGGCTGGGTCCAGCAGCGGAAGAAGACCCTGGTGCCCTCGCTGGTGAAGTACCGGCCATGGTCCAGATAGCGGGTGTGGAAAACTGACTGCAGGAGCAGCGAGGGCCTTTGCTTCGGCGTGGGTAGGCCCGTCGCCGGAGGCTCGGGATAGCCCCCTTCCTGGTTCACCAACGCGCTCACGAGCTGGTGTTCGCCCTGCTGGCCGGCACAGCCGCCCAACACACGGGGCCAGTCGGTCGTATGGGCCGTCTCCAGTGGTCGACCCTGCTTCATCACGACGTCCTCGTTGTCCACCATGAGCGCGCGCAGCGTCTGCTCGTCCAGCGTGCCGTGACACGAGGACGCGGGCACCGCGGCGAAGGAGTTGGGTCGCCATTCCTGCCAGGCCGGCCATGCCCCCGCCAACACCCCGATCGCGAGCGCCGCCACCCCCAGTCGCTGCCACCGCCCGAGCCGCCGAGGCCGCCCCTCCTCAAAACCGTCGACCTGGTCGGCCGTCATCGCACTCCCCCCGTATCTCTTGCTTTCTGGCCCCGACCAACCGTAGTCGGCTGCCTGAACACGCAAACGCGCAGCCCGACCGCCATCACTCACGAAGCCGCTCTCGAAGCCAGCTGACGCCTTGGTGCCCCGCGCTCGCGGGTACCGTCCGGGTAGGGAATCCGGTCCCGGCGAAGCCAGCGCGGAGCACAGAACCCACGAGAACCTGGCCCGGCTGCGTCAGCAGGCCGGGCTCACCCTGGCCGAGTTGGCCGCCAGGTCAAGGGTCGGGCTGCCGCTCTTGGAGGTAGCGGGGTTTGGTAGCGATGATGATCGCGTGACGACGCATCTGACGCTGTTCGCGGACTACCACCAGATCCACGTCAAGGATGAGGCATTCGACGGAGATCTGGGCGCGGCGTGGACTCATGAGGCCTGGGTCGACGGGATCGCCGTCGCTGGTGACGCTCTGGCGATCGGTACTGAGGACAACCTCGACGTTTGCGTCGATGTGGAGATCCTCGACGCCGAGCCGACCGATGACGGCCTCGCCTTCGACCACGTTGTGGAGGCGGGCCTGTCGATATCGTCCGGGCGCGTCGTCGTGATGGGGTGTACCGACTACCTCCCCGATGCCGCGCGATTCGAAGTCCCTGCTGGGCCGATCCGCGTCAGGGCATCCCGCTCGTACCTGGACACGCCCGACTGCACCGACGGCGCGGACGCCACCGAGCTCGTTCGGCTGCAAGTCTGGCCCGGCCCGCTGGCCGGGCCCCGCGTGGTCAAACGGCGCGCTACTCCCCAGCCGTAGCAATGGCTGGCCGGCTGGCCCAGACCGTCCACATGCCCGCTGCGCGCAGCCAGTGAGCCTTTCAGTGTTGCAGCTCCAGGGTGAGGACTGCTTTGGCTGCTGACGTCAGCCAGTTCGGGCTGAATCGTGCGTGGCGGACGATTCGCCAGCGTCTGAGTCTGGCGATGCCGCGTTCGACGGGGTAGCGGAGTCGCGCGTGGGCTCGGTTCAGCGATCTCTGGCCGATGCTGAGTTCCTTGCGGGGCGGACGCCTGGCGGGGACGGCGCCGTGCTACCGGCGCCGGTGTGCGTCATGTCGGCCAGGGCCGGGATGGCGGAGCCGGATGCAGGTCTTCACCATGCGGTGGGTGCGGGCGGCGGTCAGGTCGTGGGTGCGGCCAGACGGAGCGCGGGAGATCCACACGAGCTTGCCTGTCGGGCCGGTGATGACCTGGTGGTTCACGCCGTGGCGGCGGTGTTTGCCGGAGTAGGCTGCGCGGCCGTCACCGACCGGGTCGCATTCGGCGAGGGTACCGTCGACCAGGATGAACTCCAGGTCGGTCTCACGCAGAGCCTGGGTCAGACCTGGTGTCATTCGGGGGAGCAGGTCGGTGACCTGGTGGACGTAAGCGTGGGCGGTGCCAACGCTGACTTGGCTGCTGTCGGGGGCTCCTGGGAGTTCACGTCGACCAGTGGGCGTCGTCGGTGTCCGGTCGAAGGGTCTCGGTGGGCCTGGCGGAGTCCGGGGCGTACTCGACGCCGTCGCTGCGGATGGAGAGGGTGAAGGTGAGCATCTGGTCGGGTCCCGGCACGAGGCTGACGTAGACGCTGACTCCCCCGGAGGCTTCGGCGCTGAAGTTGTAGTCAGTGCCCTTCTCCGGCTCGCTGGGGGTCCAGATCGGCTTGACCTGCTTGTAGCCGTGCAGCCGCCATTGGTTCTCGATGCCGTTCTTCAGTTCCAAGCGGTGGGACGCGCTGATCTTGGTTCGGGCGGTGAGCTGGCGGTCGACGAAAGACAGCCTGCTCAGCTCGCCGTTCGGACGCTGTTGGTGCTGCTGGACGGTGTAGCCCGCGTCACTCAGTACCAGGCCGGGAGTCAGGCCGCCGACCGTGTCCTGGACGGCTTGATCGCTGTGTTGACGGAACTCGTCCGCGGTGAAGCGAACGTGTTCGGGCCGAGGAGCGGACGGGTGGGCTTCGTCGTAGGCGATCCACCACCACACGCCGATGTTGAACATGAGAAAGGCCCCGACCAGGCCGACGAGGCCCACCACGGCTCCCAGGCAGCCCTTCGCCAACCCCTTGTCGAACACTTCGCCCCCTCTGTTCTACTCCGTCCCCTCACCGTAGGCGTGTGGCTCGGACCGGGGCTTGAGTACGCGTACTCAAGCGCAGGTCCGAACCCGACTGGGTAGCCCGTGACCGCACCGGCGTCCTGAGGTGAAGGTGGGTCACATCGCGCGGTGGACGGCCCCGCGAAGTGCCGGACGACTGCCTGTGGAGGGGCTCGGGATCGTCGGAGAGGCAGGCCGGGACCGAGGCAAGGAGCAGGGTGGTCCGCGGGGCGCGGGCCGTGCGGGAGGCCAGCCGCGGTATGGGGGAGGTTGGGCGGCTCTGTTTGGTGGGCCTGACTGCGGTGGGGTCGCGGTATCGGGAGGGCCCTGGGTGTGGCGGCGGGTGGGGCTGCGACCTGGGAGTTTGGCCGCGAACATGGCATGTGGAGGACGTGGCCCGGCGTGTCAGAGGCGGCGCAGGACCGCGACGACCTTGCCCAGGATGGTGGCGTTGTCGCCGTTGATCGGTTCGTAGGCGGGGTTGTGCGGCATCAGCCAGATCCGGCCGTCCTCGCGCTTGAAGCGCTTGACGGTGGCCTCGCCGTCGATCATGGCGGCCACGATGTCGCCGTTCTCGGCGACCGGCTGGCGGCGCACGGTGACCCAGTCGCCGTCGCAGATGGCCGCCTCGATCATCGAGTCGCCGCGCACGGTGAGGGCGAACAGCTCGCCCTCGCCGACCAGCTGGCGGGGCAGCGGGAAGACGTCCTCGACCGTCTGCTCGGCCAGGATCGGACCGCCGGCGGCGATCCTACCCACCACAGGCACCGCGATGCCGCTGGCCGTGGTGTCGCGGGTGGGAGCGGTGGGTGTTTCGGCGCGGTCGGCGGAGACGCGGTAGGCGCGGGGGCGGTGGGGGTCCTGGTAGAGGAAGCCCTTCCGGGAGAGTGCCCTTACCTGGTGGGCGACCGAGGAGGTGCTGGAGAGGCCGACGGCCTCGCCGATCTCGCGCATGGACGGCGGGTAGCCGCGGTGCCGAACGGAATCCCGGATGACGTCGATAACGCGGCGCTGGCGCTCGGTGAGGCCTTCGGCGTCGACGTGGACGCCTGGAGGCCGGCCGGCGGTGGCGCGGGGTGCGGTGGTCTCGGCCATGGTGCCCTTCCGGTGGTTGGGGTGGTGACTGTATCCCGCGTGCGGCGGGTTGGTCATCGGGTTTGTGGCGCTGACCTGCACAGACGTAGGTGCGGAGTGGGTTCGGGGGTCATCGGAAGTCCCTGCTCCGGGCGCCGGGGGCGAGGGTGAGCGGGGTGAGTCGGGTCGCGACCAGGTTGACGGCGCCGTCGCGGCGCTCCGCCGTGCCGTGGACGAGCAGGCCCGCGGCCTGTGTGGCGGTTCGCCGGTGGCGCTCCCACACGTGCGGCTGGCAGATGACGTTGACCAGGCCGGTCTCGTCCTCCAGGGAGATGAACAGGACGCCGCCGGCGGTGGGTGGGCGTTGGCGGTGGGTGACGAGTCCGCCGACGGCGACGAGCGAACCGGGGGCCGCGGTGGCCTTGAAGTTGGCGGCGGTCATCGCGCCGCACCGTTCCAGGTGGGGGCGGGCGTGCTGGACGGGGTGGCCGGTAGCGGAGGTGCCGGTGGCCCACAGGTCGGCGATGGTCTCCTCGATGGCCGTCATCGGCTCCAGCGGCGGGGCGCTGAGCGCGGGCGCGGTGCCGGGGAGCATGTCCGGGCGGGTCCGGGCGAGCAGGCCCGCCGACCACAGGGCCTGGCGGCGGGTCACGCCGAGGCTGTCGAAGGCCCCCGCGGTGGCGAGCGCTTCCAGGGCGGGCGCGGGCAGGTCTGTGCGCCGCGCGAAGTCCTCCAGGTCGCGGTAGGGGCGGGCGGCGGCGATCGCGTCGGCCTGTTTGGTGCCGAGGCCGCGGACTGTCTCGAGGCCGAGGCGGATCGCCGGCCCGCCCTCCGGATCGCCGGTGCCGACGGGCGCGGGTTCGAGGGTGGGCCGGGCGCCGCTCGCGTTGACGTCGACGGGCAGGACCTTGACACCGTGGCGCTTGGCGTCGGCGACCAGGGTGAGGGGCGAGTAGAAGCCCATTGGCTGGTTGGCCAGCAGTGCGCAGGTGAAGGCCGCCGGGAAGTGGTACTTGAGCCAGGCGCTCGCGTACACCAGCAGAGCGAACGACGCGGCGTGGCTCTCCGGGAAGCCGTAGCTGGAGAAGGCGTCGATCTTGCCGTAGACGTCTTCGGCAACCTCGGGCGGTATCCCGCGCTCGGCCATCCCTGCGAGGAGGCGCTCGCGCAGCTCGGCGACCCGCTCGTGCGAGTGCTTGGCGCCCATCGCCTGGCGCAGCTTGTCGGCCTCGGTGGGGGTGAACCCGGCGCAGTCGATGGCCAGTTGCATCATCTGCTCCTGGAACAACGGGACGCCGAGCGTCTTGGCGAGGGCGCGCTCCATGAGGGGGTGCGGGATGGTCGCGGGCTCGCGGCCGTTGCGGCGGCGGATGTAGGGGTGGACGCTGCCGCCCTGGATGGGGCCGGGGCGGATGAGGGCCACCTGGACCACCAGGTCGTAGAAGCGCCTCGGCCTCATCCTGGGCAGGGCAGAGGCCTGCGCGCGTGACTCGACCTGGAACACGCCGACGGTGTCGGCCCGGCACAGCATGTCGTAGACGGCCCGGTCGTCCGGGGGGATAGTGGCGAGGTCGTAGCGGATGCCGTGGTGGCGTTCGATCAGATCGCAGGCGTCGTGCAGGGCGGAGAGCATGCCGAGACCGAGGAGATCGATCTTGACAAGGCCGCCCACCTCTGCGATTCCCTCCTTGTCCCACTGCAGCACACTGCGCCCGGGCATGGTGGCCCATTCGGTCGGGCAGGTCTCGGCGATCGGCTCCCGGGTGAGAACCATGCCGCCCGAATGGATGCCGAGGTGCCGGGGCAGTCCGCGCAGCTGGCCGGCGAGCTCGCGCACATCCTCGGGCACCGGGGCCTCGGGCTGCGGCACCTCGTGCCAGCCCGTCTCCCGGCTGAAGCGGTCGAGATCACCCGGGGCGTAGCCGAGGGCGCGGGCGGCGTCGCGGATGGCCAGCCGGGTCTGGTAGGTGATGACGTTGGCGACCTGGGCGGCGTGGTCGCGGCCGTAGGTGTCGTAGACGTACTGGATGACCTCCTCGCGGCGCCGGTGCTCGATGTCGAGGTCGATGTCCGGCGGCCCGTCACGCTCGGGGCTGAGGAAGCGTTCGAACAGCAGGCCGTAGTGGATCGGGTCGACGCTCGTGATCCCGAGGGCGTAGCAGACGGCGGAGTTGGCGGCCGAGCCGCGGCCCTGGCACCAGATGTCGGAGCGCCGGGCGAAGTCGACGATGTCGTGGACGATGAGGAAGTAGCCGGCCATGTCGAGCTGTTCGATGACGTCGAGCTCGTAGGCGATCTGGTCGGCGGCGCGCCGGTTGGCGGGGTCGAAGCGAGTGGCGGCCGCGCGGTGGGTGAGTTCGCGTAGGTAGGTGGCCTCGGTGTGGCCGTCCGGGACGGGGAAGCCGGGCAGGCGCGGGGAGATGTCGCGGAAGTCGAAGGCGCAGGCGCGGCCGAGGTCGACGGTGTTCTGCTGGACGCCGGGCCAGGGCGCGAGGCGGGTGGTCATCTCGGATGGGGAGCGCAGGTGCGCGGTGCCGGCTGCCGCCAGGTACGCCTCGGCCTCGGCGAGGGATCGGCCCTGGCGCAGCGCGGCGAGGGTCTGGGCGAGGCGCAGTTGAGCGGGTGAGGCGTGGTGGGCGGCGGTGGTGGCGACGAGGGTGAGTCCGAGACGGGTGGCGAGGTCCGCGAGGGCGTCGTTGCGGTCGTCGTCCTCGGGCATCTTGTGGTCGGTGAGCTCGACGTAGAGGTTGTCGCGGCCGTACCGGTCGGCGAGGGCATGCAGTTCGCGCTCCGCCCCGGCTTCGCCTTCGCTCTCCAGGGCGCGGCGCACGGCGCCTTTGCGGCAGCCGGTGAGGATGGCCCAGTGGCCGTCGTGGGCGTCGGCGAGGCGGTCGCGGTCGTAGCGGGGGCGGCGTTTGCCGCCGCCGGCGAGGTGGGCGTCGCCGATGACCTTGGCGAGGCGGCGGTAGCCCTCGGCGCCGCGGGCGAGGACGAGCAGGTGCTCGCCGTCCTGGTCGGCGACGCCGGTTGGCGCGAGGCCTGCGTCCAGGGTCAGCTCGGCGCCGAACGCGGTGTTGATGCCGGTGCGGCGGGCCTCGGCGGCGAGCACGGGGGCGGCGTAGAGGCCGTCGTGGTCGGTGACGGCGAGCGTCTCGATCCCGAGGCGTGCGGCCTCGTCGACCAGGGCGGCCGGGTCGCTGGCGCCGTCGAGGAAGGAGTAGGTGGAGTGGACGTGGAGTTCCGCCCAGCCTGGTTCGGACGACGGAGCTGCGGAGGCGGGCAGGGCGGTCTCGGTGTACGAGGCCGGGCCCGGGTTGGGGAAGGGGACGACCGTGCGGTCGCCGCCTGCGGGCGGGGCTCCGGCCAGGCGGCGGTGCAGCTCACGCCAGGGGGTGTGGGGGTGGCTGGTGAAATCCATCGCGCTCGTCCCAGGTGGTGCTCGGTGGTTCGGAAGGACCGGCCGGGGCCGCCGGTCGGTTGAGTTGGTTAGGTGTCGTAGTCGCCCTCGACCGACCAGTGCCCACCCGTGACAGCCAGCAGTAAAGCTCGCCCGTCGTCGGCGACAACCTGCATCCGCGCGGTGCGCCTGGCCTCCGCCGGGTCCCACCAGCGCTCCTGCTCCGGCCACGGACCGGCCCACCCCGCCACCCGGACGGCGCCGCCGGGCAGCACCAGGCGCGCCGGGGCGGAACGCACCTCGGCCCGCGCGGTCACCTCGATGTCGTGCCCGTTCGCGTCCAGCAGCCGCACCGCGACCGGCACCGCCGGCACGTGGGTCGGCGACGGCGCGGGCAGCCGCCCCGGCCAGGGCCCGTCCGCACGGCGCTCCTGGTGGGCGTCGCCCCACGGCGTGCGCACCACCCGGTCGTCCGGCGCCCGCCCGCCGGCCAGATCGACCGTCACCGGCGCGCTGTGGCCGAGGATCGCCTGCACCCGTGCCACCGCACGCTCCGCCCGCGCGGTGGCCTCCCGGTCGCCGTCGGCCAACGACAGCTGGCGGCCCGGATCGCGGACCAGGCCGTCCGGCACCAGGCGCAGCACCGTCACCCCGCCCGCCGACTCGGCGAATACCTGGCGGTGCTGCCAGGCCTGCAGCTGCCAGCGCACCCGCTCGGCCACCGCCGACGTCGACAGCAGACCCTCGTGACGCCACGCCCGCGAGGCAGACGTGCCGTCCGCGCACTCCACCTCGATCTCCACCCGCTCGCACGCCAGCCCCGCCCCCGCCAGACCCGCATGCAGCCTCTCGGCCAGGCCGCGCGCCGCGAACACCAGCGGCTCCGCCAGCAGATAGGGCTCCTCGAAACGCTCCTCCACGGCCAGATCGCCGCCGGGCGGGCGGGCGACGACGGGCCGCGCCTGCAGCCCCCGGGCAAGGCGATGCACAGCCGCCCCGGCCGCGCCGAAACGGTCCGCGACACTGGCGGCCGGCAGCGCCGCGAACTGCCCCACCGTCACCACCCCGAGGCGCCCCAGCAGGTCGGTCAGCCGCCCGTCCCCCAGCTCGGCCACCGGGAACGGCGCCAGGAACCGGGCGCTCTCCCCCGCCGGCACCACCCGCTGCGCGCGGGCGGCCAGCTGCGCCGCGACCAGGCCGTCCGCGATCCCGACCCGGCACACGTGCCCGGTCGCCTCCACCGCGTCGACCACCTTCTCGGCCAGCGGTTCCTCCCCGCCGTGGAAGCGCGCCGCGCCGACGGCCGCGACCGCCAGCAGACCAGGCCGCACGACCTCCAGGTGCGCGGCGAGCGCGCCGACCGCGTCCGCCACCGCCTCGAACATCTTCGCCTCGTCGTCGACGCTGCGGTCGTACACCTCCAGCCCGGCCACCGCGGCCTGGGCCGAACGCAGCTTCTGCCCGCGCCGCACCCCGGCCGCCCGCGCGGCATCCGTCGCCGCGAGGATCCGGCCACGCTCGACCACCGCCGCCACCCGCCCCGGATCGGGCTCAGCCCCCAGCACGGCGACGACAGGCCAGTCCGGCACCCACGCCACCAGCACCCTCGGCGCACACTTCCGCTCCGGCACCTCAGACCACCACCAACGGCCCGCGCACCGCCGCTGCCGACACCCGCCCGACCTCGCCGGAAACCGGCGCCTGCGGATCGGCCACCCGGACCGCTCCCTGAGCGTCCGGCAGCCACAACCCGACCTGCCGCTCACGCGCCGCCGCACCCCGCCCCCCGGCCACCACCACCAGCTGCCGCGCCCGCAGCCGGCCACGACCCTGCCCCACCCCGACCCAGCGCCGCGCTGCCACCCGCAACCGCACCCGGGCACCCGGCCACTGCCCCGCCACCACCACCGCACACCCGCTGCGCCTCGCCACCGTGGCCAGACGCTCGGCCACCGGCCCCGGCGGCGGGGCGCAGCGCAGCAACAGGAGCCCGAACCCGTCGGCCAGTGCCAGGGCCACGTCCGCCAGCCGTTCGCGCGGTGTCTCGACCACCACCAGGCGGGAGACGTCGACGCCGAGCTCGGCCGCGGCGAGCACGCCGAGCCCCTCGAAGCCCACCGCTGCGGTCCACGTGCCGGAGGCCGTGGCGGCAGCCGCGAGCGCGAGCAACAGTGCGGTTCCGCCACCGGTCACCGACACGACGGCGCCGGGGCGCAGCCCTCGTTCCGGGAGCAGGTCCTGCAGGGCAGGCAGCACCGGCACCAGCGGTCCGGGACGGGACAGCTGGAGCTGGGGTGCCAGCGCAGCGAGTATTGCCTCCACACCCCCCAGCATCGAACATGCGTGCTAATACAAGCAAGCGGAATCGCGTTTGCCATTTAATCGCTCACTCGTTCGAATGAGGCCTGTTACAGCAGGTCACGGCGGTACGGTGGTGCGGTAGTGTTCGGCGCGCCGCACCCGCGGCAGGGCCCGCCGGGCCCGAGAGGAGCCGACCGTGGAACCCATCCGGCGTACCTGGCGGCCCGGTTTCCCGCTCGACGTCGCCCAAACCCTCGGGCCGCTCCACCGCGGCGCCGGCGACCCGGTCTCCCGCTGGTCGCCCGGCGAGCTGTGGCGCGCTTTCCGCACCCCGGCTGGCACCGGCACCCTGCGCATCACCGCCTGCCCCGCCACCGGGGAGGTCGCCGCAGCCGCGTGGGGCGAGGCAGCCGACTGGCTTCTTGACCGCCTCCCCGCCCTGCTGGGCGCCCACGACACCCCGGAGCAGCTGCATCTCCCGCCCGGGCCGCTGCGCGAAGCCCAGCGGCGCAACCCGGGTCTGCGCCTTCCGGCGACCGGACTGGTCCTGGACTCGCTGGTGGCCTCGGTGCTGGAGCAGAAGGTGACCGTCACCGAGGCGAGGCGCGCCTGGCGCTTCCTGGTGCGCCGCCACGGCGAGCCCGCCCCCGGCCCCCGGCCGGACCTCCGTGTCGCCCCGTCCGCACGGCAGTGGGCCCTGATCCCGTCCTGGGAGTGGCACCAGGCGGGCGTCGACAGCAAACGCGCCGACACCGTCCAGCGCGCCGTGCGGCTCGCACCACGGTTGGAAGAAGCCTCCGTCATGGCCAGCACCGACGCCCACGCCCGCCTGATGACCGTGCCCGGCATCGGCATCTGGACCGCCGCCGAGACCCTCCAGCGCAGCAACGGCGACCCGGACGCCGTCTCGGTCGGTGACTTCCACCTCGCCAACCACATTGGGCACTTCTTCACCGGGCGTTCCCGCAGTACCGACGAGCAGATGCTCGAACTCCTCGCCCCCTACGCCGGCCAGCGCCATCGCGTCTGCATGCTCGCCTTCCTCGCTGGCGCCCGTGCGCCCCGGTTCGGCCCCCGACTCGCCCCTAACGATCATCGGCGCAGGTGAGCGCGCCGCCCACCCAGGCGGAGCCCGTCGCCAATGTGGTGGATCGTCGTGCCGAGGCAGTCACCGGCAAGCTGCCCCTGCTTCCTCACCACGACCCGACCGGCGACGGCCGTTCCGCCTGCCGCTGGCAGCGCGTGCGGCAGTAGGACGGGGTGCGCCCCCGCCGTTGGGGGCGTGTGAAATTGCGCCGGCACCAACGGCAGCGCAGGATCTGGGTCACGAGGGTCTCCGTGCCGAAGGCCGGTCCGGGATGGGTCCGGGGACCGGAGGCGAGGGAATGAGCCGCCACTTGGCGGGCCGGTCGTCCGGCCGCCGAGGGGGAAATCCGTGCGGCGCGACGGCGCTACAGCCGAGGGCCCCTCGCTCCTCGCCTCGCCGTGACTGGCCGCCGAGACCCGTGGACCGAGTGCCGACGCAGAGGCCCTGTAACCCGGTGCTCCACGAGGCGCAGCACGCCGAGCGCGATGTCGGATCCGTGCCCACGCTGAGCAGGGGCGGCCGTGAACCCCGAGCACGGCCGGCCCCCGCACAAGGCCGCCGTTGTCGTCTACGGCCTGAGCCCGAATCTGAGTACCCATGCTCAGGTCCGCAGGACTGCACCCCAGTAGCGTCGTGATCAAGACCGCAAGCAGATCAGCCGACACGGGGGACGACACACATGCAGACCAGTGACCGCACCACGACCCGCAGGTGGCCGGTCGTCCTCGGCACGGTGCTCCCCCTCCTCCTGATCGGCACAGTCGCGACCGCGAATTGGGCCTGGGACCACAGCCATGGCCCGATCGCCAGGCACGACGAGCCCGGGACGGACGCCGGGAAGGCTCGGGACAGCATCCAGAGCGCCCTCGAGGGCGCCGTGGGGGCCATCACCCCGCAGGTCGCGCACTCCGACGGCTGGTACTGGGTGGTCCGTGACGAAGTGGACGGCCAGCCGAGGCAGACCTCCACCGTCTACCGCATGTGGTCGCTCCAGACCCGGATCGACCAGTCGAAGTACAAGGCCCTCGCCGACCAGCTCGCCCAGTACTGGACGGCACACGGCTACACCGTGGGCAAGTTTCGGAACTTCGTCGGCGCCAACACCGATACCTTCCCGACCGACGAGCGCCAGATCTCCGCCACCTCGCCCGACGGTGTTCTCGTCACCCTGGAGATGGACACCCCGGGCGTGAGCCTCCGGGCCTCCCTGAACGGAGTCCACTACGCGGGCACCGAGGTGTACGGCCAGAACCCGGCCCAGCCCGGCCAACAGTTGGACGACTACTCGCACCAGCTGACCGTGGTGCCCCCGACCGCCGACGACCCGTACTGGTCGCACCGCTGACGACCCGCCCGAGGGATTGCGTTCCAGCCGGAGCATCGGTGCTCCGGCACGACGCGCGGCAGGCTCTACTCCGGTCGAAACGGCGTGGCGTCGGGAATCCGGCGCCACCGCTCGCCGTCCCACCCCGGCTGGTCCCCCCAGGGTCCGAGGACGTCGGTGAGAAGGTTCCAGCGCAGCACCAGGTGCTCAGGCAGCGGCCCGTCAGATGCCCTCTCAAGATCGGCCAGGAGGTCGGCTACGAGCCGTTGGACCAGGAACTCCATCGCGGTGGGAACCCGGTAGGCGTCCGAATCGAAGTCGGTTCCCGGAGCGGAGGCCAGTTGGTGCGTGCGGGCATTGAGGAACGCCTCGGCGGCCAGGACGTCGGCGACAGTGGGCCGGGCGGACTCGGTCGTAGCCCAGCCTCCGCCATCGCCGTCCGGCCCGGCTCCGCTCCCGCTGCCAGGGGTTGAGTCATGCGGCCACGGTAGCCGCCAGCCCTGGCACCCAGTTGTGCGTGCCCCGGCCGACTCGGCATCATCACTGCGCTTCGCGGCCGGCGCTGTCGGTGGACGTCCCGCCGGTCCGTAGGCGCTTCGACGTTCACCCGTCGAGTCGGACCGCTATCCGCCTCAGCGGGCGGCAGAGGAGAAGGGCGGGATGGTCTGGCGGATCAGAGACACGACCTCCTTGGGGTCGAGTCGGCGCCCGCCGCACCCGTGAACCATGCAGTACGTGATGAGTAGGTGCATGATCGCGATCCGGCGAAGCTCGGGGGCGGCTTCCTGCCACAGGGCGGCGACCGCTTCCTCGCCCTGTTCCCAGTGAGTGAGCCGCATCTCCAGCACGAGCGCGACGTCGGGCTGGGCGCTCCTGGCGGTGAGGCGCAGCCGCGCGGCTGCGTCGTGCTCGGGAAGGCCGTAGGCCGGCCGCTCGGCCAGGGGTGAGAGCAATTGGCGGGCGGCTTCCCACATCGCCTCGGCACCTCGTCGCTCCAGCTCGGCGACCAGCCAGCGTCCCGCGTCCGGACTGGCGGTGGCGACCACGTCGTCGATGGTGCCCTCAAGAAGGTCATGGAGTGGAAGGTCTGTGCTGCTCATCCCGGGACGGTATCGCGGGTACGCCGTGGCTGTCGGGAGCGCCTTCGGACTCCGGGCTGGTGGCGGCAGTGCGGCGGCTGGAGCAGGTGACGGTTCGGCAGCCATCCCCGCGTATTCCGGTCCCGGGTAGCGGCCAGCTTGCTCGCCTCTGGCTGCGCCACGTGGCGCAGCCAGAGGCGTGAGCCGCTGAATCCGACCTCATGCTGGACTGGGGCGGCCGTGAACCCCCGAGCGCGGACGCCCCTTCTCGCGCCGTGCAGGCATCGGAAGCGGGCCTTCGAAGCGCCCGCCGGGGATGCCCGGATTGTGCGTCTCGGGTCCGGCGGGCGCCGTGGGTCAGACTATCGGACCGGACTCGAGCGTCCTGAAGGCCCGAGCCCTGCGTGCCGGAGCAGGTGCTGACAGCCCACCTCGGGGCTGTGGGAAGGCCTGCCTGGCCCGGTGGGACGGGGATCATCTTGTTCGACTGGGGGCGCCCCGGAGGAACACCGGGGCGCTCTCTACCCCGCTCTTGACGACGACACCCGTCGCCCTGCTCACCGAGCTTCAATTCACCCGCTCCCCACAGGGACGTTCGTGAGCTCTCCAGCTGAGGTCAGATGGTCGACGGCCGGTCTGCCGGGGGGAGGGCCGCGGCGGCGGCGTCCTTCGCGGCGCTGAGGGCCTCCGTGTAGGCCTCGGTCATGATGCCGGCGGAGGCGGTCAGCGCCTCGATCTCGGCGACGCCCGCCGGTGCGGCCGCCGTCTCCGCGAGCAGGTCGCGTACCGCCCCGCTTCGCGCCTCGACCCGCTCCGCCGTCGCCAGGTCGGCGGCGATCCGGTCAACCTCCTGCGCCTGGCGCGCGTACTCCTCAAGGGCGACAACCTGCGCCTCGATGCCGGTGGCGACCAGGTCGAGCGCCTTGCGCTCGCCGGCTAGCAGGTCGGCCACGGCCGAGTCCTCCGCGGTGGCCGAGGCACCGGCCTTGGCCGTCTTGCTGTAGCGGCGCAGCGAGTCGGCGATCGTCCACAGCCGCTCTGGGAGCTGGATGGCGTTGGCGGCGCCGAGGCCCCCGAGGTCGTCCTGGTGCAGTCGGGAGCCGAGGATCGTCGCGGCCGCCTGCTGGGCCCGGGCGAGCATCGCGCGGGCGTCGGTGGTGAGCCAGCTTGGGTGGACGTAGTGCCCGCGGGCGTCCTCGAGAGCCCGGTGCATGTGGTGGTTCTCCGACCAGGTCAGCAGGGCCGTTATGACTGCCATGAGTGCTCCGCCCGCGAGCACGATCAGCCCGATGGTCTCGAACTGGCCGAGCAGGTCGCGGAAGAGTGCGTCGAGGTGCCCGGCCTGGGAGGGTGCGTCTGCGGGCTGGCCGGGCAGCTGCCCGAGGAGGAAGGCCGCCAGGGCGGCGGTCCCCCCGCCGACCGCTGCTGCCGCCGACCGCTTCAGGATCTGGGCGTTGCCGTAGGACATCACGAGGCCGCTGGCCTCGCTGTCGGGGGCGAGTAGGTCGGGGTGGTGGGCGGCCAGTTTGGCGACGGTGTCCTGGGTCGCGGTCGGCAGGGCGGGGTCGAAGACCGGCACCGGGGACTGGTGCTTGTTCAGATCGGCCATCGTCGTCCCTCTCGCCTCAGCGGCCACGTAGCCGCATCATGCCCGCCGCCGTGCCCGTGGATGCGGAGGCCGGTCGAGGGCTGCTACTCAGCCCTCGACCGGCCTCCGGGGCATGGTAGCGCCGCAAGTCGACGGTGATCAGCGCTTTTCCGCAGCCCGGTCGCCTATGGGCGGGCCGGTTCGCCGACAGCCCGTCCGCTGATGCCGCAGGCCGGCCCGCGCCAGGTGGGGCAGCTGGCGAGAGTTGCTCGCCAGGCCAACCACCGCGAGCGCAGGGCGATCCGAGTTGAGTATCTTGACGAGCCGTGCGCACTTCTCCGCAGGGCGGCTCGGGCCGCAAGCTCGACCTCACCCCTCCTCCAGCGCGAACGGAGCGTCCGGTCCGCCACCCCGGCCGGACAGCGGCCGAGCGGACCGCTGAGGCACCCGTGCCCACCGACCTCCAGGTGGCGCTGGGGCGGGCGCGCCGTACAGAACGGGCATTGAAGCAACGGGCCCAGCGGCTCGTTCCCGGCGTCCTGTCCGCCGAGTCGCTGGGGGCCGGCTTGGGAGGGTGAACGCGGCTGCGCTGTTAGCGGAGGTACGGGCCAGCAGCGCAGGGTGCGCGGATCGGGGGGCGTACCTCGGTCAGACGTCGGTGCCCGGGGCGCGGCGGTGGTGGTAGGCCCATCCGGTGAACAGGTATGCGCGCTGGGTTAACAGGACTTCGCGGAGTTCCGCGTCCGCCGTATGGTCGGCGGCCTCGCGCAGACGAGCGCCTTCGAGCTGGAGCACCTCTTCGGTCATCTCCAGCAGGTCGTAGTGCGGGATCCGTTCCGGCGGCAGGACGACCGGCCGCAGGACATGGTGGTGGATCACCTCGACGGCGGTCTCGTGGTTGTCCCGGAGCATCTGGGCGGCTCGTTCGCACAGGACAACGGATCGGTGGCGGCCTCCACGGCACGCGAGCGTGACGTGGACCAGGCGTCCGGCCGGGTCCGCGACGGCGAGCAGTGATCGGGTCTCGGTGATGATGTGTTCGGCCCAGGTGTCGGCGCCGGGGGTGGCGAACACATGGTCGCGGACCTCGGGTTCGAGGCCGGTGAGGTGGCGCATCTGCGGGTCGTCGAACGGGTTCGACAGGGCCCGGGTCAGGTCGTAGTACAGGCCGGGGTTGATCTCGGTGATCGCTCCGGGGTGCAGGGTCCCGACGGAGTGGAACTGGACCTTGACCAGGCCCGGGGGCTGGCGGTCCGGCGGGGTGAGGATCGCGGTCATGGCAGTCTGCCGATCATGGTGGTGAGGAGACACGCCGGTCCGGGCTGGTGTTGCCCGAAGGCCGGGTGCCGGACGGCTGGGTGCGCTGGCTGCCGAGCTGCGCCCGGCAGCCAGCGGGTGTGGGTGGGTCAGCTCTTCTGCCAGGCCTGGACGGCGGCGGCGATGGCCGCGGCGACGGGCCACTGCTCGGCTCCGGCCGGCGGTGGCTGGCGGTCGAGCAGGGCTCGGGTCGTCACGGCGACGTGCCGGGGGGCTGCGTAGGTGTGGATGCCGAGCGGGTCGGTGGTGCGCAAGCCGGTGCCGTAGGTGATGGTCCAGCCGCTGGCCTGGTTCCAGTACAGGCGGACCTGGCCGGGCCAGTCGCCGAGGTGCGCGGTGTCGAGCCAGAAGCCGCCGTCGAGCCGGGCGCCGGAGGGCTGGCTCCACCAGCGGGCGGGTCGCAGGCCGACGTCGGTGAGCGCGCTGTCGACGAGCTCCATGTACGGGTCGTGCGGGAGGTCGGCGCGCTCGGTGCGGTGCAGGTAGGGCACCGGCAGGGTGCCGTCGAGCCGGACGGCCAGGCCGTGGACCTCGTCGGCGAGGGCCCGGAGACGGGCCGTGGTGGCGGCCGGCACTCCGGCCGTGACGTGCCCGGCGGCGGTCGTGGTGCTGAGCTGCGTGAGCTCCTGGAGCAGCCGGGCGAGGTGGTTGTGGAGTTCGGCGTCGCCGACGGGCCGGTCCCACAGGGGTGCGGCCGGCTGGTTGACGGCGGCGAGCATGTCGTGGACGGCCATGTCCCACAGAGCGTCGTCGAGAGCGTGGTGGAGGCGTCCGGGGTGGGCCGGCAGGTGGTCGTGCAGGCCGACCTTGAGGGTCTCGGTCTCCAGGTCCGTGAAGGTGTCCGGGAGGCCGAGCGGGAAGGAGTCCCAGGCGTTGCCCCAGAGCTCGTGGATTCGCCCGATGTCCTGGGCGCCCTTCCAGGCGGCCAGGCGTGGGCGGCCGCGCTCGGCGACGTCGGCGACGAACGCGGCGACGTCGATGCGGATCTGATCGGGCGACTTCACGTCGGGGTGGGTGAGGTCGAGGGTGCGCCCGTCGTGGGCCAGCGGGAGCAGCGGCCAGACGTGGTCGCGGAAGAAGGCGTTGCGCTCGTCGGTGAAGACGGCGGCGGTGTCGAGGTCGGCGTTCGCGGCGTAGTACTTGTGGCCGGCTCGGTCGACCAGTGCGATCGCGGCCAGTCCGCGGGTGGTGGGGTCGCTGGGCAGGAACTCCGTGTCGCTGTAGAACCAGCTGGCCGACTGCGGGTCGAGGAAGCCGTGCGGGTGGGTGGGCGTGGTCATCGTGCCTCCGATGCGAGGTGGTGGGTGGTCTGGTCGTCCGGTCCGGGCCTCGCCGGGGCGCCAGGACTCGGGGTGAGGTGGTCGAGTTCGGGAGGCGTGCCGCCAGCCGGTGGGGCGCCGTGCCCGGGGCGGTGTCGGCGTGGCAGGAGGCCTCGGCGGTGTACCAGGTGCCAGGCTGGGGATCGATGCCCGACGCGGACCGCACCACGGCGGCGTCGACTGGGATGGTCCGCGTTTCCGGGCACCAGGCGTCCAGGGCGACGTAGGCGGTTGCTGCGGTGCAGGCGATGACCAGCGCGCCGGTTGGAGCCCGTACGGCCGCGCGGGTCCAGGCGGTGGGCGGCTCGGGGCACGGGCGCCAGCCGTGTGGATCCACGGCCGGGGCGACGGCCGCGTCGAGGAAGGCCCGGCAGAGCAGCGTCGTGCCGGGCTCGAGTTCGCGGGTGCCGAGTTCGAGCAGCAGGTCGTCGTAGGGCACGGGCACGCTGCGGGTGCTGCTCCAGGCCGGCAGCAGCAGGTGCGCGGTTGCCCGTCCGGGGCCGGCCGCGATCACCTCGGCCGGCGTGGTCAAGGCCAGGTGTGCGTGCGGAGCGCGGGCTCGGCGTCTCTGCAGAAGGCGTTGGAAGGCGGCTACGACTTGCCGGTCGCCGTCGGACAGGGCGGACAGGTCGTCGGGCCCGGTCGCGCACCGGGGGCGTCGGGACATGCTGGTGACTCCTGATGTAGGGGTGGTGTCGGGCCTAGGCTGTGTATCGAAAGTGGATCTTGGGCTGTGGATGATCTCGGTTCATGGGCCGGGGAGATCTCACAGACGAGCAGTGGGCGGTGCTGGAGCCGTTGTTGCCGAAGGGCGCCAGGGCGGGGCGACCGCCCCTCTGGCCTCGGCGGCAGTTGATCGACGGCATACGGTTCCGTGTTCGGACCGGTGTTCCGTGGCGGGACGTCCCCGTCGAGTACGGACCGTGGAGCCGGGTGTACGACCTGTTCCGCCGATGGCAGCGGAACGGTACCTGGCAGCGGATCCTCACCCGGCTCCAGTCCCTGGCCGACGCGAGAGGGGCGACCACATGGGACCTGAGCGTCGACTCCACGGTCTGCCGCGCGCATCAGCATGCAGCCGGAGCCCGCAAGCACGGCGAGTTGCAGAAGGAGCCGCCGGGCGGCATCTTCGCTGAGCCCGGTGACCATGGGCTGGGGAGGTCGCGCGGCGGGTTCACCACCAAGCTCCACCTGGCAGTGGAGCAGGGCCAGAAGCCCATGTCGATCGTGGTGACCGCTGGGCAGCGTGGGGACTCGCCGCAGTTCGAAGCCGTGCTGGAGAAGGTCCGCGTGCCCCGCGTCGGACCGGGGCGGCCGCGGGTCCGTCCCGATCGCGTGCGGGCGGACCGGGCCTACGCCTCCCGCAAGAACCGCGCCTACCTTCGCCGCCGCGGGATCCGCTGCACCATCCCCGACAAGGCCGACCAGGCGCGCAACCGGCGGAAGCTCGACTCCCGTGGCGGTCGACCGCCGAAGTTCGACAAGGCTGACTACCGTGAGCGTCATGCGGTCGAATGCGGCATCAACCGTCTCAGAGGGCGGTACGTGACCTGATGTCCGGTTCGGTGTCGCCTGATCGTGTGACTGTGGGGACTCCCAGCCGGTCGACGGGCTTGGCCGTGCT
>NZ_JBIRFA010000057.1:0-40981 GCF_044327205.1 Kitasatospora sp. NPDC018058 | reverse complement strand
CCGGGGATGTCAACATATCTGGCGTTGACTTTTGGCACGCTGTTGAGTTCTCAAGGAACGGACGCTTCCTTCGGACCGCCTTCCAGCGGGCCCTCTGGGCGCTTCGTTCTTTCGTGTTTCCAGCTTATCAGATCTTCTCGGCCGTTCTTACCGGCTTCGTTTTCTCTGAATTCCCGCTGGCGGGATTTCCTTCAAACTTCGCTCCGAAGCTTATCAAAGCTTTCAGTGTGCTCAGTCCGCAGGATTTGCTTCGTCGGAGGGCGCGCATTTCGTGAAACGCGCTCGCCTCGATTTCGGCGGTGTCGTGGACACTAACGCCCGAGCCTGACCGTTGTCCAGCCAGTCCCAACCGTTCAAATCTACTAGCCCATCCTCACCACGTCAATGGTTTGGCCGGGATGCGAGAAGAGTAGCAGGTCAGGAGCCTGTCGATCACATCGGCTCAGGCCGCGACAGGCTGAAGGTCCGCCCGGTCGGCCTCGTCCACGTCACCGGACTCTCCGCCCTCGGCGGCCCTGCGGCCCAACACCAGGGCGTACAGGAGGAAGGCCACCTCGGCCAGCACGCCGATCGAAATCCGCGCCCAGGTCGGCAGGCCGGACGGGGTCACGAAGGCTTCGAGGACACCGGAGACCGCCAACACGGTCGCCAGGCCCATCGACATCCCGATGATCGAGCGGCCCTGTTCCGCCAGCGCGACGCCCCGGGTGCGCGGGCCGGGGTCGATGACGGTCCAGCCGAGGCGCAGACCGAGGCCGCCGGCCACGAAGACTGCGGTCAGCTCCAGCAGGCCGTGCGGAATGAGCAGACCGAGGAAGACGTCGAGCCGGCCCGCCGAGGCCATCAGTCCGACACCGATGCCGAGGTTGACCACATTGGTCCACATCACCCACAGGACCGGAATGCCCAGCGCGATTCCGTACAACAGGCACTGCACCGCGATCCAGGCGTTGTTCGTCCAGACCTGCGCCGCGAAGGAACTGGCCGGCCGATCCGAGTAGTACGCCTCGTACTGACCTCCGGGGCGGGTCATCTCCCGCAGCTCGTCGGGGGTGATGAGGCTGTTGCGGACCTCCGGGTGGGTCGCCATCCACCAGGCGAGCAGCGCGGTGGCGATCATCGACACGACCGCCACCGGCACCCACCAGCGGCGGGCGCGGTACAGCGCGGCCGGGAAGCTCACCGTGTAGTAGCGGGCGACGTCCTGCCAACCGTTGGTGCGGGCGCCGGTCACCGCGCTGCGGGCCCGCGAGACCAGGCCGGTCAGTCGGCTGACCAGGGCCGGGTCCGGCGCGGCCGCCTGGACTTTGGCCAGGTGGCCGGTGGCGCGCTGGTAGAGGGTGACGAGTTCGTCGGCCTCCTCACCGTTGAGGCGGCGCCTGCGGGCGAGGGCGTCCAGCCGGGCCCACTCCCCCTGGTGGGTGGCGACGAAGACGTCCAGGTCCATTCGGCGGCTCCATGGTCGGCGGTGGGCGCGTGGCGCGCGTGCGCGGTCGGGCAGGTACGTACGGACACGTTCGGCCCAGCATGCCAGGAACCCTTGCCGCCGCAGCCGTCGGGATCTCACTTCCCGTGCGCCCACCGGGCGCCGTATGTTTGCGGCTGCGGATCGGACTGCGGAGAGCGGGTCGTGGGGGGCCGATCCATGCGAACTCCCCCCTCCCCGCGTGAGCGTGAACGGACAGGTGTCTTGAGCGACCTGGTGACGGGTGAGGCAGTCGTCCTCGACCTGCAGACGGCGAAGCTTCCGAGCAGGGCGCTGGCGATCGTGCTCGACCTGCTCGTCGAGTTCGCCGCCCTGTTCATCGTCTCGCTGGTGCTGAGCGTCGCCCTGATCGACCTCGACGGCGCGGCGGCGGCGGCGACGCTGCTCGGCCTGATGGTGTTCTTCCTGGTCGCCGTGCCGGTGATGGTCGAGACCCTCAGCCACGGCCGCTCGCTCGGCAAGGCCGCGCTCGGCCTGCGGGTGGTCCGCACCGACGGCGGCCCGGTCCGGTTCCGGCACTCGTTGGTGCGCGGGCTGGTCGGCTTCATCGAGCTGATCGCGGTGACCGGTTCCGCGGCCGTGATCACCTCGGCGGTGAACTCGGACGGCAAGCGGCTCGGCGACATCTTCGCCGGGACGGTGGTCGTCCGCGAACGCACCCCGGGCGCGGGCGGATCGATCACCCCGCTGCCGCCGGTGCACCCTCAGCTGCTCCACGACATGGGCCGCGAGCTGGTCGCGATGGATCTGTCCGCGGTGCCCGAGCCGCTCTGGCTCGCGGTCCGCCGACTGCTCAGCCGGATAAGTCAGTTGGAGCCGTCGGTGGCGTTCCGGATGGCCGTCGGCCTGGCCGAGGACCTGTCCGCCCGGATCGGTCACCCGACACCGCCGGGGCTGCACCCGGCCGCCTACCTGGGCGCGGTGCTCACGGAACGCCAGCGCCGGGAGTGGATGCGCGCCCAGCAGCGGTTCGCGGCGCAGGCGGCCGTCCAGATGACCGCCCCGACGGCCCCCGCGGCTCCGGTGGGACCGGTCGACGGGCGGCCCCACCGTGTCCTCGGGATGCCCGCGCCCGCGGCGCCCCTCGCGCCCGCGCCGGTCCCCGCGGCCCCGATGCCCCCGGCGGCCCCCTCGCTCGACAAGCCCGCCGTCACCGAAACCGGCTTCGCCCCGCCCGCCTGAGCCCGTTCGCCCGGCTACTCCCCCACGTCCCCCACCGGCCAGGCGTTCGGCGGCGACTCCAGCTCCTCCAGCTCGATCCCCTCCGCCGCCAGCACCACGTCCCCCGCCAGGTGCACGACCTGCTGCTCCCCCGTCTCCAGGTCCGCCACCTGGTACCGCTCGACCAGCAGCGGCCCCGAGTCCGTCTCGTGGGTGTCGACGCCCTCCAGCAGCCACCCCTGGTCGAAGGTGCGCGGCGCCAGCACCGGCTCGGTGAACGCCACCAGCCGCACCCGCGCGCTCGCCCCCTCCCGCAACCGCAGCATCCGGGCGGTGGCGACCAGGAAGCCCGGCGAGCGCCCGGTGAAGCCGTGCGCCCGGTCGTGCCCCTCCACCGCCGACGCGCCGCCCGGGTCCGCCGCGTCGGTACGGACCCAGGCCACCCCGTCCACCGCGCCGCCGCGCACCTGCCAGCCGCCGGCCCGCAGCTCCATCCGCAGCGGCCGGGCCCGCGAGTCCAGCGTGAGGTCGACGCTGCCGATCACCCGGCCGTCCGGCGCGTAGGTCTTGGAGACGTACCGCCACCCGGCCGCCCCGGGCGCGCAGCTGAAGCGCTCCTCGCCGAGCAGCACGTGGTCATGGGTGTCGTGGAGCGAGTACCGGCCATTGGGCATGCCCGAAGCCTACGTGCGCGCCCGCATGCAACGTTCCGGGCCGGTGCCCGCATTAGAGGGGCGGACGGCGCGGGAGGCGCTGTCGAGACGACGAGAGGGGGTGCGGATGGCGAAGCAGACGCGCGACGCGGAGTTCACGGAGTACGTGGCCTCCAGGAGCGGCTGGCTGCGGAAGGTCGCCTATCTGCTCTGCGGGGACTGGCACCGGGCCGACGACCTGGTGCAGGAGACCATCACCAAGCTGTACGTGCACTGGGCGAAGGCGAGCCGCGCGAAGAACGTGGACGGCTACGCCCGCCGGACGCTGGTCAACACGTTCCTCGCCGAACAGCGCACCTCCTGGTGGCGCCGGACGGTACGGGCCGGCGCCGAGCCGGACATCGCGGCCGAGAGCATCGACCTGGACGTCTCGCTCGACCTGCGCCAGGCCCTGGCTGCGCTCCCGCCGCGCCAGCGCGCGACGGTCGTGCTCCGGTACTACTGCGATCTGTCGATCGATCAGGCGGCCGAGGCTCTGAACTGCTCCTCCGGCAACGTGAAGAGCCAGAGCGCGCGCGCTCTGGACACCCTCCGTCGCAGTCTCGTTCTCGTCCCGGATGTCGCAGAGAGGACGTCATGACCACCACCGACCACCACGAGCTGACCGCCGCCCTGTCGGCCCTGGCCGACGAGCCGGCCCCGCCCGCCGCCTTCGACGTCACCACCTCCATCACCTGCGGCCGGGCCCGCCTGCACCGCCGGTACCGGGCCACCATCGGCACGGTGGCCCTCCTGACGGTGGCGACGGTCACGGGCGGGCTGCTGCTGGAGTCCCGTGGCGGCGGTGCGCCCGCCGGACCCGCCGCGCCCCCGGCCACGTCGGCCACAACCGGAGCCCCGACCGCCACGGGCCACACCCCCCTGACCACGGAGGTCAAGTTCGGCTGGCTGCCCGACTGGGCGGACGGCGAGCGCGGCGTCAGCTACGCGTCCGGCACCGATGGTGCCGACGTCCGGGCCGGCGAAGGGGGGTTGAGCGGGCGGAGCATCACCCTTGACCTCCTTCCCGCCGGGGTCGAGCCGACCCTCAGCACCTCGCCGGGTCAGGCACAGGCGAAGGTTCCGGCCCCCGACGTCAACGGCCGCACCGCCTACTGGGTGGTCCACCCGACCGCCAAGACCTTCGACAACAGCAGCCGGGCCCTGAACTTCCTGACGCCTTCCGGCCGGTGGGCGCGGATCATCGGGTGGCGCGGCGGCTCCGACATCTCCGACGACGTGCTCCTGCGGGTGGCCGCCGGCGTCCAGACCGGCAAGTGGGACGTCCCGCTGCCGTTCTGGCTGACCGGACTGCCGGACTCCTTCAAGCTGACCTCGGCCTCGCTGCGCCGCCGGGTGACCGCGCTGCCCTGGGTCGGGGGTGCCACGTTCTCGGTCGGCGGCGCGAAGGTCAGCCTCATCGTGGCGCCCGACCTCCAGCCCAAGCCGGGGGAGATCCCGCCCTGGTCGCCCACCGCGAAGTGCCGGGTCGACCAGGGGTTCAAGGTCTGCGCGGAGATGTCGGCCGGAGGGCCGACCGAGCTCGCACAACCCGGAGGCCTGGCGGGCCTGCTGGACCGGGTGCACGTCACCGGCGCCGACGAGAGCACCTGGACCACCGAGTTCCTCCGCTGACGACCGGACGACTGACGACTCACAGTGAAAGCACTGCGGCCGGTACCCCGCACGGGGGTACCGGCCGCAGTCAGTCGGACAAGCAGATCAGTAGCGGTACTGCTCCGGCTTGTACGGGCCCTCGACCGGAACGCCGATGTAGTCGGCCTGCTCCTGGGTCAGGGTGGTCAGCTTCACGCCCAGCGCGTCCAGGTGCAGGCGGGCGACCTTCTCGTCCAGGTGCTTCGGCAGCACGTAGACGCCGATCGGGTACTGCTCGGTCTTCGTGAACAGCTCGATCTGGGCGATCGTCTGGTTCGCGAAGGAGTTGGACATCACGAAGGACGGGTGGCCGGTCGCGTTGCCCAGGTTCAGCAGGCGGCCCTCGGAGAGGACGATGATGGTGCGGCCGTCGGCCTTGCGCCACTCGTGGACCTGCGGCTTGATCTCGGTCTTCACGACACCGTCGAGCTTGGCCAGGCCGGCCATGTCGATCTCGTTGTCGAAGTGGCCGATGTTGCCCACGATGGCCTGGTGCTTCATCCGGGCCATGTGGGAGGCCATGATGATGTCCTTGTTGCCCGTGGTGGTGATGAAGATGTCGGCGATCTCGACGACGTCGTCCAGGGTGGCGACCTGGTAGCCGTCCATCGCCGCCTGGAGCGCGCAGATCGGGTCGATCTCGGTGACGATGACGCGGGCGCCCTGGCCGCGCAGCGACTCGGCGCAGCCCTTGCCGACGTCGCCGTAGCCGCAGACGACCGCGACCTTGCCGCCGATCAGGACGTCGGTGGCGCGGTTGATGCCGTCGATGAGCGAGTGGCGGCAGCCGTACTTGTTGTCGAACTTCGACTTGGTGACCGAGTCGTTGACGTTGATCGCCGGGAACAGCAGCTGGCCGTCACGGTGCATCTCGTACAGGCGGTGGACACCGGTGGTGGTCTCCTCGGTCACGCCCTTGATGGTGGCGGCGACCTCGGTCCACTTGTTCGGGGTGTCCTTGAGGGTGCGGTTGAGCAGCTCGAGGATGATCCGGAACTCGTCGTTGTCCGCGGTGGACGGGTCCGGAGCGGCACCGGCCTTCTCGAACTCGACACCCTTGTGGATCAGCAGGGTGGCGTCGCCGCCGTCGTCCAGGATCATGTTCGGGGTCTTGCCGTCAGGCCAGGTCAGCGCCTGCTCGGTGCACCACCAGTACTCGTCCAGGGTCTCGCCCTTCCAGGCGAAGACCGGCACGCCCTGCGGGTTCTCCGGGGTGCCCTCCGGGCCGACGGCGATGGCGGCGGCCGCGTGGTCCTGGGTGGAGAAGATGTTGCAGGAGCACCAGCGGACCTCGGCGCCGAGCGCCGTCAGGGTCTCGATCAGCACGGCGGTCTGGATGGTCATGTGCAGCGAGCCGGTGATCCGGGCGCCGGCCAGCGGCTGCGACTCGGCGAACTCGGCGCGGATCGCCATCAGGCCGGGCATCTCGTGCTCGGCCAGCTGGATCTCCTTGCGGCCGAACGGCGCCAGGGAAAGGTCGGCGACCTTGAAGTCACCGGTGATGTCGGTCGACATGCGTCTGCTCCTCGCTGATGGGGTGGGGCACGGCCAAGGTCCGGATGTGTCGCGCATGGCGGGCCGTACGGACGCACGGCTACGCCGGGACTGCCGGATCCCGCGGTGGCGGACCGACTCCCTGTTGCGCAGCACAAACCGTCGGAGGACCTCTCTCCCTCGACCGGCGCACACCCCACGGGTGCGGACCGCCGATCGACCGCCATCAGCAGCGACGTTCTGGCTCTGGTGACGAATCTACACCGGCGGCCCCACCGGTCGTCCGCCGATGACCGATTTCGGTCCCGGATCCGACCGCCGCTCGACCCGGACACCAGCCGGGCGAGGACGGTCCGTCAGTGCGCCGCGCCGGGGCCGGGACCGCCCGGGGTGGCGGCCGGGTCCTCGCCCGCGGCGGCCTTCTCGGCGCTGTAGACGTCCGGCTCCAGGTAGATCGCCCGGGCGATCGGGACGGCGGCGCGGACCCGCTCCTCGGCCGCGTCGATCGCCTGCGCCACCCGGGCGGCGCTGTCCTCCGCGTTGACGGAGATCTTGGCGGCGACCAGCAGCTCCTCCGGGCCGAGGTGCAGTGTACGCATGTGGATCACCCCGGTGACCGCCTCGCCGTCCACCAGCGCGGCGCGGATCCGCCCCACCGACTCCTTGTCGGCGGACTCGCCGAGCAGCAGCGACTTGGTCTCCAGGGCGAGCACCACGGCGATCACCACCAGCAGGACGCCGATGCACAGGGTGCCGACGCCGTCCCAGACGCCGTTGCCGGTGATCACGGTGAGCGAGACCCCGAACAGCGCGAGCACCAGGCCGATCAGCGCCCCGGTGTCCTCCAGCAGCACCACCGGCAGCTCCGGCGCCTTGGCAGTGCGGATGAACTGCACCCAGCCCTGCCCGCCCTTGGCCTTGGCGGACTCCCGCATCGCGGTGAGGAAGGACCAGCCCTCCATCCCGAGGGCGAAGACCAGCACGCCGACCGCCCAGCCCCAGGAGTCCAGCGTCTCCGGGTGGCTGACCTTGTGCCAGCCCTCGTAGATCGCGAACAGGCCACCGACGCTGAACAGCACGATGGCCACCAGGAAGCCGTAGATGTAGCGCTCGCGGCCGTACCCGAACGGGTGCTCCTCGTCCGCCGCCCGGCGCGCCCGCTTGCCGCCGACCAGCAGCAGCACCTGGTTGCCGGAGTCGGCCACCGAGTGCACGCCCTCGGCCAGCATCGAGGAGGAGCCGGTGAAGCCGAAGGCGGCGAACTTGGCCGCCGCGATCGCCAGGTTCGCGGACAGCGCCGCCACCAGTGCCTTCGTCCCGCCCTCTGTACTCATGCGCCCACCTCGCTGCGCTCGGCAGGGGCATTCGCCCGTACGCACCTGTCGATGGTTCGCTCACTTCGCTCGCTCACGCGCCGAGAGTAGCGGCAGCCGGATCAGGACTGCGCAGCGGCGAGCCCCAGGTAGACGGCGGCGAAATCGGTCAGCGCGATCAGGTCGGCCAACGCCTGCAGCGGGTCCGCCAGGGTGCTCGCGTACTCGGTCAGCCGGACGTCGTGGGCGGCTGCCAGCCGGTGGGCGCGGCCGACGCCGAAGCTGCGCGGGCGCTCGTCGCCCTCCGGCACCTCGGCCGGGCCGTCCTGCTCCTCCGCCGAGCCGGTGCCCGGGACGTGCCGCAGCAGCAGGACCTGCAGATGCAGCGGGTCGGGCTCCTCGACCCGGTCGCGGAAGAAGTCGTCCGGGTCCGCGCCGGCGCCCAACTGGCCGGTGAACATGCCGCGGTGGGCAGTGAGCACCTGCGGCAGCGGCCCGGCCAGCGCCGGGCGGCCGGCCCGGTCGGCCAGCTGGGCGGCGAACCTGACGGCGGCCGCCCCGGCGATCGGGCCCTCGGCCCACAGCAGCGGGACGGTCCCGGCCAGCTGCGCGGCCAGCCCCTTCGCCGGGTTGGTGTACGCGGCGGCGTCCGGCCGGCAGCGCACCGCGGCGGCGTCCAGCAGGTCGGCGACGGCCGGCAGCGCGTCGTACGGCAGCTGGGTGAGGCCGAGCTTCTGGGCGAGCGCCAGCATCGGGGTCAGGTGGGACCAGAGCGCGGCCGGGTCCTCGGGCGGCAGGTCCGGCTCGGCGGCCGGTACGACGGGCAGGCCCTCGTCGGGCAGCACCGAGGCCGTGTACGGCAGCGGCAGCGCGCGCACCTGGAGCGCGGCCTCGGCCAGCGGGCTGCCGGCGGGGGCGGTGACGACGATGGCGCAGCCGCGCGCGTACGCCTGCTCGGCGAGGCTGATCAGGCCCTGTTCGCCGCCGTCGGCGGAGCTGATCACCAGCAGGTCGAGCGGGCCGGCCCAGCCGGGCAGCTGCCAGCCGAGCCCGGCGGTGAAGGCGGGCCGCGCGCCGGCCCGGTCGCTGCGCGGGGCGACGGCCTCGGTCGGCGGCAGCGGGATGACCAGGCTGGCGGTCCCGGCCAGCGCGGCCAGGATCTCGCCCGCGGTCAGGGCGCTGCCGTGCCCGGCGACCACGACGGCTCGCGGGCGGCCGTCCGGGCGCAGCCGGTCGAGGCCGGCCGCCTCGGCCTGCCGCAGCGCCGTGCGGACCCGGGCGCCGGCGCCGGCCAGGGCCAGCAGGGCGCGGTCGCGGTCGGCGCGCTGGAGGGCGGCCGGGTCGTCGAGCAGGGTGTCGTCGAGCATGCGGCGGGCCTCCGGCTGTCCTGTGGGCGGCGGGCGCGGGTGGGGCTTCGCCCCCAGGATCAGGCCGGGCGGCGAGCCTCGTCCACCAGGAGGACCGGAATGCCGTCCCGGACCGGGTACGCGAGGCCGCAGTCCGCGCCGGTGCAGACCAGCTCGGGCTGCTCCTCGGTGCCGCCCTCGGCGAGCGCGGCCCGGCACTGCGGGCAGACCAGGATCTCCAGCAGGAAGGATTCGAGCTTCATGGGGCTCTCCAAAGTTCGGGGGTGGCACGGAGGTGCCCCGGCCGATAGGCAACCCTACCGGCCGGGGCACTGCGGCCCGTTGTCAGGCGCGCTTCGCTCGGATGCGCTCGCTCAGGCGCGGACGACGGCGAGCACGCCGTCGCGCAGCTCGGCCATCTTCGCCGGGTCCTTGGCCTCGACGTTGAGGCGCAGCAGCGGCTCGGTGTTGGAGGCGCGCAGGTTGAACCACCAGTCCGGGCCGGCCACGGTGAGGCCGTCCAGCTCGTCCACGGTGGTGCCCTCCAGGCCGGCGTAGGCGGCGCGGACGGCGGCGGTGCTGGCGGCCTGGTCGGCGACGGTGCTGTTGATCTCGCCGGAGGCGGCGTAGCGGTCGTACTCGGCGGTCAGCGCGGAGAGCGTGCCCTCCTGGCCGCCGAGCGCGGCCAGCACGTGCAGCGCGGCCAGCATGCCGGTGTCGGCGCGCCAGAAGTCGCGGAAGTAGTAGTGCGCGGAGTGCTCACCGCCGAAGACGGCGTCGGTGACGGCCATCTCCTGCTTGATGAAGGAGTGGCCGACCCGGGTGCGCACCGGGGTGGCGCCGAGCTCGCGGACCACCTCGGGGACGGTCCAGGAGGTGATCAGATTGTGGATGACGGTCGGCTCGGCCTCGCCGGCGGCCTTGGCGCGGGCGATCTCGCGGACGGCGACCAGGGCGGTGATCGCGGACGGGGAGACCGGCTCGCCGCGCTCGTCCACGACGAAGCAGCGGTCGGCGTCGCCGTCGAAGGCCAGGCCCACGTCGGCGCCGACCTCGCGGACCTTGGCCTGCAGGTCGACCAGGTTCTTCGGGTCGAGCGGGTTGGCCTCGTGGTTGGGGAAGGTCCCGTCCAGCTCGAAGTACATCGGGACGAGCTCGATCGGCAGACCGTCGAAGACGGTCGGCACGGTGTGGCCGCCCATGCCGTTGCCGGCGTCCACCGCGACCTTGAGCGGGCGGATGCCGGTCAGGTCGACCAGGCCCAGCAGGTGGTCGGCGTAGCCGCGCAGGGTCTCCTGCTCGGAGAGCGCGCCGGGCTTGACGTCCTTGGCCGGGACGGTGACGGCGTCGTCCTCGCCGGTCCAGGACTCGACCAGCTCGCGGATCTCGGACAGACCGGTGTCCTGGCCGACCGGGGCGGCGCCGGCCCGGCAGAGCTTGATGCCGTTGTACTGGGCCGGGTTGTGGCTGGCGGTGAACATCGCGCCGGGCAGGTCGAGCTTCCCGCTGGCGTAGTAGAGCTGGTCGGTCGAGCAGAGGCCGATCTCGACGACGTCGGCGCCGTAGGCCGCGGCGCCCTCGGCGAAGGCCCGGCTGAGCGACGGGGAGGAGGGGCGCATGTCGTGGCCGACCACGATCGCGGTCGCGCCGGTGACCTGTACGAAGGCGGCACCGAAGGCCCGGGACAGGCCCTCGTCCCACTGGTCCGGGACGACACCTCGGACGTCGTACGCCTTCACGAGCTGCTTGAGGTCGCGCACTGCGGCTCCACCCTGTGTCTTTGCTGATCGATACGTCGGGCCACCGGCCCCGGTCGGTCGACGGGTCGCGATGACGTCAGACGGGCAGCGTACCCGGGCCGGGCGAACGCTCCGTGCCGGGTGAGGCGTCAGTTGTCGGGCGAGCGGAGGACCCGGAGGTGGCCGCGGCGGCTGCCCTCGGTGGAATCACCCTCGGGGACGCGGCCCTGACGGGGGGTCTGCGGGCGGGCGGCCTCGCGGACGGCGTTGGCGAGGGCCTCCAGGTCGTCGCTGCTGCGGCGCAGCGGCCCGGCCTCGGCGGCGAGCCGGACGACCTCCCAGCCGCGCGGGGCGGTGAGCCGCTCGGCGTGCTCGGCGCACAGGTCGTAGCAGTGGGGCTCGGCGTAGGTGGCGAGCGGGCCCAGTACGGCGGTGGAGTCCGCGTAGACGTACGTCAGCGTCGCGACGGCCGGTCGGCCGCACGCGGTCCGCGAACAACGACGTACAGAGCTCACGAGGGTGGACGGTACCGCACTCCCCGCCGGGGAGCGAAGACCGCCTGCCTGGAGGCGGTGCCGTGTCGCCCGGCGCGCACTCGTCAGTGCGCCGATCCCCCGGGCGTTTCCCCGCCGGAGTGGTCCACTTCCGACCGTCCAAGGACTACCCTCGGCAGTGATATGGACAGCTCCGCACCGCAGTCATCGACAGAGCCCTCGCGCCGCCCCCGGCACCGCGACCGGCACGGCAGAGGGCTGCGCGGCCCGCTGGCGCCGCCCCAGGTGCCGATCTCGCTCACCCGCTCCGAACTGTTCGACGACTACGTGCGCGAGTCGGTGGAGCGGCTGGAGCGGCGTTGGCCGCAGCTGATCGAGGTGGAGTTCGCCGTCCAGGAGGTGCCGCTGCACGAGGCGGGCGGCGCCGACACCGAGGACGGTGTGCCGCTGGGCCGGGTGTCGCCGGGCGAGAAGGGCCGCAAGAGCCAGATCGTGGTGTACCGGCGGCCGGTGGAAATCCGGGCGAAGACCCGGGAGGACCGGGCGGCGCTGGTGCACGAGATCCTGATCGAGCAGGTGGCCGAGCTGCTGGGGCTGTCGCCGGACGCGATCGACCCGCGCTACGACGAGGACTGACCCCGCGGGAGAGGGGCGGATCGGGAGCGCCCGGAGGCGAGCGGGGAGTAGCAGCCCCGGGAGCCCGAAGGCCCCCGGGACGCCCGGTCAGCGCAGGACGACGCCCGGGTCCTGGGCGGCCTGCGGGACCTTGACGGTGCTGTGGTCGTCACGCAGCGCCTGGACGGTGAACATCGGCACGTCCTTGGTGGGGATGGCGAGCATCCGGGCGGCGACCACCGGGCCGCCGGACTCGGTCTCCACGGTGACCGCGAAGACGCCGTTCAGCCCGGCGGGCTCGGGCGCCGGGATGGCGACCGTGCCGCCGGCCGGGACCTGGACCTCCTTGGTCGCCGGGGTGCCGCCGCCGCTGCCGGCCGAGCCGGTGACCTTGACGGTGGCGGCGTCGCCGGTGGAGGTCAGGAACAGCGTGGAGTTGCCGGCCCGGTTGTCGGCGACGGTGGCGCGGGCGCCGATCGGGTTGCTGCCGGTGAGCCAGGCCGCGTCGCTCTTGCCGTTGTTCCCCGTGCGGTCGACCCGCAGGCCGGCCACGATCGCGGTGGGGTGCTTGTCGTCGCTGGGTGACAGCCGCAGTCCGGCGACCTCGTCGCGGGTGATCTTGCCGAGGTCGACGGCGGCCACCATGCCCGCCTTGACGTGGATCGACTCGTTTCCGGCCGGGGTGAACCAGCCGTTCTTGCCGGAGAGCTGGATCTTCAGGTCGGCGTCGTCCTCCGGCGGCGCCCAGACCACCAGGCGGGCGGCGGAGGTGTCGGCGGGCAGGCCGGGCAGCACCTGGGTGGCGGCCGGCCCGGCGGAGGCGGGGATCCAGTCGGCGCCCTTGTTGCCGTCGGCGGCGTGCAGCGCGGCGCCGACCCGCCCGGAGCGGACCACCACGTGCACGGCGAGGTCGGTGACGGTGCCCTTGCTGATGGTGGACAGCAGCACGGACTGCGAGCTGCCGGGGGCGACGGTGATGCCGTTGGCGGCGTCGTTGTCGATCAGGCCCTTGTCGCCGTACAGCTTGATGTCGACCACCGCGGCGGAGGACTCGGAGTTGACCAGGCTGAGGTAGTCGACCCGGTCGCCGACCGTACTGGCCCCGGCGAACCAGAAGTCGGTGCCGGCCGGGGTGCAGGTGAGGCCGGACAGGCCCAGGCCGCGCTGCTCGGTGACCACGGTGGTCTGGCCGACGGTGAAGCCGGGGGCGAGCGCGCCGGTGGCGACGGCTCCGGTGCCGGGCGCGGCGTCGCCGTTGGTGGCCGGGCCGGTGGCCGGGGTACCGGGCTTGGTGACGGTCAGTTTGGCGTCGGCGGGCGCGGCGTTCTTGTCCGGGGCCGCAGCGGCCGGGGCGCCCGAGCCGCTCGGGGCCGGGGTCGCGGAGCCCGTCGGCGTCGGGGTGGCCGAGGGCGCGGCGGTCGGCGGGGTGGCGGGGGCGGCCTGGTCGGAGAGCCAGCCGACGCCGCCGGTGGCCGAGCCGGTCCCGGGCGGGGTGTAGGCGGTGAGCGTGGTCGAGCCGGTCAGACCCTGCAGCGGCTGCGGGCAGACCGCCGAGGTCCGCTCGACCTGCGCGGTGCTCGGGGCGACGCCGTCGGCCGCCTTGGCCTGGCCGGCCGGCTGGCGGACCTGGGCGATCCCGAACACCGCCGCGAGCACCACGGCCGCGGCCAGCAGGGACTGGGTGGTCTTCCCCGCGGACCGGCCGGGGGCCTTGCCCTCCGGGCGGGCGGTCGCGGCGGACTCCGCCGGCTCGGCGGACCCCGTCGGCTCGAAGGCCTCGGCGGGCTCGAGGGCGTCCTCGGCCTGGCCGCCGGACTTCTTCCTGAAAGCGGGCTTCTTCATCGCGGGTCAGCTCCCCGATCCGTGCTGGTGCGGGTACCGGCCGGTGCCGCCTGGGTCGTTCGGGTCGTAGTAGGGCTCGCCGTGCTGCTGCCCCGGCAGCCACGGCTGCTGGTGCTGCTCGGGCTGCTGGTACGGGTCGTAGCCGTACTGCTCCTGCTGGTACGGCTGCTCGTAGCCCTGCTGCGGGTAGCCCTGCTGGCCGCCGTCGTACCCGTGGGTGTCGTACCCCTGGCCGCCGTACGGCGCGGCCACCGGCTGCTGGGTCGCGTACTGGTCGTAGCTGTACGGGTCGGCCTGCTGGTAGGTCTGGTACGGGTCGGTGTACGGCTCGGCCTCCTGGACGGCGGCGGCCGCCTGGACCGCCTCGGTCACCGGTTCGCCGGCCGGCTGGGCCGAGACCGTGCCCGGCCGGCCCTCGTACACCCCGGGCTCCTCGGCGCCGGGCTCGCCGCCCTCGCCGCGCTCGGCCATCCGGCGGGCCCGGCGGCTGCCGGGGGCCGGGGCCTGCGCCTGGGCGGCGGCCAGCGCGGCGGCGGCCACCACCTCCTCGGGCAGGTCGTCGTCCTTGTGGCTGCGGCGGCCGGGCAGGGCCAGCACCAGGATGGTGAGGCCGAGCAGCACCTGGGCCCAGATCCACCCGGTGTGGGCGAGGCTGCCCTCACGGGTGACGGCCAGCTTGCCGCCGGCGGCCGGGAGCTTGAAGCCCTGCGCCCAGCCGTCCACCGTGGTGGGCTCCAGGGCGGTGCCGTCCACGGTGGCCTTCCACTCGGGGGCGGCGGACTCGGCCAGGCGCAGCACCCGGCCGTCCGGACCGGCCGGGACGGTGGTGTCGAGGTCGCGGACACCGGCCGGGACGACCACCGGGTTCGCGCCCGGGGCGGTGATCACCGCGCGGACGGCCGGGGCGCCGTTGACCTGCCAGAGCGCGGCGTCGCCGTCCTGGTTGGCCTTGACCAGGCCGGGCGTGGTGTCCAGGACGTTCTTGAAGGCGTCGATCACCGGGCGCTGGACCAGCACGTAGGCGATGCCGTAGCCGGAGAGGGCGTTCGCCTGGTCGGCGCCGGAGCCGGCCAGCAGGCTGCCGACCATCTTGTTCAGGCCGTCCTGCGTGCCGGTGGCCGGGTCGACGGTGGACTCGGCCTGGCCGAGCGTCAGGCCCGCGCCGCGCACCACGGTGTAGCGCACGGCGCCCTTCTCCCCGGTGACGACGAGGGTGCGGGCCCGGTCGGTGGTGCCGGCCTCCTCGGCGATGAAGGCGGGCACCTGGCCGGCGTCGGCGCGGTGCAGCGGGCCGCCGGCGCCGGTCAGCGCCCACCACAGGCCGGTGCCCAGCGGGGCCAGCACCGCGGCGGCCACCACCAGGGCGGCGACCGGCTGGCGCCAGCCGAAGGCGATCCCGGCGACGCGGGCGTTGGCGCCGTCGGCGCCGATCGCGGCGGCGGAGAGCAGGGCGATCCCGGCGATCAGGGTGGCCGGGCCGGCCCAGGCGGGCACCGCCGGGCCGCCGGAGGCCGGGGTGACGGAGGTGCCCGCCACCGCGACCGCGAAGACCAGGCCGGCACCGGCCGCGCCCCAGGCGGCGAGCACCGCGCGGCGGCGGTCGGCGCGCAGCAGCGCGGCGAGCGCGGCGAGCACAACACCGACGGAGAGCCAGACCGGCGGCACCCCGGCGCCGCCCGGGTTGACCAGCAGCAGGCCGGCCGCGCTCGCCCCGGCGCCGTGCAGGCCGGGCAGGCCGGCCTCCAGCAGCAGCCACTGCGGGTGCGACAACACCTTCAGCGACCAGGGGGCCAACACGCCGACCGGCACCGCGAGGATCACCAGCACGCGCAGGCCGAGCAGCCGCAGCGCCGTACCGCCGGAGCCGAGGGCGCCGCCGCGCAGCACCGCGACGACCAGCATGGCCAGGCACAGCGGAACGGCGAGCGCCCAGGTCAGCGGGACGAAGGCGGTGGTCAGGGTGAGCAGCAGGACGGTCATCCAGACCGGCCGCCAGCCGGGGCGGGCGCCCTTGGCGGCGCTCTCCTCGCGGATGCCGAGGCCCGCCGCGATCGCGGCGGCGCGGGCCAGCGGGGGGAGCAGCACGGCCAGGACGGCGGTGCCGATCCGGCCCTGGGCGAGCGCGCCGGTGGCGGCGGGCAGCAGCGCGTAGGTGGCGCTGGCCCAGGCGCGGACCAGCTTGGAGTCCAGCAGCGGCCGGGACACCAGGTAGGCGCTGACCGCGGAGAGCGGGACGGTGAGCACGACCAGCACGGTGAGCGCGAGGTCGGCGTGGCCGAACAGCATCCAGGAGAACACCGCGAGCACGCCGAGGTACGGCGGTGCGGCGGCGGTGGAGCCGGTGCCGATCGGGTGCCAGGCGTCCGCGTACATCGACCAGAGGCCGCTCGCGCCGTCGGAGGCGGGCAGCAGGGCGCCGCCGAACAGCGCGCCGCCGCCGAGCAGGCTGCGGCAGGCGATCAGGGCGAACACCAGCAGCGCGGCGAAGAGCACCGGCGCGGGGCGTCGGGCCAGCTTCTTGACCAGCGCGAACTGCTCGACGACCAGGTCCTCGGAGTCCTCGTCGCCGCCGGCCTCGACCGTGCCGTGCCGGCTGCCGGAGTCGTCGCCGCCCCCTATCCCGAGCGAGCCGATGACGCCCTCGACGGCCAGCCGGGCGGTGGCACCGGGGGCCGGGAAGAGCGTGCGGTCGTCCAGGGCGTCCGCCGCCCTGGTCCGGGAGCGGCGTGCGCGCGCGGCCAAGAGCCGCGGGAAGCGGATGAGTTCGTGGCCGAGGCCCGCCAGTTCGTCGACGGCCTGGCGCGGGTCCTTGCCGAGCAGGTTGGTGACCGCCCGCAGCAGGGTGCCGAGCACCAGGCGCAGCAGCACGTACGGGAAGAGCACGCCCTTGCAGTTGGCGAGCAGGGTGTAGACGGATCCGGCCTTGTCCACCCGGTGCGGGTGGGAGGGGCCGCAGTCGATGGCGCGGCGCTCACGGCTGGCCGCCTCGGCGTGCCGCAGCACGGCGTCGGGGGCGACCACCACGCGGTGGCCGGCGGCGTTGACCCGCCAGCAGAAGTCGGTGTCGTCCCGCATCAGCGGGAGGGCCTTGTCGAAGCCGCCGAGTTCCTCGAAGACGTCCCGGCGCACCAGCATGCCGGCGCTGGAGACGGCGAGCACCGGGCGGACCTGGTCGTGCTGGCCCTGGTCCTGCTCGCGGCGGTCGAGGCCGGTCCAGCGGCGGCCGGAGCGGGCGATGGTGACGCCGACCTCCAGCAGCTGGCGGCGGTCGTACCAGCTGCGCAGCTTGGGGCCGACCACGCCGGCGCTCGGGGTGGAGTCGGCGACCTGGAGGAGGCGGCGCAGCGCGTCGGTCTGCGGCTCGCAGTCGTCGTGCAGCAGCCAGAGCCACTCGACCGGCTGGGTCTCACGGGGGCCGCCGCGGCCGAGGTCGTCCTCCTGGGCGAGCGGGTCGCCGAAGTCGTCCCAGCCGCCGGTGACCGGGTCGTAGCCGGAGGGGTCGAGCCGGTACGGCAGGTCCTCCGGGCGCAGCGGCGGGCTGTTGAAGACGGCCTCGGCGACGGCTGTGCCGAAGCCGGCCCGACGACCGAGGATCAGCGGGCCGCTCTCGGGCATCCCGTCGGCGAGGCCGAAGTCGTCGAGCGCCCTGGCGAGCAGTTCCGGGGAGTTGTCGGTGGATCCGGTGTCGACCGCGAGGATCCGCTGGACCTGGCGGTCCTGGCCGAGCAGGCCGGCCAGGGCCTGCGGCAGCCAGCGGGCGCCGTCGTGCGAGACGATCACCGCGGTGACCAGGTGACGCGGGTAGGCGGGCGGCCTGGAAGCGGTGAAGCCGCTCTGGTGGCTGTAGACGGTCATCGAGTGCGCGGGCCCCAGTTCTCGGTGGACACAGCCGGTGAACGGCAACCGGATGGCGCACCACACTAACGGCTCCGGATGGCCGCCTGGTGCGCGGTGCCGGTGCGGAGGCGGTGAAGTAAGGAGGGCGTGAAGGGCCCGAGGACACGAAAGCGCCCCACCACCGCGGTGAGGCGCTCGTACAGCTGTGTGGTTGTCCGTCGATGCCGGAGGGTCAGTGGGGGCCAGGGGCCACTCCGGTCAGACCGCGCTCTTCTTGAGCCGACGGCGCTCGCGCTCGGACAGGCCGCCCCAGATGCCGAAGCGCTCGTCATTGGCGAGGGCGTACTCCAGGCACTCCGAGCGGACCTCGCAGGCGAGGCAGACCTTCTTGGCCTCGCGGGTCGAGCCGCCCTTCTCGGGGAAGAAGGACTCGGGGTCGGTCTGGGCGCACAACGCGCGCTCCTGCCAACCGAGTTCCTCCTCGTCCTCCGCGATGCCGTCCCCGATCAACAGCTCAAAGAGCTCGCTCATGTGGCGCGCCTCCTCTGCCCCTACTTGGCGTCCCCGTGGTTGCCGTTGCCTCGTGCGGCTGACGACACGAGTGAAATTACAGTTGCGTCACTCTGGCCCAGTCAAGCCGGGCTCTGGTATTGGGGCCGGGATTCACTCCCTGGCACCAAGCCGTTACGAATAGTGTACATATTCGGACACATCAGACTTTCAGTCTGAAAGCTCCAGGCGGCATCGAACTGTCCGCAACCATCCGCGGAATGACGCCCGGTCACCGTCACAGGTCGGCCATCGGGTCGCCTTCCCGGCGATCTTCTCATCGAAACATAGAGAGTGATGAATCACCCCATCAGGGCAAGATCCAGACCTAATCCACTCGAATGCCACATCCTTCGGTTTGACACCGACCCCGCGCATGCGGTGTCCTTGCCCCTATGTCAGAGTTCGCCAGCCCCCGGAGCGGTTCCACCCTCCGCCGTGCCGTGAACTCTTGTTGTCGCCTCTGTTCCTGCTGTATCTAGGCGCCCGCGTCCCACCGCGCGCCGCCCCCAGGAAACACAGAGGCCGCCCGCGATTCCCGCCCCAGGACATCCCGGATCCGGCTGATCCCGACGAACCAGCCGACTCCTCCGAGGACGACTCCCGTGCGCATGATCCGCATCCGCAGGCGGAACCGCGATCGCAACAAGCTCGCCCGCCTTGGCCCCACCCCCGCCCGCTCCCCCCGTCCGACGGACGGGCACCGCTGGGCGGACGGGCTCAGCGACGTCTCCATCGCCGGCGACCCGCTCGCCTTCCCGCACCTCGCCCGCACCGACCTGCCCGGACACCCCACCACCGTCGCCGAACACGCCCGGCTGGTGCGCGAGATCGCCGCCGACCGCGCCCGCTGGGAGCCGCTGGTCCGCTACGACGCGCTCACCCGCTGGTACGCCCGGCTGGAGACCGGCCCCGGCTACGAGGTCTGGCTGCTCAGCTGGCTGCCCGGCCAGAGCACCGGCTTCCACGACCACGGCGAGTCCTCCGGCGTGATGACCGTCGTCCGGGGCGAGCTGATCGAGCGTTCCCTCACCCTCCCCCAGCCTTCGGCCGGGGGTACCCCCGGCGGCGCGATCGCCCGCACCCTGCGGCCCGGCGGTCAGCGGGTGTTCTCCTCCGGATACCTGCACGAGGTGGTCAACGGCGCGCTCGAACCCGCCGTCTCCATCCACCTCTACACGCCGGGCCTGACCGCGATGAACCAGTACGGCGCCGCCACCGCCGTCCCGGAGCAGCACCCGGACCACCACCCGGAGCGGCACGCGGAGCCGCACCGGCGGGCGCAGGCCGAGAGGCATTGAGCGCGGACTGACGAAACGTCCGACCGTGGCAGGATGACCCCATGCGCATCGTGGCACTGGCAGGCGGAATCGGCGGGGCGCGCTTCCTGCGCGGACTCCTCGCGGCGGTCGGACCGCAGGACGAGATCACCGTCATCGGCAACACCGGCGACGACATCCACCTCTACGGCCTCAAGGTCTGTCCCGACCTCGACACCGTGATGTACACCCTCGGCGGCGGCATCCACGAGGAGCAGGGCTGGGGCCGGACCGACGAGACCTGGTCGATCAAGGCCGAGATGAAGGAGTACGGCGTCGGCCCCGAGTGGTTCGGGCTCGGCGACCGGGATTTCGCCACCCACCTCGTCCGCAGCCAGATGCTCACCGCCGGGTACAGCCTCAGCCAGGTCACCGAGGCACTGTGCGTGCGCTGGAAGCCGGGCGTGCGACTGCTGCCGATGAGCGACGACCGGGTCGAGACCCACGTGCGGATCACCGACGAGCAGGGCACCCGGGCGGTCCACTTCCAGGAGTACTGGGTCAAGCTGCACGCCGCCGTCGACGCCGAGGCGATCATCCCGGTCGGCGCGGACACCGCCAAGCCCGCGCCCGGCGTGCTGGAGGCGATCGCCGAGGCCGACGTCATCCTCTTCCCGCCGTCCAACCCGGTCGTCTCGATCGGCAGCATCCTGGCCGTCCCCGGCATCCGGGAGGCCGTCGCGGCCGCCCCGGCCCCGGTGGTCGGGCTCTCCCCGATCATCGGCGGGGCGCCGGTGCGGGGCATGGCCGACAAGGTGCTCGCCGCCGTCGGCGTCGAGGCCACCGCCGAGGCGGTCGCGCTCGACTACGGCAGCAGGGCAGCGCTGCGAAGCGGTTCGAGCGAGGGTGGTGGCGGGCGGGGGGCAGGCCTGATCGACGGCTGGCTGGTGGACACCGCCGACGAGGGCGCCGTCGCCGCCGTGGAGGCCGCCGGGATCGCCTGCCGGGCCGTCCCGCTGCTGATGACCGACGTCGAGGCCACCGCCGAGATGGCCAGGGCGGCACTGGCGCTGGCGGAGCAGGTGCGCACGTGACGGCCCCGCTGGAGGTCCTCGGCGTCCAGGGCATCCCCGAGATCGACGCGGGGACGGACCTCGCCGGGCTGATCGCCAAGGCCGGGACGTACCGGGACGGCGACATCCTGCTGGTCACCTCGAAGATCGTCAGCAAGGCCGAGGGCCGGCTGCTGCACGCCGCCGACCGCGAGGCCGCGATCGACGCCGAGACCGTCCGGGTGGTCGCCCGGCGCGGACCGGCCCGGATCGTCGAGAACCGCAACGGCTTCGTCATGGCCGCCGCCGGGGTCGACGCCTCCAACACCGCCCCCGGCACCGTGCTGCTGCTGCCCGAGGACCCGGACGCCTCGGCCCGCGCGCTGCGCGCCCGGCTCCAGCAGCTCACCGGCCGCCGCCTCGCCGTCATCGTCACCGACACCTTCGGACGGCCCTGGCGCAACGGGCTCACCGACGTCGCGATCGGCGCCGCGGGACTGTCAGTCCTGGAGGACCACCGGGGCCGCGCCGACAGCCACGGCAACGAGCTGGCGCTCACCGTCACCGCCACCGCCGACGAACTCGCCGCCGCCGCCGACCTGGTGAAGGGCAAGGCCAGCGGCGTCCCGGTCGCGATCGTGCGCGGGCTCGGACACCTGGTCACCGTCGAGGACGGCGCCGGCACCCGGCCGCTGGTGCGGCCCGCCGTGGACGACATGTTCCGGCTCGGCACCTCCGAGGCGCTGCGCCAGGCCGTCACCCTGCGGCGCACCGTCCGCTCCTTCACCGCCGACCCGGTCGACCCGGCCGCCGTCCGGCGCGCCGTCGCCGCCGCCGTCACCGCGCCCGCCCCGCACCACACCACCCCGTGGCGGTTCGTCCTGCTGGAGTCCGCCGGGACCCGCACCCGGCTGCTCGACGCGATGCTCGCCGCCTGGCAGCGCGACCTGCGCGAACTCGACGGCTGGGACGACGCCAAGATCGCCCGCCGCACCGCCCGCGGCAACGTCCTGCGCGACGCGCCGTACCTGGTGGTCCCCTGCCTGGTGATGGACGGCTCCCACGCCTACCCCGACCGGCGCCGGGCCACCGCCGAACGGGAGATGTTCACCGTCGCCGCCGGCGCGGCCGTGCAGAACCTGCTGGTCGCGCTGACCGGCGAGGGCTACGGCTCCGCCTGGGTGTCGTCCACGATGTTCTGCCGCGACACCGTCCGGGCCGCGCTGGACCTCCCGGACAGCTGGGACCCGATGGGCGCCGTCGCCGTCGGCCGCCCGGCCGAGCCGCCGCGCGAACGGCCGGAGCGCGGCGCGGACGCCTTCATCGAGGTGCGGTAGCGACCGCACGGGCGGTCAGCGGTGGCGGTGGTCGTTCGGGGTGAGCCGGGGGCCGTAACGGGGCGCCCGGGCGCCGGTGGCCATCAGGAGACGGCAGACCCGGTAGCGGTGGGGGCGGTAGGGCTCCAGGAGGGTGAGCATCTGGGCGTCGTCGCTGCGGGGACGCCCGGCCAGGGCCCAGCCGACCAGGTTGGGGAGGTGGAAGTCGCCGACCGACACCGCGTCCGGGTCGCCGTTGCTGCGCTGCAGGGTCTCGGCGGCCGTCCAGACGCCGATGCCCGGAACGGCCGTCAGCCGGGCGAAGGACTCCTCGTGGCCCATCGCCGAGGCCTCCTCCAGTCGGGGCGCCAGCCGGACCGCGCGCATCACCGTCGCCGAGCGCTTGGGGTCCACACCCGCCCGGTGCCACTCCCAGCTCGGGACCATCGCCCACTCCCGGGCCGACGGCGCCACCCGCATGCCCTCGGCCGGGCCCGGCGCCGGAGTGCCGAAGTCCCGCAACAGGGTGCGCCAGGCGCGGTAGGCCTCGTCGGTGGTGACCTTCTGCTCCAGGATCGCCGGGACCAGCGACTCCATGACCAGCCCGGTACGGGCCAGCCGCACCCCGGCGGTACGGCGCTGGGCGTCCCGCAGCGGGCCGGGCGGCAGCACCAGCGTCTCCGGATGGTCCTCCGCGCCGAGCAGTGCGGGCAGCCGGTCGAGCAGCCACTGCGCGCCCGGGCCCCAGGCGTTCGCCTCGACCTCGCCCGCGGCCGGATGCGGCAGCACCCGGAGGGTGCCGACACCGGCCGGGGTGCGGGAGGCACGCCAGACGGCGCCGTCGCCGGTGGTGCGGTAGGAGGGGTCGGCGGGGCCCCGGCGCAGGGGCAGCAGCGTCCGGGCCGTATCGAGCGGGAAGCCCGGCCGCCAGCGCCGTACCGCCTCGCCGCCCGTCACTGCTGTCGCCTCCTGTGCTGCCTGGGGCTATGAACGATACGCGGCGGTTTGGAGCGCTTCTCCGAGGCCGGATCACCCGGCCGCCCAAGTGCCCTTTCACTGCGCACGGTTGGAGACGGGCAAGCGGGGCCGAGGGGCCGGGAGCGGCCCGGCGGGCGGCCCCCGTCACTGCGTCTGCAACCACGCCGCGGCCGCCCGGAGCTCGGGGAGGCGGGCGTAGAGCGCGGCGCCGGGGCATTCGGTGGCGAAGGCGTCGCGGTGGCCGGAGATGGTGTCGAAGTCGACCACCGTGCCCTCGGGGTAGCGGCTGGCGTCGGAGGTGGAGGTGAGTTCGGTGTGGTCGTCGGCGGCTTGGCCGGTGAGGCCGAGTTTCCAGGCGGCGAGGGCGGCGAGGCCGTCGAGGAGGGGTTGGGGCGGGGTGTCGCCGACGTAGGTGCCGATGGCGGCGACGCCGGCAGAGTCGGTGTTGAACCCGAGGGTGTGGGCACCGTGGACAGGCCGGTCGACGCCACCGGCGCGGCCCTCGTAGACCGTCCCGCAGCGGTCGACCAGGAAGTTGTAGCCGATGTCCCGCCAGCCACTGGTCTTGACGTGGTACTGGTGGATCGACCTGATCAGCCGGGGGGCGTCGGAGCAGGCGTAGTCGGTGGCGGTCGCGGTGTGGTGGACGAAGACCGCACGGACCGGGCCGGTGTACTCGGAGCCCGGGTCGCGCAGCGACTCGTCGGCGCCCCAGCCGGCCCTGGTGACGATGGCCGGGCGCGGGGCCCGGCCCCCGTCGGCGGGGGCCGCGGGCAGGGTACGGGTCTCGGTCGCGGCGCCGGTGCCTATACCGGCGCCGGAGCCGGGGTCCACCAGGTCGAGCCGCAGTCCGGGCGGCGGGCCGGCCGGGCCCGGTACGACCTCGGCCGCGACGCCGTCGCTGCGGCCGGTCCACAGCGGGGCGGTGGCACCGCGCGGGGCGCGGTCGGGGCCGTCCTCGGTGTCGGCCTCCAGGGCGTGCCAGTCGCCCCAGCGGCCGGTGGCGGCGTCCCGGGTGCGGACCCGGACGGTGGCGCCGGCCATCGCCGCCGCCGGGCCGTCCCAGGCGACGCCGAGCAGTTCGAACGGTCGGGTGACGCGCGGCGCGAGCCGGTGGCCGGAGTCGGCCAGCGGCAACGAGACGGTGCTGCCGCCGCCTGGGAAGTCACGACGCTCGGCGGCGGGGGCAAGAGGCGAGGCGGAGGCGGTGGAAGCGGGCTGAAGCAGCAGCGCGGCGGTGCATCCGGCGAGCAGCGCCGCCGGGAGCGAGCGGCGCGCGGCCCGGATCGGGCGGCGCGCAGCCCGGGTTGAGAGGCGTGCAGCCTTGCTTGAAAGGCACATAAAGGGGATCGTCGCTGCAAACCGGACGACCCGCCACGCCGCCCCGCGCCCACTCGGCCGCCCCTCCCTGCCTCCCACGCGAAGGCCGTAGGCTGGGGCGCACCATGACTGCGCCATTCGCTGCCGATGCCCGCACCCCCGTCGAGCTGCTGCACGCATACCTGCGCGGCGGCACCCCTTCGGTCGATCCCGCGGCCCCGCTGGTCACCTTCTACGACGACGCCACCGGCGAACGGGTGGAACTGTCCGCCCGGACCTTCGACAACTGGGTCGCCAAGACCGCCAACCTCCTCCAGGACGAGCTGAACGCCGGTCCGGGCGACCGTGCCGCGCTCCTCCTGCCCGCCCACTGGCAGAGCGCCGTCTGGCTGCTGGCCTGCTGGTCGGTCGGGGTGACGGCGGTGCCGGGCGGCGACCCGGCCGCCGCCGACCTGGTGGTGAGCGGCCCGGAAGGCCTGGAGGCCGCCCAGGCTTGCGAGGGCGAGCGCGTCGCCCTCGCGCTGCGCCCGCTCGGCGGCCGTTTCCCGCAGCGCCCGGACGGCTTCCTCGACTACGCCGCAGAGGTGCCCGGCCAGGGCGACCGCTTCGCGCCGTACTCCCCCGTGCCCCCGGACGGGCAGTCGCTGGAGACCTCGGTGGAAGGGCTGCCGCTCAAGCTGACCGGCGAGCAGACCGTCGCGCTGGCCCGGGAGGGCGCCGTCCGTCTCGGGCTGGAGCCCGGGGCGCGGGTGCTGTCCACGTTCTCCTACGACGACTGGGCGGGCCTGGAGGCCGGTCTGCTGGCCCCGCTGGCGGCCGGTGCCTCGGTGGTGCTGTGCCGCAACTCCGAGGGCCTGAGCGCCGAGCAGTGGGAGAAGCGGGTCGAATCCGAACGGGTGACACTGCGCCTCGGCTGACCCCCAGCGAAGGCCCGGCGGGTAGGGATCCCTGCCATGGCCGAGGATGACACCGCGCACCCCCCGACCGACGACACTCCCCCGACGAACGCTCCCCCGGGTGGACCCGGACGCCCGCGCAGGCGCCGGCGGTGGCTGATGATCACCGCCGGCGTCGTCGCGTTCCTCATGGCCGCCACCGGGGTGCTGATCTGGATCGCCTACCGGAAGCTGGACGGCAACATCCAGACCGACTCGGTCACCGACAGACTGCTGGCCGAGCTGGAGGCCGAACGCCCGAGCCGGTCGGCCGGCGCCAAGGGCGCCGAGAACATCCTGCTGATCGGCAGCGACGACCGCTCCGGTGCCAACTCCTCCTACGGCGGCGAGCCGGGCACCCAGCGCTCGGACACCACGATCCTGCTGCACCTGGCCGCCGACCGGCGGCGCGCGACGGCGGTCTCCATCCCCCGCGACGTCATGGTCACCGTCCCCGCGTGCGAGAAGCCGGACGGCACCCGCAGCAAGCCGGGACTGATGCAGTTCAACTGGGCCTTCGAACTGGGCGGCCCGGCCTGCTCGATCCGCACCGTCGAGCAGCTCAGCGGCATCCGGCTCGACCACTACGTGATCCTCGACTTCAACGGCTTCAAGACGATGGTGAACGCGATCGGCGGGGTGGAGGTCTGCGTGCCCCAGCCGATCCACGACAAGGACGCCAAGCTGGACCTGCAGGCCGGCCGCCAGGTGCTGCACGGCGAGCAGGCGCTCGGCTACGTCCGGGCCCGGGAGAGCCTGGGCGACGGCAGCGACACCCAGCGGATGGGCCGTCAGCAGCAGTTCCTGGCCTCGCTGATCCGCAAGGTGCAGTCGCAGGGGGTGCTGCTGAACCCGGCGCGGCTCTGGCCGGTGCTGGACGCGGCCACCTCCTCGATCAAGGCGGACGGCGCCCTGTCCTCGCTCGGCGCGCTGTACGACCTCACCCAGGACCTGCGCGGCATCCCCTCGCCGGACATGGCGCTGCTGACCGTGCCGCGCCGCCCGTACCGCTACGACTCGGACCGGGACGAGTTCGTGCAGCCGCAGACCACCCAGCTGTTCACGGTGCTGCGGGACGACCGGCCGGTCGCCGTCCGCGCGCCCGGTTCGGCACCCACGGCGGACGTCGGCACCGGCCCGACGGCGGCCGCCGGGGCGGGGACGGCCGCCGGGGCGGGGGCGAACCAGGCGACGGCGTCACCCTCGGCGAACGCCTCGCCGACGTTCGAGGGACGCACGGCCGACGTGGACCCCTGCGCTCCGCACTGACCGGGGCGACGCCGCAGGCCGGCACGGCCGGGGCGGGTACCGCCCCGGAAATGCGGGGCCCGTTCGGCGACTTTGCCGATCCCTTGCCTTCACATGACGCAAGTCACACCCGGATCGATTCCCCCGTTCGGCTCGTTTAGTGTGTCCGGATCGGCCCGTTGGTACGGGTGGGCCGGAGCCGCGACCGGTCCGAAGATAGGGAAACCCCGTGTACGAGGAGCAACCGGAAACCGGTCAGTACCGGATGGACCCGGCCACCGGCGTCCCCCGGCAGCGCCGCCGGAGAGCCGAGGCGGCACCGGCCGGGGAGGGCCGCCGGGACAGCCGACGGCGGGCGGCCGCGACGGCCAAGCGGAACCGGCGCCGACGAATACTCAAGTGGACGGCCGGCACCGGCGCGCTGGTGATGGTCGCGGGCTGCGGCGGGGCGTACTACCTGTACCAGCACTTCAACGACAACCTGACCTCGGTCAAGGTCCAGTTGGGCGACGAGGCCGAGCGGCCCCAGGCCGCCGGGGACGCGCTGAACATCCTGGTGATCGGCACGGACAGCCGGGAGGGCCTCGGGCGCGAGTACGGCGACGAGGGCAGCACCGGGCACGCCGACACGACGCTGCTGTTCCACATCGCCAAGGACCGCTCCAACGCGACCGTGGTCAGCATCCCGCGCGACCTGATGGTGCCGATCCCGGAGTGCCAGACCGACAAGGGGAAGAAGATCCCCGGCCTGGCGCGGGAGATGTTCAACAGGAGCCTCGGCCAGGACGGGCGCGACGCCGGCTGCACCTGGAAGACCGTCGAGAAGATGACCGGGATCCGGGTCGACCACTTCGTGCAGGTCAACTTCGAAGCGGTGAAGACCCTGTCCACCGCCGTCGGCGGAGTGGAGGTCTGCGCGGGCAAGGACATCGACGACAAGGACTCGCACCTGAAGATGTCCAAGGGCCGCCACACGGTCCAGGGCGAGGAGGCGCTGGCCTTCGTCCGCACCCGGCACGCGGTCGGCTTCGGCGGCGACCTCACCCGGATCCCGCTCCAGCAGCAGTTCATCAGCTCGATGATCCGCAAGATCAAGAGCGACGACACCCTGACCAGTCCCGCCAAGCTCTACAAGCTCGCGGACGCCGCCACCAAGGCGCTCACCGTGGACTCCGGCATCGGCAGCGTCGACAAGCTCAAGGACCTGGCGCAGGACATCAGCAAGGTGGACACCAAGAACATCACCTTCACCACCGTGCCGGTCCTGGACGACCCCAAGGACAACGACCGGCTCATCCTCAAGCAGCCCGACGCCGGGCAGGTGTTCTCGATGATCGCGGGCGACCGCTCACTGACCGGGACGACCGCCCCGCCGGCCGCCGGGACCCCTGCCCCGGCCACCCCCTCCGCCGCCGCCCCGTCCACCCCGGCGGTGGACGCCAAGGACGTCCGGGTGACGGTGCGCAACGGCAGCGGGACGCGCGGGCAGTCCGGTCCGACGGTGGAGAAACTGAAGGCCAAGGGCTTCGCCAGGGCCGCGGTCGCCTCCGACGCGGCGGTCACGGCGACCACCACCGTGTCGTATCCGGCCGGCCAGGAGGCCGAGGCCACCGCCCTGGCCACCGCCCTCGGGCTGCCCGCCGACGCCGTACGGCCGGACCCGAAGGCGGACCCGAAGGGCGCACTGGTGCTGGTGCTCGGCAAGGACGCCCTCGCGACCCCCACCCAGGCGCCGACGGAGGCGCCGAAGGACCTCCAGCGGGTGCAGGCGGACGACACCGACATCTGCGCCAAGTAGCCAAGTAGCGGACAGGGGCGGGGGTTCCGGCGTCACCGGTGAGGACGGAGGCCGGGCTCGGCCCGCCCTCAATCGTCCTCGCACCCACCGACGGTGGCGGGTGCCGCCGATCAACGCGCCCGGGAGAGCACGTCCTTCGAGGACGGGCTGACGCTCCTTATCACCCGGCGGGCCAGTGAGCGGGGCGACGTGATGAAGCCGAAGCCCCAGCTGAGGTGCATGGTCGCGAACGCCACCGGCAGCAGCGACCTGGCCTTGAAGGACAGACCGCGGCCCTCGACCACCGCGCCGCCCAGGATGCCCAGCAGGTAGGCGCCGGGCACCGCGAGGAAGGCCGGGTGGACGGCGACCCCGAGCACCAGGCCGAGCACGACCGCGAGCAGCGCGGACGGCGGGGCGAGGTAGCGCAGGTTGACCGAGCCGCGGTGGTAACGGGTGACCACCCGGCGCCAGCGGCCGTAGTCCTTGTACTGCTTGGCCAGCGCCCGGACCGACGGCCGGGGCCGGTAGGTCACCTTGAGCTGCGGGGTGAACCAGACCAGCCCGCCGTCCTGGCGGATCCGGTAGTTCAGCTCCCAGTCCTGGGCGCGGATGAACTCCTCGTTGTAGCCGCCGAGCCTCTCCAGCACCTCCCGCCGGAACACCCCGAGGTAGACGGTGTCCGCCGGGCCGGCCAGGCCGCCGGTGTGGAAGGCCGCGTTGCCGACACCGAGCTTGGAGGTCATCGCGGCCGCGACCGCGTTCTCCCACTCGGTCTCGCCCTCGGCGTGCATGATGCCGCCGACGTTGGCCGCGTCCATCTCGCCGAGCAGCCGGACCGCCGTGGTGATGTAGCCGGGGGTGAGCAGGCCGTGGCCGTCCACGCGCACCACTATCGGGTACTGCGAGCCCCGGATGGCGGCGTTCAGCCCCGCGGGGGTCCGGCCGGTGGGGTTCTCCACCGTGCGCACCCGCGGATCCTCGGCCACCAGCTCGGCCGCGATCTCGGCGGTGCGGTCGGTGGAGGGGCCGAGGGCGATCACCACTTCCATCGGCCCGGGGTAATCCTGGTCCAGGATGCGCCGGACCGCCGTGCGCAGGTGTCGTTCCTCGTTGAGCACCGGCATGATCACGGAAACAGCCGGCAGCTCCTCAGCAGCCTTGGTGTTCATCGGGGCCAACCGTACCGGTGCCGACGCGTCTCCGTCTTGTCCCGGTCTGGGCGGCTCCGGGCACCCCGAAGGGCGGTACCGGCGCTGTGATCACGCCCACCGTACCGCCCCGCTCCCCAGGACCCGAATCGGAGTGGGAACGGTGCAGGTTCGGGGCAGGTTCAAAGCCAGTGGTGAACGACGGTGAACAGCGTGAAACCGGCTGGCGAGAGGGAGGTCACCAGGTGCTGGGGGCGGGGGCGTCCGGGGGCGGCATTCGGCGATCCCCTCAGCATCGGACGATCAGCCCAGCCGTCCGATGGCCGTCCATGGCGCAGGGGCCGGGTGCTGTGCGCACCCGGCCCCTGACCCCCGTACCCCCCGGTTTCCCCCGTTCCCCCGGTTTCCCCCCGGGGTGACCCGACGTCCCCCGTCGCCGGGTCAGTCCGTCGCGATGGCCGCGAGGACGTTCATGCGTCCGGCCCGGAAGGCCGGGACGAGGGCGGCGACCAGACCGATCACCACCGAGGAGACCAGCGTCACCGCGATCGTGGTGGTCGGGATGGAGAGCGTCCCGAGGCCCTGGTCCCGCAGCACCCGCTGGGCGGTGATGCCCCAGGCCAGGCCCAGCCCGGTGCCGAGGACGGCGCCGAACACCGCGATCACCACGGACTCCAGCCGGATCATCCGGCGCAGCTGGCGGCGGGAGAGCCCGATCGCCCGCAGCAGGCCGATCTCGCGGGTCCGCTCGACCACCGACAGCGCCAGGGTGTTGACCACGCCGAGCACCGCGACGGTGATCGACAGGCCGACCAGTCCGTAGATCAGGTAGAGCAGGGTGTTGATCTGGGACTGCACCAGCTCCTTGTAGCCGGCCTGGTCCTTGACGGTCAGCTGCGGGTACTTCTTGAGCGCGTCCTCCAGGGCGGTCAGCGTCTTGGCGACGTCGGCTCCGGAGGAGGCCTTGGCGTAGAACACCCGGTCGGCGGGCTGGTCGGCGGCCGGGACGGCCTTGGCCATGGTGGCGAAGTCGACGAAGGAGGCGCCCCCGTAGAGCGAGCCCTTCTCGAACACGACGCCCACCGGCAGCACCTGGATGTGGCCCCCGGCATAGCGGACGGTGATGCTGTCGCCGACCTTGAGGTTGTGGTCGGTGGCGAACTTCTCGCCGATGCCCAGCGAGCCGCGCCCGATCGACTCCACCGTGCCGGACTTGACCGGCAGCCGGAAGTCGGTGCTGAAGAAGCTCTGCGGCACGGCGGCGACCCCGGCCCGCTTGGTCTGCCCGTCGGGCAGCTGGAACTTGGCGTCGAGGTCCTTCTCGGTGGTGACGTGGTCGATGCCCTGGGTCCGCTTCACCGCGTCGATCATCTCGGTGGTGACGCCCGTCTGGCCGCCGCGGATGATGTAGTCCACGCCCACCGACTTGTCGATCTGCGCGCTGGCCGAGCTGACCGCCGAGGAGCTGAAGACCGAGGAACCGATCACCAGCGCCAGGCCGATCATCAGCGCGGCGGCGGTGGCGCCGGTGCGGCGTGGGTTGCGCATCGCGTTGCGCTGGGCGAGCTTGCCGGAGGGACCGAACAGGGCCGGGAGCAGGACCCCGAGCACCTTGATGACGACGGTGGCCAGCAGCGGGCCGAGCACCACGAAGCCGATCAGGGTGAGCACCAGGCCCAGGCCGAGGTACTGGCCGCCGGTGGAGGCCTTCTCGGCGGTGCCGGCGAGCACCAGCAGGCCGGCGCCGCCTGCGGTCAGCAGCAGGCCGATGATCGTCCGGACGATGTTGGAGCGGGCCTCGGCCGGGGTGCCGTGGTCGCGCAGGGCGGCCATCGGCGCGATCTTGCTGGCCCGGCGGGCCGGGATCCAGGCGGCGATGACGGTGATCAGGATGCCCACCGCGTAGCCGGCCACGAACACGTCCGGCCCGATCTCCAGGTCGCCCGCGTCGAGGTCCATGCCGATCGCGTTCATCAGCTTGATCAGGCCGACCGCGACGCCCAGGCCGACCGCCACCCCGAGGGTCGAGCCGAGCACGCCCAGGATCAGCGCCTCGACCAGCACCGAGCCGTTCACCTGTCGACGGCTGCCGCCGATGGCGCGCAGCAGGCCGATCTCGCGGGTGCGCTGGGCGACCAGCATCGAGAAGGTGTTGATGATCAGGAAGCCGCCGACGATCAGCGAGATGCCGGCGAAGCCGAGCATCGCGTACTTCATGAAGTTGAGCCCGCTGCCGATCGCCTTGGTGTTCTCGTCCTTCTGCTCGGCCGCGGTCTTGACCTGGTAGCCGGCGCCGACCTTGGCGAGGGCGTCGGCCTTGAGCTGGTCGTCGCTGCGGCTGCCGTCGCCGAAGGCCTCGACGGAGGTGTAGGCCTGCTCGCCGAGCAGCACCTGCTGGGCGGTCGGGGTGTCGAGGAAGGCCAGGGCCGCGCCCGGGTTGGTGGTGACGAAGGTGGCGATGCCGACGATCGTGTACTCGTGCCGGCCCCCGGCGTTGTCGACCCGGATCCTGTCGCCGACGCCGAGCTTGGCCTTCTTGGCGGTGTCCGCGTCCAGCACCAGTTCGCCGGAGTTCTGCGGGACGTGCCCGGAGGTGATCTTCACCGGGTTGCGCGGGGTGTCGGTCCAGTTGCCGAGCAGGGTGGGCGCGCCGGTGGTCGGGCCGACCAGCTTGTCGGTGGCCGGGTTGACCAGGACAGCGTTGCCGACCATGACCTGGCCGACGGCCGTCTTCACGCCGGGCACCGCGGCGACCTGCTGGGCCAGCGAGACCGGGACCGTCGACGGCTTGTCGGCGGCCGGCTGGTCGTCGTCGTCGGCCGGCTTGGGCGGCTGGACCGAGATGTCCGAGGCGGTCGCGGCGAAGAGCTTGGAGAAGGTGCTGGTGGCGGTGTTGGAGAACACCAGGGTGCCGGACACGAAGGCGACCGACAGCACGACGGCGATGAGCGAGAGCGCCATCCGGCCCTTGTGGGCGAAGAAGCTCCGCAGTGAGGTCTTGAGCAGCATGGTGAGGTCGTCCCGTCGCTCAGCTGGTGCGCTTGCCGTCGAAACGGCGCATGCGTTCGAGGACGGAGTCGGCGGTGGGCGAGTGCATCTCGTCGACGATCACGCCGTCGGCGAGGAAGAGCACGCGGTCCGCGTAGCCGGCGGCGACCGGGTCGTGGGTGACCATGACCATGGTCTGGCCCAGCTCGTCCACCGAGCGGCGCAGGAAGGTCAGCACCTCGGCGCCGGCCCGGGAGTCCAGGTTGCCGGTGGGCTCGTCGCCGAAGATGATCTCGGGTCGGGCGGCCAGGGCCCGGGCCACCGCGACGCGCTGCTGCTGGCCGCCGGAGAGCTGGGTGGGGCGGTGCTTGAGCCGGCCGGCCAGGCCGACGGTCTCCACCACCTGGTCCAGCCAGGCCGGGTCGGGCTTGCGGCCGGCGATGTCCATCGGGAGCGTGATGTTCTCCAGCGCGTTCAGGGTCGGCAGCAGGTTGAACGCCTGGAAGATGAAGCCGATCTTGTCGCGGCGCAGCCTGGTGAGCTGCTTGTCCTTGAGACCGGTGATCTCCGTGTCGCCGATCCAGATCCGACCGCTGCTGACCGTGTCCAGGCCGGCCAGGCAGTGCATCAGGGTCGACTTGCCGGAGCCGGAGGGGCCCATGATCGCGGTGAACCGACCGCGCTGGATGTCCACGTCGACCGCGTCGAGGGCGGTCACCTTGGTCTCGCCCGAGCCGTACGCCTTGGTGACCTGACGGGCCGACGCGGCGACGGCGGACGGTCCGCCGGGAAGCTGGGGGTCGTACACGGCTGCTGCCGTCGTCACTGGAGTCTCCTAAGAAGTGGGCCCACCCGTTGGCCCCCACCCTGCCGACGCGGTCGGCCGCGGACCCGACGGAATCGGGCCGCGTTCGGGCGGGCGGGGACGTGGGATCCACGGTAGGAGTCGGGCGCGGGCCGCTCGTCCTCCGTCGGAATGAAGCGCTGCAACCAAGGTTCTACGGGGTACGGCGCCCCCTCCCCTAGGGGGCGCCGCGGGCCTTCTCGGGGTCGCCCCGTACGGGGGCCGCGCCGACCGTCGCTCAGCCGGTCAGCGCGGGTACGGCCAGCCGCTCCAGGGCCTCGGCGAAGCCCGCCACGACGGGGGTCAGCAGGGTGTCGGTCTCGCGCTCGACCAGGGTGGTGCCGTCCTCCCCGGCGGTGATGTGGCGGTCGAGCACGAACCAGCCCTGGGTGATGTGGCCGGCGCCCATCGAGCTGAGCACCGGGCGCAGCGCGTAGTCCACCGCGAGGACGTGCGCGGGCGAGCCGCCGGTGGCCAGCGGCAGGACGGCCTTGCCGGCCAGGGCGTACTGCGGGAGCACGTCCAGCAGGGCCTTCAGCAGGCCCGAGTAGGCGGCCTTGTAGACGGGGGTGCCGATGACCACGCCGTCGGCGCGGGCGAACAGCTCGGTGACGGCGACGATCTCGGGGTGGTCGAAGTCGCCGGACAGCAGCGCGTGCGCGGGCAGGCTGCGGGCCTCGAAGGGGATGACGCGGTGGCCGCGGTCGACGAGACGGGCGTCGACGTGGCGCAGCAGGCGGGTGGTGCGGGAGGTGACGGACGGGGAGCCGGAAACGGACAGGACGGTGGCCATGGTTCACCTCTGGCTGGAAGCGGGGGCGGCTCTGCGAAACGGCGCCGCAGCGGGCGGGGCGCTGCGGTTCGGTGCTCGGAAGGGGGCGTCTCGACGGGCGCGAGGCGCGGGCGTCAGCCGCGACAGAGCGAGCAGGCCACCCCACGCCGCAGGTCGACGTACCGCCGACGCGTGAGTGCCCAACGCTGATCCATGCCTGAAATGCAAACACGCTGTGTTCGAGGCGGTCAAGAATCGTTTCGGCCGCTGGAACACGGGTGACGGGACGTTTCGGCGGAACGATCCGGTACGTGCATCAAAACTGCTACAAGAGGCCTGGTGGGCCCCCCGGGGGGAGTCAGCGCGACCGGGGTCGGGCATCCTCGACGGCATGAACACGTGGCAGGAGGGCCGCCCGGGCGGCGGTGGGAACCCGTACGGCGGCAACGGCGGAGGCGGGGCGGCAGCCGAGCCGCCGCTGCCGGCCTCGCTGAACCCGCGTGGGCCGGGGGCGCCCGCGCCGCGGCAGCCCGAGCCCTCCCGGTACGGAGGCGTCCCTGCGCAGGGCTCGCCCGGCGGCCCGGGTGGCCCCGGCGGCCCGGGTGGTCCCGGCGGCCCCACTCGCCCCGGCGGCCCGGGTGGTCCCGGCGGCCCGGCCGGTGTGCGGCCGGCCGGTGCGCAGGCCAAGCGCTGGCCGCGGCGCCGGATCGTCAAGTGGTCGGTCTTCGGCCTGCTGATCGCCGTCATGGTGACCGCCGTGTCCACCTACTTCTGGGCGGACTCCAAGCTCAACCACGAGAACGTGCTGGCCGACTACCCGGGCCGCCCGGCGGCGGGCAAGGGCACCAACTGGCTGATCGTCGGCTCGGACAGCCGCGAGGGCCTCAGCGAGGCCCAGCAGGACGAGATGCACACCGGCCACGACGTCGAGGGCAAGCGCAGCGACTCGATGATGATCCTGCACATCGGGGACCACGGGAACACCCTGATGAGCATCCCGCGCGACTCCTGGGTGCCGATCCCCGAGTTCAAGACGAGCAGCGGGAAGACCGTCAAGGCCACCACCTCGAAGATCAACTCGGCGTTCGCCAACGGCAACGGCCGGCTCCTGGTGCAGACCGTCGAGATGAACACCGGCATCCGCATCGACCACTACGCCGAGATCGGCTTCGCCGGGTTCGCCGGCATCGTCGACTCGATCGGTGGCGTCGAGATGCACATCGACCAGGACATCAAGGACCGGGACTCCGGCCTCGACCTCAAGGCCGGCGACCAGACCCTCAACGGCGCCCAGGCCCTCGCCTTCGTCCGCCAGCGCCACCAGATGGCCGACCAGGACCTCGGCCGGATGCGCAACCAGCAGAAGTTCCTCGGCGCCCTCGCCCACCAGGCCGCCTCCCCGGGTACCGTGCTCAACCCGTTCACCTTCTACCCGCTGGTCGACTCGGCGCTCGGCACCCTGATCGTCGACGATGACTGCGGGCTGACCGACCTGGGCTCGCTCTTCCTCGCCATGAAGGACGTCAACGGCGGCGGCGGCAAGACCATGACCGTCCCGATCGGCAACGCGGACTTCCACACCAAGACCGGCGAGTCCGCGGTGCAGTGGGACGCCAACAAGTCCAAGCAGGTCTTCGACGCCTTCAAGAACGACAGCGCGGTGCCGGACTTCAAGTAACCGGCGACTTCGAGTGATCGGTCCGTCACCATGGGTGGATGTCACTCGTCACCGCACTCGTCTACCGCCGACGCCACCGCCTCCTGGGCCGCCTGGTCCAGGAGGCGCTCGCGCTCTACGGCATGGAGGTGCCGGCCGCCTGCGAGATCGGCCCCGGACTCACCGTGTTCCACCGCGGCTTCGGCACCGTGCTGCACCCGTACACCACGCTCGGCGCGAACGTGACGCTCTACAACGGCGTGACCGTCGGCCGCGCCGATCCGTGGGTGCCCCAGGAGCGCAGCGCGATGCGGCGGGTGGTGGTCGAGGACGGCGCGGTGCTGTGCGCGGGCGCCAAGGTGGTGTGCAAGGAGGGCGTGCTGACCGTCGGCGCGGGGACCGTCGTCGGCGCCAACGCCGTACTCACCCGCTCGACCGGGCCGGGCGAGATCTGGGCCGGGGCACCCGCCCGCAAGGTCGGGATGCGGGAGGGCACTTGGGTACCCGCCGCGGCTCGTGCCTGACGGGCGGGCGCCCGACGAGGCCCGCCCGACGGACGCCCCCCGCCCCGGACTCAGGCCGACGGGGCGGCCGGCAGCCGGTCCAGCGCGATGCCGAAGTGCTCGCGGTACGCGGACAATGCCCCGGCATCGGTGAGTTGCTCCTCGGTGCGGGCGCCGTCGGAGCCGGTCCGGATCAGTCGGGTGCCGCTGAGGGTGGTCCGGCCGCCGTCCGGGGCGAGGAGCGAGCAGGTGGCCGACCGGGTGAAGTGGGACTGCGGCGAGGTGGCCTGCCACCAGCAGGTCGGCCCGAAGTCGGCCAGCCGGTACGGGCGCGGGTCGAGCCGGTACTGCGGCGCGCCGTCCAGCCGCACGTCCAGCTCGCCGTGGTCGCCGTACGGGCTGATCACGACCGTGCCGTGCGGGTCGGACTGCGGGCCGCGCTCGTCCAGGCGCAGCGGGAACAGGCTGAAGCGGCCGAAACCCACGTCGACCAGCCACGGTTCGTCCAGGTCGACCCGCAGCGCCAGGTGGTCGAACGGCGGCCCGGGGCGCTCCCCGTCGAAGACCCGGGCGGCCAGCAGGCTCACCCGGTAGCCCAGTGAGCGCAGCAACTCGGCGAAGGCGCCGTTGAGTTCGTAGCAGAAGCCGCCGCGTCGCCGGTCCACCAGCTTCGCCACCAGCGCCGTCGGCTCCAGCACCACGGGCTCGCCGAGGTGGATGCTCAGGTTCTCGAACGGCACCGCGCGCAGGTGGGCCCGCTGCAGCCGCGCCAGGCCCTCCGCCGACGGCGGCCCGGGTTCGGCCAGCCCGATCCGCTCCAGGTACGCCGCCCGTACGGCCGGTGCCAGCCCCTCGTACGCCTTCTCGTGATCCACCCGCCCATTCCACCCCGGTCGTGGGCGTTCGGCCATCGGTCCTTCGGCCTAGGACGCCGTCCGGCGGGAACACCACCGCCCCGGAGCGGGAGGTCGGCAGGTCCGACTTCCCGCTCCGGGGCGGTGGGCGTCACCGGTCCCGGAGGGCGGTGATTACTCGACCACGCCGGACTTGGCGATGGTGATCTTGGCCGAGGTGCGGCCGCTCTGCGAGCCGAGGCCCTCGATCTTCTTCACCAGGTCCATGCCCTCGACGACCTCGCCGAAGACGACGTGCTTGCCGTCCAGCCAGTCGGTGACGATGGTGGTGATGAAGAACTGCGAACCGTTGGTGTTGCGGCCGGCGTTGGCCATCGACAGCAGGCCCGGGCGGTCGTGCTTGAGCTTGAAGTTCTCGTCCTCGAACTTCGCACCGTAGATGCTCTTGCCGCCGGTGCCGTTGTGGTTGGTGAAGTCACCGCCCTGCAGCATGAAGGCCGGGATCACGCGGTGGAAGCCGGAGCCCTCGTAGCCGAAGCCGTTCTGGCCGGTGGCCAGCTCACGGAAGTTGCGGGCGGTCTTCGGGACGTCCTCGTCAAAGAGCTTGAAGACGATGCGGCCCGCCGGCTCGTCGTTGATGGTGATGTCGAAGAAAACGTTGGAACCCATGCAGGGATCATGGCACGAGCGGCCGGACGTCGCTCGCCACCCCCGGAGGGCGCGAGGTCACAGTGGCGTGTTATCCGGCCGGCGTCGGGCAGTCGGTGTACCCCTCGGATCCGCCGGTGCACATCAGCCCGTCCCGGACGGGGTTGAGCGCGGCGCCGGTGCGCAGGCGCTCGACCGGACCGGGGTCGACGGGGCCGTCACCAGCCGGTCGGGCAGGCGCGGCGGGCCGAGGTGGCGGGCTGGAAGAGGCGGCGGTGGACCGGGTGGTCCACATCCAGGAGCTGTTCGCGGCCGGACTGCACAGCCGCACCGTCCACAAGGTCCTCCCTTGCATGCGGGACTCGGACGGCGGCCCGAACGAGATCGCCACGCCCAAGCTGGTCGAAGAGCTCACCTCGGAGCGCGACCGGATCGACCGGATGATCACCGATCTGCTGCGCTCGCGCGAGGTGCTGGACGAGGTGATCGTCGCCGCCGCCGGGAAGCCCGAGGCGACCTAGGCCGGGGCCTGGGTTTGGTCTTGGGCCTTCACGCCTCCGGCTTGGGCCTTCACGCCTTCAGCTTGCGCCAGACCGTCTCCAGGGCGGCGACGTCCGCCTCGTCCAGCCGGTCGGTGAAGACCGGCGCGAGGACGGCCCGCCGGGTGGCGTCGGCCTCGGCGAAGGCGGCCCGGCCCTGCTCGGTCAGCTCGATCCGCACCGAGCGGGCGTCCGAGGCCGAGGACGTCCGGGAGACCAGCCCGCGAGCGGCCAGGGCGTCCACCACCCGGGAGACCTGGCTGCGGCTGAGCATGGTCTTCGCGCCGAGGTCGGAGGCGGCGACCGGCTCCGACTGGCCGTTCAGCCAGAGCATCACCTCGAACCAGGACAGCGGCAGCCCGTGCACCCGGGCGAGTTCACGGTCCACCCGCGCGGCGAGGGTGGTGCCGGCCCAGACCAGGCCGTAGAAGACGTGGTCCTGCTCCGACAGCGGGCCCAGGGTGAGATCGGCACGGTCCATGGCGTTCATCGTACCGAGGTTGCGTGTGCGTACACACAGAGGCGCCGTGTGTGGGCGCACGCGCAACCGCCCTTCGCCCCGGTCCCCTCCGAGGAGGCGCCGGCGCACTGCGCGGCCGCCCGGCCGTAACCGCGCCGGCACCAGTAGCATCGGCCTCCAACCACCATGAGGGGGGCTGGACATGAACCGGATCGGGGTCTATCTGGCGCATCCGCGGCCGGGCAGCTTCAACCACGCGCTGTACGAGGCCGTGGTGGACGAACTGCGCGGGCGCGGCTGCGAGGTACGGGCGCACGACCTGTACGCCGACGGGTTCGCGCCGCTGCTCACCGCCGAGGAGACCGGCACGGTGGCCGACGCCGGGGCCGCCGCCGACCCCCGACTCGCCGCGCACCGTGCCGAGGTGGTCACCCTGGACGCGCTGGTGCTGATCCATCCCAACTGGTGGGGCATGCCGCCCGCCGTGCTGACCGGCTGGGTCCAGCGGGTGCTGGCCCCCGGCGTCGCGTACAAGCTCGGCACCGCCGACGGCGAGCCCGCCGGACTGCTGCGGGCCGGGCGGGCCCTGGTGCTGAACACCTCGGACACCCCCGAGGCCCGGGAGCGCGAGGAGTTCGGCGATCCGCTGGAGCGGATCTGGGCGGCCTGTGTGCTGCCGTACGTCGGCGTCACCGAGGTCCGGCGGACGGTCTTCCGGACGGTCACCGACTCCCCCGCCGCCGAGCGGGCCGGGTGGCTGCGGCAGGCACGGGAGCAGGCGGCCGCGCTGCTCGACTGAGCGGTCGGGCGAGCCCTACAGGTCCAGTTCGGCGACGGCCTGTCCGCCGCTCAGCTCGCCGGTCGGGCGGAAGCCCAGCCTGGCGTAGAAGCCGGCCGGGCCGGCCGGGCCGGGCTCGTAGGTGACGGTCGCACGGGTGCCGCCGCGGCGGCGGATCTCCGCGCAGACCTGCTCGACGGCGAAACGCCCGTAGCCGCCGCCCTGCCGCTCGGCGTCGATCAGCAGGCGCCACAGGCCGGAGCGGGGGCGGTCCTCGGGCCGCTCGGGGTGGAAGGTCACGCCGAAGAAGGCCATCACGAAGCCGACCGGCCGCCCACCGTCCAGGATCAGCCGGGGCCAGGCCGTCTCCCCGTGTACGTACGCCTCGGCCAGCGACTTCGCCACCGGCGCGACCAGGCCCTCCTGGTCGGGGCGGACCCGCAGGGCCAGGGCGGCGTCGATGTTGTCGGGGGTGAGGGCGGCCAGGCTGAGCGTGTCGGACATGGCGGGCAGCCTAGGGAACCAGGCTGCCCGCCGTCGCCCGGTTTCCCGGGAGTGCGACCAGGAGGGCGCTCAGGCGCCGGCCGGGTAGTCGGTGCCGCGGCCGACCGACTCCCAGGTCTCGGCCTCGCTGCGGGCGCCGTCCAGGTGGCCGAGGACCGCGTCCACGGCGTCGCTGCCGAGGGCGAGCCGCAGCGGGGTCCGCTCGGCGTCCAGGGCGGCCAGGATCGCCCCGGCGGCCTTCACCGGGTCACCGGGCTGCTTGCCGTCGGAGTCCGGCAGGCCGGTGCGGACCGGGCCGACCAGCGGGTCGTACGCGGCGATCGGGGCGGAGTGGGCGAGCGCGTCGCCGCCCGCGAAGCCGGTCCGGAACGCGCCCGGCTCGACGATCAGCACCTTGATCCCGAAGCCGGCCACCTCCTGCGCCAGCGCCTCGGACAGGCCCTCCAGCGCGAACTTGGTGGCCGAGTAGGCGCCCACGCCGGGGAAGGAGAGCCGGCCACCCATGCTGCTCATCTGCACCACGGCGCCGCTGCCCCGGGCCCGCATGTGCGGCAGCACGGCCCGGGTGAGCGCGGCCGGGCCGAAGAAGTGCAGGTCCATGAGGTCCCGCAGTTCGCGGTCGGTGGACTCCTCGACGGCGCCGATCAGGCCGCGCCCGGCGTTGTTCACCAGGACGTCGATCCGGCCGAGCCGGGACAGGGCCTCCTCGGCGGCGGCGGAGATCTGGTCGTGGTCGGTGACGTCCAGCCGGACCGGGACGACCCGGCCGGGGTGGGCGGCCTCCAGCTCGGCCAGCGTCTCGGGCCGGCGGGCGGCGGCGACCACGGTGTCGCCGGCGGCGATGGCGGCCTCGGCGATGGCCTGGCCGAAGCCGGAGTTGGCGCCGGTGATCAGCCAGACCTTGCCGGTGGTCTCGTGGGCGGTCATCTGTCTTCCTCCGTACTCGGGTGCACTGCAGGAAAGTTGACGATCATTTATACGACACCGCCGTAGCCGGCGATCAGAGCCGTCCGGGAACGCCGGAGCCCCCGGCCGATCGGAATCGGCCGGGGGCTCCGGGACGTGAGCGGTCAGCTCGCCGTTACGGCAGGTTGCGGGCCATGACGATGCGCTGGACCTGGTTGGTGCCCTCGTAGATCTGGGTGATCTTCGCGTCGCGCATCATCCGCTCCAC
>NZ_JBIRFA010000056.1:0-44537 GCF_044327205.1 Kitasatospora sp. NPDC018058 | reverse complement strand
CCACGTCGACCGACCCGACGTGTCCCAGCGAAGACCATCACCCTGAACCCTGTGATAGTTCACTGAGTCAAGCAACGGCATTGCGTCCCCGGCGGAAAGTGGCAGACCGTGATCGTGAGGCCGGACTCGGCGGCGAACGGGGCCAGTTCGGCCTTCCAGAGTCGGTAGCGGTAGCTGTTCGAGCCGCCCGCGTCCGCGGTGATCAGCAGGCGGGTCGCCTGCGGGTAGTCGAGTGAGCCGCGTGCCTGCCACCACCGGCGGATCGACGCGACTGCGAATGCGGCCGTGTCGTGGTCGACGCCGACGTTCACCCAGCCCTTGTTCGCCGCTCGGTCGTAGATTCCGTACGGGATCGCGGTCTCGACATGCGGGCCGGCGAAGAAGCTGTGGTCTTCGACCTGAACCGGCTGCCCGGCCCGGTGCCATTCCCGCCCTGGCATGGGCAGTAGCCCCACCTGCTCCTTCTTCTTCGAATCCACGCTGATCACCGGCTGGCCTGTGGTCTGGTGGTCCTTGACCCGCTCGTTGATGTAGCGGAACTGGGCGTCCCGGTCCGGGTGGTGGGTTCCTTCCAGGGTCTTGGCGGTGCCCTGCAGGCTGAAGCCGTTCTCCTTCAGCAGCCGCCCGACTGTGGGCGCGGTGACCTTGTGTCCCCGCTGGGACAGCTCGGCGGCCAGGTGCGGCAGGGACTTCGTGGTCCAGCGCAGGGGCGACATCGGATCACCGCGCTCGTCCGGCTCGACCAGCCCAAGCAACGCGGAGACCAGGCCGGGATCGACCGCCTCGGCCCGCATACGGCCACCACCGAGACGCCGTGCTCGGCCCTCGGGCAACGGCTCCGCGCCAGCCTCGAGTTCGAACACACCCTTGCGCACGGTGGTCTCGCTCACCCCGGCCGTCCGCGCGACCAGGCGCACACCGCCGTGGCCGAGCAGACGTGCCTCGGTCGCCATGGCCAGCCGCCGCTGACGCTCGTTCAAGTGCGGCAGCAGGACCTCGAAGCGCTGGGCGAGTTGCGCGCAGGCCTCGTCGGATATGCGCATACCACATCAACGACTCAGCTCTGGGGAGGCCACGCGTTGTTTCTTGACGACTCCATCTCATGCGGGCATCGTTTCGATACGCGGCCCGCCAGGACTGGGACAAGATCTCCCGCGCGCTCAAGCCGATCTACACCGCGCCGACCGCCGACGCTGCGGAGGAACGCTTCCTGGAGTCCCAGGAGGAGTGGGGCGCCAAGTATCCGGCGATCGTTCGGCTTTGGTCGAACGCCTGGGCCGAGTTCGTGCCGTTCCTGCAGTTCGACGCGGAGATCCGCCGGGTCGTCTGCACGACCAACGCGATCGAGAGCGTGAATGCTCGCATACGCAAGGCCGTCCGCGCCCGGGGGCACTTCCCGAACGAGGCCGCCGCGCTCAAGTGCGTCTACATGGCCGTCATGAGCCTGGACCCCACCGGCCAGGGCCGCAAGCGCTGGACCATGCGCTGGAAGCCCGCGCTCCAGGCTTTCGATATCGCCTTCGACGGCCGACTCTCCATCGGCCGCCGGTAACTCACACAACACGAGATACACCAGTCACTGGCCACGCGGATCGCGTTGCTGACGCTGGTGCCGGTGAGGTCGGCGAGGACCGAGGCGGGGAGCGCCGCTGCCAGCGCGAGCCTGGCGCTATTGCGTCCGGGCAGGGCGGTGATGCCGTGCTGGCGGAGCTTCAGGGAGAGGTGTTCGGAACGGATAGCCCGGGCCGGGGTGCGTCCTGGAAACAGCCAGGGGATTGTGGCGGCCTGCTGGTTCTCGGGCCATACCCGATCGCACTGGTCACGGAGGCGACGGACCACCTGTCCTGCTCTGGGCGGCAGCTGGACCCTTCGCGGAGGACCGAGTCGGGCGGGGCGCTCCGTCAGGCGGGAACGTTCTTGATGACAGCGTCGGTCGGCGGCGAGAGCTGATCGGACAGCTTGTCGAGGTCTGCGGTCCGGCCGTCGGACCACTGGGCTGAACCGACGACCACGCCGTGCCCGTTCCAGCATCAGGGGCTCACAGCAGCGAGCCCGGCCTCGGCCGCGCCTGCGGCCTTCCCCTCCCCGAAAGGTGGCTATGCCCCACACCTCCGCCATGTTCGCCCGCCCGGCCGGTGCCGCCCTGCGGCGCCTGCGCCGCCTGACTCGGACGGCGACGGTGACCGCCGTCGCCACCCTCGCCCTGGCCGTGGCCCCGCTGGCCGCACCACACGCCGCCCTAGCCGAGGGGATGGACAACCGCGACGCCTTCCAGAACCTCGGTTCGGCCGACCAACAGGACTGGATGGGCAAGGTCGGGGCGACCACGCCGCTGACGGCGATGTCCATCCCCGGCACCCACGAGACGCTGGCCCTGCACGGGGGATCCAGCGCCCAGACCCAGCAGGACTTCGGCGACAGCGCGGCGACCCTGACCGCGCAGTTGGACCGCGGGATCCGCGCGGTCGACATCCGGGTCCGCATCATCAACGACAAGTTCGTGATCCACCACGGCCCCTTCTACCAGAACGCCAACTTCGACGACGTCCTGACCAAGGCGAAGGCCTTCCTCTCGGCCCACCGGGGCGAGACCCTCCTGATGCGGCTGCGGGCCGAGTGCGACGGCTCCACCTTCAGCTGCACGGACGACCATCCGACGGCGAGCCACACGGCCCTCTTCGACGCCTACGCGAAGCAGTACGCGGGCCTGTTCTACAACAACGGCAAGCGCAGCGACCCGCCGACGCTGGGCCAGGCCCGCGGCAAGATCGTGCTGTCCGTCTTCAACGCCGCCAACGGCGGCTCCTACGGCCTCAACGGCTTCGGGGACCACACCGAGGACACCTGGGCAGCCACCGACGCCCCGGCCAAGTGGAGCCTGGTCAGCAAGAACCTCGCCGCGGCCGGCTCGGCCCCCGCCAACCAGACCTTCGTGACCTACACCTCCGCGTCCCGGGCACCGTTCAACCTAGTCCCCTCCGAGTACGCGGGCGGCTACGGCGTCCTGCACGGCAAGGACATGGTCTGGGTCGACGGCGTCAACGTGCGGCTGATGAACTACCTCAACAACGACACCGCCAACCGCCGGCTGGGCATCGTCATGATGGACTACCCCGGCTGGGCGCTGGTGCATGACATCATCGCCCGCAACAGGTACTACGAGGCCAGGAACACCAGCCCGGCGATCTGGGTGGTCAAGGCCGACAAGACGTACGTGGACAGCAAGTACGGCCGGTGCATGACCCGCGGGCCCGAGTTCGACAGCTCCGGGCAGGGCGGCGTGGTGCAGCAGCGGGCCTGCCAGAGCAACCCGCCCAGCAGCCACCAGTGGCAGGCCGCCATGCCGTCCACCTTCGACAGCATGGGCTACTTCTTCATCAAGGCCGCCAACGGCCAGTGCCTGACCACCCCGTACAACAACGGGACTCCCCCGTCGGCCGGGACCCAGCTGTTCTGGTGGCCCTGCGAGACCCGCTGGATCTCCGACAACCAGATGTGGAACATCATGCCCACCAATCTCGCTGACCAGGCGGCCTACAGGTTCATCAACAAGTGGACGAACCTGTGCCTGATGGTGGATCCGGCGACCGCCTCGCAGTCGGGCGGCAAGGTCGTCCTGGGCAATTGCCCGGCCTGACCGAACCATCCCGCCACCTGGCCCGACGCTACACCGCGTCGGGCCAGGCCCGGCCGTTCGTGGTCCGCGAGGACGGCCGCCTCTGCACGAACTGCGAGCCAGGTGGATCGACGCCCGCCACAGCACGGGGGAGGCCGGCGCGCGCAGCGGATTGCCCGGCACCACCTCGCGGGGTGGCCGGGCGTCCGTCCGGGCTTTGCCGGTGGCACGGCCGGCGATGTACTCGGTCAACTGCTTCGGACCCGCTCTCGTGGGCAGTGCGGGCGGCGACCAGGTCACCGTCCGCGCCTCGATTCGACAAGGGGACGGTACCCAACCCGACCACCCGTCGGCAGCGAGGAGAGGCCATCAGCGGGGGTAGGGTTTACCCCCCGTCCGGCCGGTGGGTTCACACTGCCGACCGGCGCCGCCCGGTGCGACATCGTGGGGACATGACCGATCGACACTCGAACGCCGCCGGCCGCCCCTGCCCGGCCGGCAGGATGAAACGCAATCGCCGTATCAGCGCTGTCGCGGTGCTGGCGCTCGCCGCCCTCGTCACCGGAACCGGCGCCGGGTTCGCCGCCACGACCACACCGTCGGCCACACCGGTGGCCACGCACGCGTTCGACACCGCACCGGCCACGGCCACGGCCACCGCGCCCACGCGGTCCTTCCAAGGCACGCTCCCCGCGTCGACCGGCCCCTACGCCGCTGGCGAGGAGATCATCCACCTCACCGACACGAGCCGCCTCGACCCGTGGGTGCCGTCATCCGGCCCCCGCCAACTGACCGTCACGATGGTCTACCCCGCCGTCCCCGGGACCGGGACCCCGGCCCCTTACATGACCCTCGCCGAGGCAACCGGACACATCCAGCACGCGAAGATACCGGCGAGCTCCGGCATCACCCCGCAGAACCTTTCCAGCGTCACCACTCACGCCTTCGACGGCGCGCGGCCACAGAGGGGCAAGCATCCGCTGGTGGTCCTCTCACCCGGGTTCGGGGACCCGCGCATGGTGCTCACCTCGCTCGCGACCGACCTGGCCAGTCACGGCTACGTCGTCGCGCTCGTCGGCCACACCTACGAGGACAGCGGCGAGACGCTGGCGAACGGCCAGACGCCGCCGTGCGCGATCTGCGACCACCCGGAAACGCTCGACTTCGACTCCGTCGCCGCCAGCCGCGCGCTGGACGTGTCCTTCCTGATCGACCAGTTGACGCACGGCAATAGCGCGTGGCCCCTGGCACACCTCATCGACAAGCACGAGATCGGCATGGCCGGACACTCCATCGGCGGAGCGGCGGCCGCCACCACGATGATCGCCGACCCGCGAGTACGGGCCGGAGTGAACATGGACGGCACCTTCCACCCGGCCCCGATGCCCGGCCAGATCAACCGGCCGTTCCTCATGCTGGGTGCGGCCGACAACCTCTCGGCCGGCGGTGGCGACAACTGGGGGCAGGCCTGGGCCGCCCTCGGCGGCTACAAGAAGTGGCTGGCGGTCACCGGCGCCAACCACCCCAGCTTCACCGACGTGGACCTGCTCGAGGAGCAGGCCGGGTTCCCGACGCCGCCCCTCTCCCCGGAACGCGGGGTGGTGATCACCCGCGAGTACGTGACAGCGTTCTTCGACCAGACGCTGAAGGGGATCCACAGTCCGCTGCTGGACGGCCCCTCGCCGAACAATCCGGAAGTACTCTTCCAGAACTAGTGCAGTGCCGCGTTGATCCTTCGGGGGTTCATGCGGCTTTGAGTGGGCTGCCGTCGTAGGTCCAGCGGTAGGGCTTGGCGTCGTGTTCGTCGTAGGCCAGGACGAAGGTGTCGATGGCCGCGGCCAGTTCGTCGCGGGAGGCGAACTGGCCGCGGCGTAGTAGACGTCGGGTCAGGGTGGAGAAGAACAGCTCGATTTGGTTGAGCCAGCTGGCGTGTTGGGGGGGTGTGGTGGATGTTGAAGCGGGGACGGGTGGCCAGCCAGGCCTTCGTCTTCTTCGCGACGTGGGATGAGCCGTTGTCCATGACCAGGTGGATGCTGGTGCCGGCGGGGATGGACTCGTCGAGTTGGCGTAGGAAGCCGATGAAGGTGTCGGCGTTGTTGCGGTCGATGCGCTCGGTGAGGACTTGGCCGGTGTGGACGTTCAGGGCGGCGATGATTGAGACGGTGCCGTGGCGGATGTACTCGAACTCCCGGCGGGTGCGCTGCCCGGGGCGGCCGGGCTGGTCGGGGTGATTGCGGGAGCGTGCGGTGATCCCGGTCTTCTCATCCACGCTGATCACCACCGCGTTCGCAGGGCAGGTGCGGTAGAGCGCGCACACGTCAGCGGCACGGGTGAGGAACTGCGGGTCGGCTGGTCGGGTCAGCCAGCCGCGCACCAGGTGCGGCTTGAGATCGACGCAGGCCAGGATCCGTCCGACCTGGGAGGCGGAGACCGCCAGGCCGGAACGGCGCAGGTGATCGGATAGCAGTCGGTGGGTCCACACGGTGTCGGCGGTCGGCGGTTGGGCGGTCGCGGCGGCGATGACCTGCAGCTTGTCCTCGGCGGACAACCGGGGCCGCCCCAGCGGCCGGGGCCGATCGACGAGCGCAGCCAGCCGCTCGGCGGTGAACCGCTTGCGCCAGGAGCGGACGGTGTCCACATGCCGCCCGGCCGCGGGCCGTGGCGGCGTTCGACATTCCCTCGGCCAGTGCCAGGATCACCGAAGCCCGCTGCACCTGCCCGAACGGCGCGGTGCGCGACGACCCCAAGCGGCTCCAACGCCACATGACCCGCCACGACCCCCACATCTACCCGGGCCGGTACGTCACCTGTGTCCACACCCCCGACCGGGCCCTGTGCCGCCGGGACGACGGCCGGGCCGGCCCATCGCTGCCGGACTGCCAGCCCCTACGGTGCCGCAACGTCGCCCTGTCCGCCGAGAACACCGACCAGCTGCGAGCGGCCCTGGAAGCCCACGACCGGGAACTCGCCCGCGCGGACCAACTGGCGCCGTTCGTCCGGCACCGCCTCCAGACCCGCCGGCAGGAGCTCGCCGACTTCCTCACCGAAACCGCCGTCACCGGCCCGGACACCATGACGGAGACGCCGTGAGCCACCACCTGCGCACCGACGAGCAGGTCCGGGCCGCGATGGAGTCCGAACTCGCCGCGAGTGAGGCTTGCGGCCGACGCGCCACCGTCACCGGCGTCGAGAAGCGGCTCGGCGTCCCCCACGCGACCTTCTACCGGAACCACCCGCAATCGATCGCCTGGTTCAAATCCCGGCTCGCCGGCCGGCACCGCCCGGCCACGGCCCCGAAGGCCGGAACCCGGTCCGACGACGAGGCCGACCGCCTGCGCCGGGAGAACAGCGACCTGCGCAAGCTGGTCCGCATCTACGCTGAAGCGATCCGCCAGCTGACCGTCGACAAGGCCGCCCTGGAGGACGAGCTGCAGGCGCTGAGCGGGGTGACCAGCCTCACCGAGCGCCGCCTCCACAACGCGGACATCGGACAGAGCTGAAGGCCTCGCATGACCTCGAAGTAGCCACCTGGGGCCTTCGGACCCGTCCCAGCGTCCATGCCTCCGGGGTTGCGGGTGCGTGCTCGGCGTGCGAGTCAAGGAGTCGTTATTGACTGGCCGTCGGCCTGCGGAAGGAGCTGAACCACGCTGATCCAGGGGGAGTCGCCGGTCTTCTGGAACGCGCGGACTCTCCAGCGTCCTGCGGGCAGGTGCACGGGAGCTTGGTCCGGCTCGCCTCTGCCGTCCGGGTAAGGCATGCCGAGGTTCTTGCCATCCTCGACGGAGTCCATGAGGACCGCCGGTCCGTCGGTCTCCCAGAGGCCGCACTCCTCCCACACCGTCGCCGGGTCGCTCAGTGCCGCTTCGGCAGCAGCGAGCAACTCCGCGTCGGAGTCGGCAGCGAGCCAGCGGATGAAGGCCCTCGGCTCGGGCAGGTAGCAGGTGGTGGCGGGCTCGTCGCCCAGCACCAGCGCGGAGACGTCGCCGGAGCCACGCAGGCCGATCACCTCGGCTAGGCCGTGTTTTGGAACTGTAGGGTCCGCGTTTCGGTGTCAGAATCCGCGCATCCGTGTCAGCTGAATGGGCAGTTCTGACACTCGCTGCGGACTGGCTGGTCAGCGACCTCACCCGATCGGGCCTCACACATCCCGCCGGCGCACGATCCAGACCGTGACGGCCACGCTGATCGTCGGCCAAGCCGCGTACAGCAGCCACGCCACGGGGGTCGGCGCCAACGGGGCCGGTTGCAGGGACGGCGGTTGCGTATGCGAGATCGCGGTCCACAGCTGCACCGGCATGCCTTCGGCCGCGGCGGACAGGTTGATCGACCCGCTGCCCAGTAGCTCGGGCACGAAGAGCAGCGCGCTCCAGGTGGCGGTGACCGCGCCGGCCGGGTGGCGGATCAGCGCGCCGAGCGCCATGCCGATCAGCGAGGAGATCGCCAGCAGCAGCGCCGAGGCGACGACCGCCTTCGGGACGCCCGGGCCGGTCGGGCCCAGACCCGTCAGCTTTCCGGCGAGCTGGGATCCGGCGATCGGCAGCGCCGCCGCCGAGCAGTCTTCGAGGCTCATTTCACCGAGGCGAGCTACGGTTTCCGGCCCAAGAGGTCCGCGATCGACGCGTGCGAGGCTGTGCGCGTCGCGGCGAACCAGCGGCAGGAGTGGGTGTTCGAGGCTGATATCCGGGACTGCTTCGGGACGATTGATCACGAGGCACTCGTCGCTCAGGTGGCGAGGCGCGTGGCGGACCGTCAGATGCTGAAGCTGATCCGGTCGTGGCTGCGGATGGGAGTGCTGGAGGGCGGGGTGACCTCTCCGACCGGGGCGGGAACCCCGCAGGGCTCACCGATTTCCCCGTTGCTGGCCGGACATCACGGCCGACCAGATCGAGCAGGCCAGCAGCCACGAGATCATCCCCGACAGCGAGGGCGCGCAGGCCCGTGTGCAGCCGGCGTTGGTAGTACTGGCGCTCGGCCGAGGCGATTGGCTCAGCCGAGGCGATCGAAGGTGGCCGGTACCGGCAGCGTCCCCCAGTGCGACAGTGGCCAGGCCACTACGAAGGCGCGCCCGATCACGTTCTGCACCGGCACGAACCCGCCGCCCGGCTCGTCCATGTGGTAGCGCGAGTCCCGGGAATCGTTGCGGTGGTCGCCCATCACCCACAGCTTGTCCTTGGGCACCGTGACCGTCCCCACCGGCCGGTCCCCGCACGGCGTCGCCCCGGGATAGAGGTACGGCTCGTCCAGCGCCACCCCGTTGACCCGCACCGGTGCGCCCGCCTCGCAGTCCACGGTGTCGCCGCCGACCGCGATCACCCGCTTGATCAGGTCCTTCTCGTCCGCCGCCGGCGCCAGCCCGACGAAGCTCAGCGCCTTCTGCACCCCGTTCACCCGCGGCGTCGGCTCGTCCCTCAGCCAGTTCCCGGGATCCCGGAAGACCACCACGTCCCCGCGCTCCGGCTTCGCCCCGAACCACGGCGTGAACTTGTCCACCAGCACCCGGTCACCCACCTGCAGGGTGTTCCGCATCGAGCCGGACGGGATCGAGAACGCCTGCACGAAGAAGGTCTTGATCCCCAGGGCCAGCACCAGCGCCACCGCCACGAGGATCAGCATCTCCTGCCACCACGGGCGCTTCTTCCGTTCCCGCCGCCGGCGCCGGCCGCTCTCCCGCCCCTCGTCCGGCGCGATCTCCAACCCAGCACTCATCGCTGGCTCCCCTCCGTGCCGTCCCCGTCTCGGTCGCGGCGAGTATCCAGGGCCGCCTGTCGACCGGCCGTAAGGACCGATGCGATGGCTTTGACTGCGAAGGCGGCAGGGGCCCTGCCATGCGCCAAGGCTTCCGGGATGTTGTTCATTTCTTGGTGTCGGCGCGGAGCCAGTCGAACAGCGTCCGGTACAGCTGGCGAACCGGTTCGGGGCGGTCGTCTCCGTAAAGGTCGTCGGCAATGGTGTAGTCCTTGGCGCTGAGCAGGCATGTCAGCATGCGGTACGAGGGTCGGGCTCGTGCCAGAACGTCGACTTTGAGCCGCACGGCCGTGCCGGGGGTGCTGGGCGCGAGGCTGTCGTACTCGTATACGGGATCGAGCGAGGTGATCAGCCAGCGCCCGCCGCGGCGTTCGGCGCGGTATAGCAGGCGCGCATGTGAGGTGAGGTCCACTTCGACGCCGTGAAGATCGCCGCGCAGGTGGATGGCCGCGCCAATCTCGACGACTGCGCGGTCGCCGACGACGTCGACCGTCGCCGGGGAAAGGATATGTGTCGCGGCGTCACCGCGCGCGGCCATCTCCTGAGACGCGGCGATGAACGCCGCTCCCCGTCCGCGGAACCAGCTGAGGCGTATTGCGGCATCCGGGGCCAGGCACTCTCGCATGAGGTCCCACCAGCCGCGGTCGCGAGCCCGGCGTTCGTGGAGGACCAGCTGGGCCACGGCGGTGACGTCGTTCATGGTTGCTCCTGCCGGTTCACTGGGCCCACGGCGGCGCGAAGGTGACCCCGCCGACGGTCGCCTTCATGCCGGCGCTGGTCACGGCCGTGAGTTTGGCGGGATTGTGTGGGCAGCCGTTGCGCAGTTGCAGGGTCGCGTGGGCGGGCACGATGATCGCGTCGCCCGCCTCGGCGAGTACGTCCTCGCCCGCGACAGTCGCCGAGACCTTGCCTTCGATGACCACAAAGACTTCTTCGCGGTCCATGCTGTGGGTCTCGCTGTGGACGCCGGGTGCCAGTTCCAGCGCCCAGATGGCCAGCTCGGTGCTGCCGCGGGAGGGGACGGCAAGCGGGCGGAAGGTGAAGCCGTCGCGCTCGAATGTGGGCGCGTCGGCGAGGGGGGTCAGGGGCACGGTCACTCCCAGAGATATAGTCAACTAGCTTGACCATGTAAAGATAGGCCGATCTCAGGAATCGGTCAACTGGATTGACTACTTTGTTTGGGGAGCCGCCGTGCCGCCCAGTCCCGACTTCACCGAAGCGCGCCCAGGCCAGGTACCGCTGCTGCTGGCCGTGACGTACCGCGCGATGACCGACCGGTTCCACGCCCTGCTGGCCGAGCGAGGCCGGGAGCCGCTGCGTCCGGCACACGGATACACCTTCCGGTATCTGGCCTCACATCCGCAGGCGACGACCGTCCTCTCGGGGTGACGAAGCAGGCGACTTCGAAGGCGGTCGCGGAGCTGGAGGACTGGGGCTACGTCGAACGGCGCCCGCACACCACCGACAAACGGGCCCAGGTGCTCGCTTTGACCACCCGCGGACGCGAGTACCTGGAACTGGCCGACGAACTGTGGACGACGGTCGAGGGACAGCTGGCCGACGTCATCGGCACCGAGCGCCTGGCCGCCCTCGACCGGGACCTGCGGACTTACATCGCCGCGGTTCACGCGGATCAGGAAGTTTCGTTCAGACCCGTGTGGTGAGCGGACTGCGCGCGGCGGCCCCGCGCAGGCGATGCCCCAGATCCGATCGTGCTGGACGGCGTCGTCCTCATGGACATCCGCATGCCCGAGCTCGACGGGCTGGAGGCCACCCGCCGGATCGTCGCGGCCCACAAGAACGTCCGCGTGCTCGTCCTGACGACCTTCGACCTCGACGAATACGTCTACGACGCCCTGCGCGCCGCAGCGAGCGGTTTCCTTCTCAAGGACACCCCACCCGCCGAACTCGTCGCGGCGATCCGGGTGATCGCCCGGGGCGAGGCGCTGCTGGAGCCCGGGATCACCAAGCGCCTCATCAAGCAGTTCGCCCGGATGCCCGAGCTGGGCCGCCGCTCGACCATCGGCCGTCCCCCGGTCGGCGTCGCGCCGGACCGGGGCGAGTGCAGCCTGCCGCAGCGGCCCGACGCCCCCACCGAGCCTGGCAGGTTCCCGGCGGGGGCGTCGGCGTTCCCGCTCCCGTCCCGGCCACTGGGGCGAGTGATGTGTGTCACTTCGGGCGGGCCCGTGCAGCAGGCAGCGGTGGAAGGCCGTCATGGGTGCAGGAACATCAAAGGAGGAGAGCATGAGTGCATCGGCGTGCAGCTGGTGAGGCTGGGCAGGCGCGGCAGGGATGCCCGGAGGATCGACTTCGTCGAGTTCGTCCAGCAGCGCTCGGCGGCGCTGTTCCGGACCGCCTACATCCTGACCGGAAGTCAGGACAGTGCGGAGGACCTGCTGCAGGAGGCCCTGGAAAAGGCGTGCCGGCACTGGAACCGGGTCGCCGTCGCGGACTCGCCGGAGGCCTACGTCCGCCGGATCGTGGTGAACCTGGCCAACGACCGGTGGCGCAGGCTCCGCCGGATCGGCGAGCGTTCGCACGACGTGGAGCACGCCGACCCCCGCGATCCGTACCGGCTGGTGGATCTCCGTGACGAACTGGTGCAGGCCCTGCACACCCTGCCGATCGGGATGCGCAGCGTCGTGGTGCTGCACTACCTCCACGACATGGGGGACCGGGAGATCGCCGAGACGCTCCGGATCTCACCCGGCTCCGTACGCTCACAACTCGCCCGCGGGCTGGCCAGACTGCGCACCGCGATGCCCCAGCCCGAACCACCTCCGCCCGCACCGGACGACCACCGAACCGCCCCACTGCCCCAGTTCGAAGGTGCGTGATGACCCCGTTCCCGCCCGACGACCAGACCGGTCACCACGGCCCCATGCCGGGCCCCGACTTCAGAGAGGCACTGATCCAGGCCATGGACGACTTCGCGAACGACGCACGCCCCCCTGCCATCGACGGCACCGCCATCCTGCACCGCACCCGCCGACGACGCGGCCTCGTCGCCGTCGCGGCATCGGCGGCCGCCATCGCGCTCACGGCCGGCGCGGTCTTCGCCCTGCACGACTCCGACCGGCTGGCCGGCCGCAACGCCGCCGCTCCCGGTGTCTCCGCGACCACGTCCGCCGCCCCGAACACCCCCTCGCCCATCCCCGACACCACCGCCACCGCGTCCCCCAGCGTCCCGATGGGAAGCGGGACACCGTCGCCCGTCGCCCACAGCGAACCGAGGCCGGGCGACGCCTCCATCACCATCCCCACGGTCCTCGGCATGCCCCAGAGCCAGGCCGAGAAGATCCTCACGGAGGCCGGACTGAAGATCGGGCGCGTCCAGAACTTCACCGACTGGAACGCCCCGGCCGGAGCGGTGATCAACACGGAGCCACGGCCCGGTACCACCGTCGCCCCGGACTCGGCCGTCGTCCTCTTCGTCTCGAAGGGGAAGCCCTGAGCCGGCTCAACCGGCGCTGACCTGGCCAGGCCCGATGCCGAAGCGATCCAGGCCGTCTCTGCCAACCCGTGCCCACCACGTCCAAGGGGCGGCGTCCTCGCCGGACGCAGGCGGCCTGACGGCCTTCCGGAGTCGCCCGCACGCCGCGCCCGCCCCACCACGCGCGGCCGGCACCGGGCGGTCAGAGTGAGCGCCTCCCACAGCGCGCTGCGCCAGGTCGTGCGGGTGGCCAAGGCGGCCGGTCGTCCCTACCAGCCAACCCCCAGGGCCTCCAGCTGCCCGCGCTGCTCCGGGCTGAGCTTGTCCCGCCTGCTCTTCTGGTTGTTCAGCCAGGTGTCCAGCGACGGTCCACTCTCCTCGTGGGACCTGGGCACACGAGGACGATCCCCACCTCCCCGACGTCGACCTCCTGCGGGGCGCGGCGGGCCCCTGCCCGTCGACCGCCCCCGCTACGTCGGCGGCGGCGACGCCTATTGGGGTGGTCTCGCAACCCGGCGCCGTGCTGCTTGGCGCGACAGCCGGGCCCTCGCCATACCCATGGGAAGAAACACCGCGCCTGGACGAGCAGAAACGGCCCGCCAGCCAAGCTGACGAGCCGTCATGCAAGATTGAGGCTGAACAGGCTCGATACAGCCTCGACAAGAACCAATTGAGTTTCTGGTCAACAATGGCGCATCTCGGAACAACACGCTGATTCCGGTTCTCGGGCTCGCCTTTCCCTCGCGGTTGGGCGGAGACTATCGGTTCCTGTGCGCTTGGCGTTTTGCGTAACGCATCTACACCCATGGACGTCGATATCAGCATGTTGTTCCGAGGCGCGCACTGACACGACGGTTTTGCTTTCCGGCGGCTCCCCGCGTCGATGTTCCCGTTCCGGGGATTTCCGGTGAGATGCTTCCCCCCGCTGGGGGAAGGTGCATGGAATATCGGCGTGGCTGATGTTTGTGCCAGCAAAGCCGACATTACGCTGCCGCTGTTGATCACCGACGTTGAGAGGAACGCTGTGGCCCCCGAGTCCAAGCACGGCCAGCAGTCGGCCGCGAAACCCGTGCTCGCCCGCTTGAAGTTCCGCGTCGGCAGGCGCCTGGGACGGCTATCGGCCACCGCCGTGGCCGGTGCCTTGCTCGTCGGACTGAGCCCGCTGGCGGCCGGCGCGCAGCCGGCCGCCGCGGTGCCGAACTACAGCGGAGATCCGACGCAGTACTGGAACAACGTCCTGCTCCAGACGTTTCGCGATGCGCGGGGTATGGACGCCGCGCCGGGCAAGCTCACCAGGGCCGCCGCGATGGTCAACGCGGCAATCTACAACGCCGAGAGCGCGTATCAGTACACGCACGGAACCCTGAAGTACCAGCCGTACCTCGACCAGCCGCTGAAGTACGCCCGATGGCCGCTGCATCACCGTCGGGACGAGGAGGAGAGGGTGATCGACCGCACGGCGTACCGGATCGTCTCGCAGTTGTTCCCAGGCGACCAGGCATACATCGACGCCCAGTTCACCGCCCGGACCGGCTCCGACCCCAACTCCTTCGACATCTTGGACCGCTTGGTTGTCGACCCGGTGGTGAGGCAGATCAACGAGGCCCGATCGGGCGACGGTTCGGACAACTCGCAGGTCTACAGTGGCGACACCACCACGCCCGGCGCCTGGCGGCCGACCGGTGGCAGCTGTCGGCAGGCGAGCGACGCGGTGACCCCGAACTGGGGCGTGGTAAAGCCGTTCGTCCTCAGCTCGGGCTCGCAGTTCCGGCCGGCCACCCTGGGTGCCTTCGCTTCCTACGCCGATCTGCTGGCCAGCCCGGCGTACGCGGCTCAGCGCGACGAGGTGCGGCAGCTCGGCGCCGTCAACTCCACCGCGCGCACCACCGATCAGACCGCCGCTGCCTGGTTCTGGGCCAATGACCTGGACGGCACCTACAAACCCGTGGGGCAGCTGCTCGAGCTGACCGGGATCGTCGCTAGGCAGGGTGGGCTCGACAAGTACCAGAACACCCGCCTGTTCGCGATGGTGTCGTTGGCGATGGCGGACACCGCGATCGGGATTTGGGACACCAAGTACGATACCCCGATCAAGCTTTGGCGCCCGGTGTCTGCGATCCAGGCCACCGGCGGCGCGAACTCGACCTGGCAGCCCCTCAGCGCGGACCGCTCGGGGGCGCCGTTCACCCCGTGCTTCCCCTCCTGGGCCTCCGGGCACTCCGGCTTCGCGGGTGCCTGGGCAGGCGTGATGAAGCGCTTCTTCGACAGCGACAACGTCTCGTTCACCGCGCACTCCGAGGATCCGCACACCCCCATGGCATACCGCTCGTTCACCAGCTTCAGCCAGGCCGGTCAGGAAGAGGCGCTGAGTCGGCTCTGGCTGGGCGTGCACTACCGCTGGGACAGCACCGACGGGCTGGCGCTCGGTGACAACGTCGCCGGCTACTTGTTCGCCAACGCCCTGCTGCCGATCTGCCAGTCCGAGCCGGCGAGCGCGGACGGGCCGCGCCCCCCGAAATGCCGGGGGAGAGCGGCCCGCTGACGGCTACCGCAATCAGCCCTCGGCGCCTGCGCAGACCTTGGCCACGGCGGCGGCCGCTCGGCACTGTCAGGTCGTCGGGGCGTTGTCACGTTGTTGGGTGCGAGAGTGTCTGACTAGCCGTTGCTCTATCGAGCCTGGTGATCGTGAGTTCGCGCCTGCGGACTCGGTCGGGTGATCTTCTGGTCAGCTGGGAATGAAAGTGGGGCCTCCCGCACAGCTCGTGGGTGTCGAATCCAATCGAGCAACAGGAGGGATTGCTTGAAGCCCAATCTCCAGTGGCACAAGTAGAAACTCACCGGAACGACACCTGAAACCGGTGCCCTCTCCTTGCCGGGGACTGAAGAACAGGTTCGGACGGCAACCTCCGAGGAGAGGGGCGTCGCCCAGTGAGGGCGGTCAAGGAGATGAGTGGGCGGCCTACGTCGTGCTCGATACGTACAGCGAAGTCGTACCACGGGATCGCCTAAGAGGCGCGAGCCCTATGGCGACGGAGTGCCCGTAGTAGTCGCCGGAGTTACGACCGGCCATGAAGTCCGGGAAAGCCGGAATGAGGGCGAAGGGGCACAGGTGAACTCGACGTCCAGTTAGGGGAGGTATGCGCAATGCAGAGCGCCGAAACAGTTCTGGACGTCATCCGGGAACGCGGCAGGCGAAGCCTGCCGTTGGAAAGAGTCTACCGGCAACTGTTCAATCCGCAGCTCTTTCTGACGGCCTATGGGCGCATCTACCGGAATTCCGGTGCGATGACTCCTGGGGTCACCGGGGAGACCGTGGACGGCATGTCACGGGCTAAGATTGACACGATCATCGGCACACTGCGGTCGGAGTCGTATCGATGGACGCCCGTCAAGCGGGTCTACATTGACAAGAAGGGCGGTACGAAAAAGAAGCGCCCGCTTGGCCTGCCGACGTGGTCGGACAAACTGGTCGCCGAGGTCGTACGTCTGTTATTGGAGGCGTACTACGACGTCCAATTCTCCGATCGCTCTCACGGGTTCCGCCCCAAGAGGGGCTGTCACACCGCGTTGCAGGACGTGGTGAAGTACTGGACCGGAACGCGCTGGTTCATCGAGGGAGACATCTCCGACTGCTTCGGCAGCCTGGACCACGAGGTCATGCTCACGATCCTCGGGGAGAAGATCCACGATGGCCGGTTCCTGCGGCTGGTCCGGGCCATGCTCAGGGTCGGATACTTGGAAGACTGGCGGTGGAACGCCACGCTGAGTGGGGCTCCCCAAGGCGGTGTGGCATCGCCCGTCCTCTCCAACATCTATCTTGACAGGCTCGATCAGTTCATTGAGCAGAAGCTCCTGCCGGAATACAACCGCGGCAGAAAACGACGGCATCATCCCGAGTACCATCGGCTCGAGAGCCGGATGAACGGGGCGAAGCGGCACGGAGATCGCGCCGCAGTACGGCAACTCCGGCTCCAAATGCGGAGCCTGCCGAGCAAAGACCCCTATGATCCAGGCTTTCGGCGCCTACGGTATGTCAGGTATGCCGACGACTGGCTGCTCGGTTTCGCTGGGCCCAAGCACGAAGCCGAGGAGATCAAGGCGCGGATCACAGCATTCCTTCTGGATGAACTCCGGCTGGAACTCTCCGAATCCAAGACCCTGGTCACGCACGCCACCAGCCAGGCGGCGCGCTTCCTCGGCTACGAAGTGAAAGCCCAGCGATGCGACACGAAGCTCACGGGACCACGACGCTCCGTCAACGGTGCCATCGGGCTTTTCGTGCCACGCGAGGTAATCCGGCGGCGTTGTGCCTCCTACATGAGCGGCGGAAAACCGAAACTCCGTGGTGTACTTCTCCACGATAGCGATTTCTCGATCGTGGCGACATACCAAGCCGAGTATCGGGGACTCGTGCAGTACTACCTTCTCGCGCAGAACGTCTCCCGCCTGAACCGCCTGCAATGGGCGATGGAGACATCCATGCTCAAAACGCTGGCATCGAAGCACAGATCGACCGTCACGAAGATGGCTCGCAAGTACCAGGCGACCACCGATACTTCGGATGGCCCTCGAAATTGCTTTGAAGTTATCGTTGAGCGCGGAGGCGAGAAGAAGGCGCTGGTTGCCCGCTTCGGCGGGATCCCGCTCAAGCGACAGCGCACAGCGGTAGTAGCCGACCGGGAACCGTTGAAACCCAACTACATCAGCACCACCGAGTTGGTAAAGCGGCTCCTCGCAGATTGCTGTGAGATGTGCGGATCAACGAGCCGGATTGAGGTCCATCACATTCGGAAACTCGCCGATGTCAAGCAGCAAGGCCGGGCCGAGCGCCCCGTATGGGTGAAGTTAATGGCAATGAGACGACGCAAGACCTTGGTCGTCTGCCGACCTTGCCACGAGAACATCCACGCGGGACGAGCGACCTCATCCACCCGGAAAAGATCACTGGAGAGCGGTGTGCTGGGAAACTAGCCCGCACCGTTCGGGAAGGGGCCGTCGGAAAAGGACCCGCGCCACGGGCACCTCGTCGGCGGCCTACTTCACTCCGGCGCTGAAGGGACAACGGCCTGGTCGGCGAGTTCCACGACCGGCTGCGCGACCGGGTCCGCCGGGCCGCGGTCCGCGATCCGGAGCCGACCGCCGGGATCATCGACTCCCAGTCGGTGAAGGGGGCCGCGTCAGTGCCGGCCGCGAGCCGGGGCAAGAGGCACATCGTGGTGGACACCCTCGGCCTGCTGCTGGTCGTGATGGTCACCGCGGCATCCGTCACCGACCGCGAGAGCGGGCAGACGCTGCTGGCACGGCTGCCGCGAACGGTACTGGCGCATCACGCTGGTCTGGGCCGACGGCGGCTACACCGGGCGCCTGATCGATAAGGGGCGGGGTCCGACCGCGGACAAGGGGGTGGTGTGCATCGTCGGCCGCGCCTGGGCGCTCGGCCCGAGTGCCGCGCCGGATCCGGCCTCCTGCTGACGGCAGGCCAACCCGATGTCCACCACCGCGCTCGCCGCGCCTGATCCGGACGACGACGACCAGGGTGCCCGTGCCGACTACCCGACCGACCGGGCGGCGAAGGCCTCGCCTGTCCGGGACAAGGGGCCCGGGGCCGCCTCCACCGGCACCTCCGCCGCCACCTCCGTGCCCCCGGACGTCCGCCCTGCCCGTTTCCGCAGGCCCAGGGCCCCGGACAAGGGGCCTGGGGCGTGGCGACAACCCTCTTCCCCCTGATCCTGAGGTGCGGTGGAAGCGGGGTTCGACACAGCCGGTCAGGAATGGGGTCCTGGTCTCGCTTGCCCTGTTTCAGCGCGCCACCGGGCGGGAGTTGTGGCATCTGGTTCTGCCGGGACAGCAAGAACGACCGGGCGACGCGCGACGCCGTGGTCGACCTGGAGGCCGCCGGGAGAGTGCGCCAGGAGCTACGGCTGCCGGACAACCGCAAGCTGTGGACCCTGACCGCGGCCGGGACGAAACTCGCGGCGCTGCGTCCGGAGCGCGATGGCGCGTCGGCGGCGTTCTCCGAGCACGCCCTGGACGTCGTCGCCACCGCCGGCCCCCTCGCCCGCGCCGGCATCGGTCACCTCGGCGCGTTCACCACCGAGGTCGAGCACTCCATCCCGCACTGCCGCTCGCTGTTCACGGACCTGGTGCTGCGCGACCCCGGCGCGAAGCCGCTCACCTCGGAGGAGAGGGAGGAGAAGGCCAAGGCCGACCACTGCCGGCTGGTGCGTCGCCTGGCCGGGGTCGAGGTCGCCTCCAAGGCGTCCTGGTACACGCCGGCCTACGGCGGTGACGCCGTCCATGCCCGCGACTACCACCGCGCGCTGCCGGTCGTGGCCACCACCTGCCGTTGCTGCGCCGATTCGGCGCCGACGCCCCGGTCTGGTACCGGTTCGGTCGGCGCGGCTGGCACACCCTCACTGCGGCGCTGGCCAACCCGGACGGCGACCGGCTGCTGCGCGCGGAGCAGGTCGCCGCTGATGCGGCCCGCCAGGCCCGGGCGAAGGCGGAGCGCGAGCGGCGCCCGTCCGGCCTGCACCCGCTGCAGGCCCAGTTCAGTACCTGCTTCTGAACCCAGAGCCGCCCGACAGGACCGGGGCGACGTAGGAAGAGAGATGAACGCTCTGCCCTGCGCTCTCGAGAGGCAGTAGACCCGGCAAGAGAGTCATGGGTGCCGCGATACGCGCCGGGGACCCTTGCCTCACACGTGATCCAGTTCACAGGGCGAAGGTGCATAGCGGGCCGGGCGCCAGTGCCTTTCAACAGGTACAGGCGTTCGGAGGCCGGAGAGGTGGTGCTGGGTGAGGCAGTCGCGGGCGGATGGTTTCGATGAGTTCGTCGCGGCTCGCTGGTCGGCGCTGTTCCACCTCGCACGCCTGCTCACCGGCGGAGACCGGCACCGGGCCGAGGACCTGCTTCAGGACGGGCTCCTCAAGCTGTGGTCCGCTTGGCCGAAGGTCGCCGGGCAAGCCCCCGAGGCGTACGTGCGTCAGGTTCTGGTGCGTGCGGCGGCCCGCTCGGCCCGTCGGCGCTGGTGGGGCGAACGCCCCACCGAGGAGTTGCCGGAGACGGCTGACTGTCGGGATCTGGCCGCCATCGTGGAGGAACGCACCCGGCTGGAAGCTGCACTTGCCCTCCTGTCGGCACGGCAGCGGGCCGCGGTCGTGCTGCGCTACTACCAGGATCTGCCGGAGCGGCAGGTTGCCGAGGTGATGGGCTGCCCAGTGGGCACCGCCCGCTCCCTGGCGTCGCGCGGGGTGGCGAAACTGCGGCAGGCCCTGACCGAGGTCAGCGAGCCGGTGGGGTGAGGGAGAAACACATGGATCATTTCGAAAAGGAGCTGGCACGCATGATGCGCGACACCCAGGAACACACCCCCTTCGAACCCCGGCACCGCGAGCGCCTGCAGGCCGGCGTGCGGGCACGCCGCCGCACCCGGGCAACCCTCATGACCGGCGGCTCCCTCCTGCTCCTCACCGGAGTCGGTGTGGGTCTTCCCGCCGCCTTCGCCCAGGACCACCACACCACCAGCCCGGCCTCCACGACCACGTCCACCCCTGCGCCCGTTCCGACGTCGACCCCGACGGCGATCCCGACGTCCACCGCGACGGCGATCCCGACGGCGACCCCGACGGCGCCCCAGTCCCGATAGGAGAAGGCCGGACCAGCTGCGGCCCGAAAGACTGAAGGGCAGCAGGCGCGGGAAGCCGCCGAGCGCGAGCAGGCCACCGCGAAGCCGCAGCCGTCGAGGCGAAGCGCCGCAGCTCCTGGTGGCGCCGTTCCTGACCCCGCCTCACCCGGGGTGCAAGCCGCTGACCTGCACTGGGGAGTTTCGGCGCAGGGGTGGTGAGTTTCACCCCGGGGCGCTGGTGAGTTTGCCCGCCCCGGCGTGACCGGCGGCTGGCGAGTTTCGGGTGTCAGCGCAGGTCAACGGCCGGTGAGAACGGCCAGGGCTGGGCTGTTCGGGTGGCGGCGGGATTCGGCGGGACGGCGCGGTGGGCAGAGCCTTCGGCATGACGACACCCTCGACCAGGTGCCGCCGTGGCCGCCGTCCGGCCGCGCCCACCGTGTCTGCTCCCGTCACCCCGGTCCGCGCCGCGAGGCTGCCGCTGCCCGTCCGGCCGGGCGGCGGCGGGTGCTGCCGGACCTGGTCCAGCGAGCACCTCACCCAGGGCGGCCTGGTCGTCCGTACGACCTGGCACGAGCCCGCCTGCCCGGCCTGGGCCCGGCGCTGACCATCGGCGGTGCGGGGACCGGGACGGGCGTCCGCTGGCCCCTACGCCGGGCCGGACGGTAAGTCACCTGTCCGCGCCCGCCGTCGAACGGAGCGGTACGGTACGGCCACAGGCTGATCGTGGCCCTGCCGGGGGCGGCCGATCGGCCGCCCGGGAAGGCAGAACAGCGATGGAAAGGGGACGGCCGGATTCTCCTCGGCGGCCAGCCGCAGATCCGCCACCGCCGAGCGAACCCCGGAGGCCGCCGTGCCGACCAGCACCACCAGCAGCCGCAGGTAGGACCGCCAGCGCCGCTCCCACGCCCGCCCCGACCCGTCCTCGCCCGCCTGCTCCCACACCCGGGCGCAGGCCGCCAGCCGCGCCGCGGTCTGCTCGTCACCGGCACCGGGACGGGGCCGCTCGATGAACGCCCGCAGTCGGTGCCGCTCGGCGTCGTGGCCGGCGGTGTAGGCGAGGTGGGCGGCGGCCCGGTACACCCCAGCGTCGCCGGCGGGCGGCTCGGGGGCGGGGACGAGGTCGAGCGGGCCGCAGGCCTGGGCGTCGGTGACGAAGGCGGCGTGGATCCGGCCGACGTCGAGCAGGTGCTCGCGCACGCCATCCTCCTGTCACCGTGATCAACCAGCGGAGGACCCCTCAATCAGAGGCAGAGCCGGGAAGTTGAGCCGGAGCCCGTTCTCGCGGACAGAGCCATGCAACCTTTGCGGCGGCGCGGCGGTGAGTAGGGCAGAGCGATGGTCCGGTCGGGTCGTCGCGCGGACGCGAAGAGGAATTGGATGACCGCGAGCGTCTTGCACATCCCGGTGGAGGACCGGCCTCGGCCCGTCACGGCACCGGCTTCCGCGGGCGGCCCCGGCCCGCGTGAGCTTGACTTCGAGGGGTTCGCCGCCACGCGCTGGCGGCGGCTGGTGCGCACTGCCTACCTGCTCACAGGCGACTACCACGAGGCCGAGGATGTGGTGCAGGTGACTTTCGCAAAGGTCTTCAGGAACTGGTCCCGGATCAGCAGTCTGGAGGAGCCGGACGCTCCTCGATGGCGCTGCGTTCCACCGACAGGTGGCCCTCGATGACGGTCTCCGCACGGGCGGGCACGTTCAGATCGGACAGTTCGCACGTCACGACCTCGATGGGCTCGCCGTACAGGGCACCGACGAAGCCGGCTTCGTCGACATGGTCAGGGATCGGGATGCCGCCGACGAAGGGGATCGCCGGGTCGCCGCCCTGGACGAGTGCGTAGGGCTGCACCTGCCGGCCGGCGAGGTCCGCAATGCCCCCCGCGGTGATCCTCGGCCCGGGGATGGACATGATCAAGGAGGACTACATCTACGCGGCGGAGCGGTACTACACCTCGCGCGGCATCGTGGCGCTGTCCATCGAGGGTCCGGGCCAGGGCGAGAGCCGGGCCAACGGGCTGACCGTCGACCTCACCAACTACGAGCGCGCGATCAGCCGCTACATCGACCACCTGACCTCGCTGCCCGAGGTCGACGCGGCCCGCATCGGCATGTTCGACATCTCGATGAGCGGCTACTGGGGCTCGCGCGCCGCCGCCACCGACCGCCGCCTCGCCGCGCTGGCCGCCTTCGAGGCCGTCACCGGCGACTTCACCACCATCTTCGAGCGCGCCCAGCCGACCTTCAAGAACAACTACATGTTCATGGCCGGCTACACCGACGAGGACGCCTTCGACACCGAGTTGGTCGCCCGGATGCCGCTGGGCGACCTGGTCCAGGAGATCACCTGCCCGGTCGTCTACGGCATCGGCGAGTTCGACGAACTCACCGTGCTGGAGCAGGCGCTGGCCAACTACGAGCGGGTGCGGGCACCCAAGGAGATGCGCGTCTACGAGAACGAGTTCCACCCGCTGGGCGGCACCGCCGCCGAGGTCTTCCGGTTCGGCGCCGAGTGGGTCGAGCGCGCCCTGAACGGCGAGTTCGCCGAGCCGGGCCGCGACGTGCGGCACTACGTCCACAGCGACGGCCGCACCACCGACGGCACCGCCAACCCCACCTGGTGGCTCGGCACCACCCCGGCCGTGATCGCCGACGCCCGCCAGGCATAAGAAACCATTGTCGTACTGAACTTGATCGGCGTGTCTCCGCAGCTCAGGAATGATGTCGATGCTACCGAGGCGGGCTCGGTTGGTCGGATTGTCTCGTCGGTGGAGGTGCCGGGATGGCGTCGGTCGTGGGTCTGCTGGAGGAGCGGGAGCTGGGCGGGCGTGAGCGGGTGGCGAAGCTGCGGGAGAAGGCGGACCGGGTGCTCGCTGAACTCGCGGAGGCGGAGACGGACTGGCAGGAGTGGCTGATCGCGCGCCAGCGTGTTGGCGAAGTCCTGTCCGCGCCCCCCGGGAGGCCGGCTCGACCAGCTCGGCACCGGCCGAGGAGCCGTCCGTGTCGGAACCTGAGCCCCTCCCGGACGCGCCCGCCCAACCGTCGGCTCGTGGGGGTTCGATCGTCCCGGGTGGCGGTAGGCCCGCGGGTTCCACCGCGTCCTGCGCGAGGCGGCCGCACGGGAGGCCGTTGAGCTGGCACCGTCGGAGGACCCCAGTGGCGCAAATCGCCGTTGCCATGGGACTGGCTGGTCGCACGAGGACTTCCGTGAACTCTGGGCCGAGGTGACGGCCCGTGATCCGCACCACCTGCGGGCACACGAGGGCGCGCTGCAGTACTGGTGTGCCAAGTGGCACGGCAGCCACGAGCTGATGCACACCTTCGTCGACGCCGCGCTCGCCGACGCGCCGGCCGGCAGTCTGCTGACCACCCTGCGGGTGCGGGCAACGCCGGCGGCCCGGGCGGTCTCGATGAAGGCATCGATGGCTGCGGGCTGGGGATAGAGGAGAACCTGGCGCATGCCATCCAGCGCGGCTGAGAAGGTCTCCGGCCGCTCGAGGACCAGCTCGGCGACCGCGACGTCGGCCGGGACGGTCAGCTCGGCCGGACCGGCGCTGGCGGCACGGACGGGCAGGCCCGCGGCGTGCAGGTGGCCGATGACGGCCTGGCCGACCTTGCCGCGGGCGCCGGTGATGAGGACGGTCAGGCGGCCGCCCTTGCGCAGGATCTCGATCGTCTTCTGCTGCTCGACGGTCTGGCGGCGCAACCGCGTCAGTTCCTCGCGTTCGGCGCTGGTCAGCTCGTCCGGCCGGCCCTCACCCCGGTCGGCGCGGTCCTGCTTCATCCAGCCCCGCAGCCCCTCCGGGCTGACCCCCGGCTCGGGCCGCCCCGTCGTGGGCACCGCTTTCCGTGTTCGCGTCCATCGCGCCGACTCCGAAGAACATGCGCGATGCTGGTTACGTCGTTTCGGCACCGGCGGAGGCCCGCGAGAGCGGCCTTCGGAGAAGGAGTCGACATGGATCCGCTGCAGCCCGGCCCGCTGCGCTGCCTGGTGACCGGTGCGACCGGCTACATCGGCGGCCGACTCGTCCCCGAATTGCTCGCCCGCGGGCACACCGTGCGATGTCTGGTACGGGATCCCGGGCGACTGCGCGACCATCCCTGGCGGGCCCGGGTGGAGACCGCCACCGGTGACGTCACCCGCCCTGCCACCCTCGCCAGGGCCTTCGACGACATCGACGTCGCCTACTACCTCGTCCACTCGCTCGGCACCGGGCCCTCGTTCGAGGCAACCGACCGCGAGGCCGCCCGCGCTTTCGCAGCCGCCGCGGCGGCCGCCGGCGTCACCCGGATCGTCTACCTCGGCGGCCTCGTCCCCGACCACGCGGCCGCAGACCTGTCCCCCCACCTGCGTTCCCGTGCCGAGGTCGGCCGCATGCTCCGCGCCGGCGGCGTCCCCACGGCCGAACTGCGCGCCGCCGTGATCATTGGATCCGGCAGCGCCTCCTTCGAGATGCTGCGCCACCTCACCGAACGCCTGCCCGTGATGGTCACTCCGCGCTGGGTGTCCACCCGGATCCAGCCGATCGCCGTCCGGGACGCTCTGCGCTACCTGGTCGGTGCCGCCCACCTGCCGCCCGGGCTGAACCGCACCTTCGACATCGGCGGCCCCGACGTCCTCACTTACGAACAGATGATGCAGCGCTACGCCCGCATCGCCGGACTGCGCCGCCGCCTCATCGTCCCCGTGCCGGTCCTCACCCCCCGCCTCTCCAGCCTTTGGGTCGGCCTGGTGACTCCGGTCCCGGGTTCCATCGCCCGCCCCCTCGTCGAGTCCCTGCGCCACGAGGTCGTCTGCGGCGAGCACGACATCGCCCGATGGGTGCCCGACCCGCCGACCGGCCTGACCAGCTTCGACCAGGCCGTCACGCTCGCCCTGCGCCGGATCAAGGACGCCGACGTCGCAACCCGCTGGTCCTCCGCCTCGCTGCCCGGCGCCCCGAGCGACCCGCTGCCCACCGATCCCGACTGGGCCGGCGGCAGCCTCTACCAGGATGTCCAGGAACGCACCGTGACCGCTTCACCCGCCGCCGTCTGGAGAGTGATCGAAAGCATCGGCGGCGACAACGGCTGGTACTCCTTTCCGCTCGCCTGGGCTCTGCGCGGCTGGCTCGACCGCATGGTCGGCGGCGTCGGACTGCGCCGGGGCCGCCGCGACCCGGCCCGACTGCGGGTCGGGGACTCCCTCGACTTCTGGCGTGTCGAGGAGATCGAACCCGGCCGGCTTCTGCGCCTGCGGGCCGAGATGCGCCTGCCCGGGCTGGCCTGGCTCGAACTCTCCGTCACACCGGACGACAATCAGGGGGCGCAATACCGGCAGCGGGCACTGTTCCACCCCCACGGCCTGGCCGGACACGCGTACTGGTGGGCTGTCGCTCCGTTCCACACCATGGTGTTCGGAGGCATGGCCCGCAACATCACCGAACGCGCCCGCCGGCACCCCTGATACGGCTGCACGTCGGCCGGATCCACACTGCCTTCGTCGCTGACGCCCGCCACCGGGGCGTGGCCCGCTCGACCTCGTCCCCGCTCCCGATCTATTGTCCAGCGCCAGTGTGTACCGGCCCGCCGCCGAGCTCGCGTACACCGCAGGCACCGGTGACGAGCGGCATCGGCTGCGGTCCTTCGTCGAACGCCACCGCCCCGGTGTCGGCGCCGAGGAGACCTCCCGGCCTGCGCACAGCTGTGGGAGCGCAACGGCGGGTGGCGGCAGGACGGCCGTGGTACGGCGCAGCCCGGAGCCGGATCGCGCTACCAGCCTCGCGGGCGCGGCAGTGGGCGGGGGTGTCAGGGGCCGATGGTGGAGACGGTGCCGACGGCCAGCAGTCCGAGGGCGCCGGCCTGGGCCGCGCGGCGGAAGTCGAAGACACCGGTGAACGGCCCGGTCACCATCAGCAGGACCTTGTGCGTGCGAAGTGCGCGCCACCACTCGCGGCCGGCGGCGACCGGGGCGTCGAACCAGAGCTGTCCGGTCGGGCGGTGCACTGTCAGGCGCGGTGGGGCCGCGGCGGCGGTCCAGCCGGGGACGGGGTCGTCGTTGAGGCAGCCCGCTTCCCGGGTCCAGCCATCCCCCTGAAGGGTGTCTTTTACTGTCGTAGGGTGGCTGATCAGGGCTTTTTCGGCCCTCCGCATCCCGGGCATGATCCCGGCTCGTGGGTCTACGACTGCTGTACTTGATCTTCTGCCGTCTGCTGGGCTGGCTCGTCCTGTTGGGCCGCTCCCCGCCGCGAGCAAGGCCGAGATTCTCGCCCTACGCCACGAGGTCGCTGTACTCCGCCGCCAGGTCGGGCGGCTGCGCATGTCGTGGGCGGACCGCGCCGTACTCTCCGCTCTCGCGCGCCATCTGCCGCCCGCCTTGCGCCGACACCGGCTGGTCACCCCTGGCACGCTGCTGGCCTGGCACCGACACCTGGTGCGCTGGAAGTGGCGCCAGCCACCGGCCAGGCCCGGCCGACCACCACTCTCCGAGGAGATCCCGTCGCGCTCATTCAGCGCCTGGCCACAGAGAATTCGACCTGGGGGTACGTCAGGATCCAGGATGAGCTGCGGCGACTCGGTCACCGGGTCGCCACAGCCACCATCCGCGGGGGTCCGCCGCCGCATCGGCGGAAGTCGCCCGGCAGCGGAGCGCACTCCACCCGGGAGACACCATGACCACACCCGGCCCTGGCCCAGACCGCACTCCGGCGCTCGACGAGCACGGCACCCTGCCCGGCGGGGACACCCCGCCGACAGAGGGCTCCTACCGCAATCTCTCCACGGACCGGGCCGGCCACGACGTCCCACTCGCCGACACGCTGGAACGCGGGCACGCCTCCTTCCGCCTACACGGACACAAGCTGCACGGCGGCTACTCCCTCACCCGCATACGCAAGGACCGCTACCGCTCCGGGGACCGGGAGGCCTGGCTCCTGGTGAAGCACCGTGGACGCGAGCGCCTCGCCCAACGGCGCGACCGAACCCGACCAGGGCGCGCTCGGTGCGCACAACTCAGGACGGGACATAGGAAGTCACCACAACCCACTCCGCCCTGGCCCGGCAGACCGCCGCTGCCTTCAACGACGCCGCCGGCCCCCGCCAACGCGCACCAAGGCGTTGCGGAGGATCGAGCGGATCGCCACGTCGAGTTTGCTCGCCTGGGAAAGCCGGTCCTTCATCATGTCCTGCCAGGGCGCGGCGCGTGCATTGTGGCCGACGGTGCTACGGCTCCAGCTGAGGTGGGGGGCGACCTCGCGCATGCTCATGCCGCGCTTCAGCAACTCGTGGACCAGAGCTGGTTGGCTACGCCTGTCCGCCATCCGTCCTGTGGCTCGCTGTCTTCGTCGGTGCCGTTGGCACTGGGCCTGCCAACGGTGTAACTCGTGTGATGTGAATTATCCGCGGCCGACGGAGAGTCGGCCGTCGAAGGCGATGTCGAAGGCCTGGAGTGCGGGCTTCCATCGCATGGTCCAGCGCTTGCGGCCCTGCCCGGTGGGGTCGAGGCTCATGACGGCCATGTAGACGCACTTCAGTGCCGCGGCCTCGTTCGGGAAGTGCCCGCGAGCCCGGACGGCCTTGCGGATGCGCGCGTTCACGCTCTCGATCGCGTTGGTCGTGCAGACGATCCTGCGGATCTCCGCATCGAACTGGAGGAACGGCACGAACTCGGCCCAGGCGTTCTCCCAAAGCCGCACGATCGCCGGGTACTCGGCGCCCCATTCCTCCTGGAAGTCCAGGAAGCGGTCCTCCGCGGCCTTCGCGGTCTGCGCGGTGTAGACCGGCTTGAGCGCGCGGGAGATCTTGTCCCAATCCTGGCGGCCCGTGTAGCGGAACGACGCCCGCAGGAGGTGAACTATGCAGGTCTGCGTGACCGCCTGCGGCCGGACCGTCCCGATCGCGTCGGGCAGGCCCTTGAGGCCGTCGCAGACGACCATGCACACGTCCTCGACGCCCTGGTTCTTGATCTCGGTGAGAACCTGGAGCCAGTACTTGGCGCCCTCACCGCCGTCGCCGGCCCACAGGCCGAGAATGTCGCGGGTGCCGTCCACGGTCACGGCCAGCGCGACATAGATCGGCCGGTTGGCCACCTGGCCGTCGCGGACCTTCACGTGGATGCAGTCGATGAAGATCACCGGGTAGACCGGGTCGAGGGGCCGGTTCTGCCATTCGGCCATCCCGTCCATGACCTTGTCGGTGATGGTCGAGATGGTCTGCTTGGACACGCTCGCGCCGTAGACCTCGGCCAGGTGGGCGGAGATATCGCCATGCGTCAGACCTCGCGCGGACAGCGACAACACCATCTCGTCGACGCCGGTCAGCCGGCGCTGGCGCTTCTTGACGATCTGCGGCTCGAAGCTGCCCTCTCGATCACGTGGGACGGAGATCTTGACCGGGCCGACGTCGGTCAGCACCGTCTTCGAGCGGACGCCGTTGCGGCTGTTGCCGCTGCCGGCACCGACCGGATCGTGCTTCTCATAACCCAGGTGGTCGGTGATCTCACCTTCGAGGGCGGACTCCAGCACGCGCTTCGTCAGCTGCTGCAGCAGCCCGCCCTCGCCGGTCAACTGGAGCCCGCTGGCCTGGGCCCGGTCGACCAGCTGCCCGATCAACTGCTCGTCCAGCAGATCCGCCGATAGCTCAGTCGGCCGGACCTCTTCAACCGCCTCAACCGAGACGATCACGTCGCTCATCAGATGCTCTTCCTTGATCGGGAGATACACCGGTCACCGGGCTCTGTCCCGTAATCGGTGGTAGCGCTCTGTGGTGGTCACTGGAGGAGAACGCGGTGCCGGAGCAGGGGGAACCCGGCTCGGCCGTGCATCTGCCTCATGATCCGTTTGGTTCGCGTGTTGACTCCCTCTGTGCGGCCGTTGTGGTGCGGGGTGGTGAGTCCGGCGTCGACGGCGGCCCGGTCGAGTTCCAGGCCGTTCGCGAAGGAGTGCAGGTGGGGCAGGTCGACGGAGCGAACTGACGTGATCCAGTCGGTGAGCTTGGCGTCGTTGCCCTCGGCCGGCGTCAACAGTTGCGCGAACTCTCCTGTCAGGCGGGCGAGTTCGGTCATCTCGGGGCAGGCTTCGGTGAGTTCCCCCAGCAGTGCGGCGTCCTTGTCGCGCAGGTTCTCGGGGCGGCTGAGGAGGAGTCGGGCGAAGCGCTGCGGGGTTGTGACGGCTTGTCGCCCTCGGCGCGGCCCTGGGTGATGTAGCGGACCAGGAGATTCGCGCTGCCCGTGTAGCCCAGCTCCTTGATCTCGCGCAGGAGGTGGGTGACGGGCACCGCAGGGTCCTCGGCCCGACGTCGGCGCAGGTGGTCGCGGTAGGGATCCACGAGCGTGGGCTTGTAGCGGGGCGCACGGCGATCACCAATGGGCTCCTTCATGCGGGCGTACCGCTTGACGGTGTTCAGGGCGACATCGAGGCGGCGGGCGCATTCGAGCAGGCCGACACCTTGCCCGAGCAGGTGGTGGACCTGTTGCCAGCGTTCGCGGGTGGTCTGCTCTCGGGGGCCTCCGGAACGGACGGGGTTCACGGCGGTGGCCCAGCAGGCGGCGTGGGAGCGGACCTCGGCCAGGACCTTGCCGCATAGGTTGCTCCAGAGATGCCATCTGTCGCTGACCTGCACCGCTTTGGGGAGGGCCTGGCGGATCGCCTCGCCGTAGGAGCCGGAGCCGTCGCGGCAGACATACTCGATCCCGGGGTGCTCGCGCAGCCACGCCACCAGGGTCTGGGCGGTGCGGTCGGGCAGGACGTCGATCCGCTCGCCGGTCTCCGCGTCGATCAGCACGGTCGCGTAACGCTGACGCCGGCGCAGGGCGAAGTCGTCGACGCCGAGCACGCGCGGGACGCGCAGCGGCGGTACCGCCTGGCACATGAGCAGGCGCAGAGCGGTCGAGCGGGAGATCGCGCAGACCAGCGCACGGGAGAGGCGGGCGCCCGCCCGGCCCGCTAACTCCTTCACGACCTCACCGAGCTGGTCGGCGAGACGGCGCGTGCGCCGCTGGTAGCGCCCGATCAGGCCGGGGACCTGCTCGCGGAACGTCTGCCGCGGGCAACCCAGGACCGGACAGACCATGCGCCGGACCCGCACGGCCGCCACGACCCGACGCCCGTCCACCGGCACATCCGCGACCACCCGCCCGTGGAAGGCATGCACCTGCCCCGTCGGCTGCCCGCACATCGGGCACGGCACCGGAACCTCCCGGGTCCGCGCCACCACCCGGATGACCTCACCCTCGTCCGCCACACCCTCGACGACGAGGGCCGACAGCCCCGAAAACACCACACTCCAAGCTCGTTGACATCACGCATGCCATGCGAACGACGACCGTCACCCCTCGTTACCACCGATTACGGGACAGAGCCGAAGACCGTACAGACCCGGTCGGTGTCGTGCAGGGTGTAGTTGATGCGCAGGAGAAGGAGGGCGGTGTCGTCGGCGTGACTGCCCGAGGGCGTGGCCTGGTCGAGCAGGGCGTCTGCGATGCCGTCCAGGAGGTCTCCGGCCTGCGAGAGCGTGGCGGTGAGTTTGGTGATGTTGGTGTCGAGGTCGGTACCGGGGGTCTCGATGAGTCCGTCGGTGTAGAGGGCGAGCACGGTGCCGGGGGGCAGGGCGACCTCGGTGGTGGGGTAGGCCGCTGCGGGATCGACGCCCAGCAGGGGCCCTGGCAGCAGGGGGACGATGTGGGTGTGCGTGTCGGGGTGGCGGAGGAAGGGTGGGTGGTGTCCGGCGCTGGCCAGGTGGGCGCTGTGGTGGGAGAGGTCGAGGTGCGCGTACAGGCAGCTGGTGAGCAGGTCGGGGTCGAGGTCGGTGAGCAGCCGGTTGGTGCGGGCGAGGACTTCGCCGGGGGTGGCGCCGGCGATGGCGTAGGCGTGGACGGCGGTTCGGACCTGGCCCATCAGCCCCGCGGCGCTGACGTTGTGGCCTTGTACGTCGCCGATGACGGCGGCGGCTTCGGTGGTTGTCAGGCGGATGAGGTCGTAGAAGTCGCCGCCGATGTCCATGCCGTGGCTGGCGGGTAGGTAGCGGGCGGCCACGTCCAGGCCGGGGATCGCCGGGAGGGTTTGGGGTAGCAGGCGGTCCTGGAGTCCATGGGCGAGCCGGTGTTCGGCGTCGTACTGCCGTGCCCGGTCCAGGGCTTGGGTGATCAGGGCAGCGAGGGTGATGAGGATGGTGCGCTCGTCCGGGGTGAAGGAGTGTGGGCGTTCGTAGCCGAGCACACAGATGCCGATGGGGTGCCCGGAGGCGATGAGGGGCAGCAGAGCCCATGCGGCCATGCCGTCGTCGATGTCGGCGCCTGCCGGACAGGCGGCGCGGCGTTCCTCCCGGGAGGCGAAGAACGACGGCACCCCGGTGGTCAACCCCGGCACGGACGGGATGTACCAGGGCAGCGGCTGGTGGTCGAGGTGGTCCACGAACTCGGGGTGATAGCCCCGATGGCCGATGACCTGGATCCGGCCGGCCTCGGGGACCAGCAGCAGGAAAGCCTGGGCCCGGAAGGAGAGCAGGAGGTGGTCGGCGACCAGGTCGACCACGTCGCGTACGGTCGCCGCTTCGGTCAGCGCGCCGGCCAGGTGGACCAGGTGGTGCGTGGCCTCCAGTCGGGCGGATCCGGCCATTGGTTCGGTGCCTCCCACATTCGGCACCTTGGGGGAGTGTCTGCCGCAGGTCGGACTGATGCGCACGCTCAGGCCGGTGCGGTCCGGGTAGAGCTCCAAGTGCAGGTGGGTGTCGGGGGGCCGCAGCGCCGTGAACGAGGTCGGCAGCTGGCTGATGACCGCGTCCCGGTGGTGGTGCTGGTAGATCGGATCGTTCAGCCACGGCACCGCGTCCCACAGGCGGGCGCCCAGCAGGTGCGGGACGCTCTCGCCCAGCAGGTCGGCCGCGGTGGGCTCGACGAAGGTGATCCTCCCGCGTGGGTCGAGGGAGCATCCGCCTTCGGGGAGCCGGGTGGCGAACTGCGTCGCGGCGTCACCCCGTGCCGGGCTTGTGAGGGGGACGAAACGGGGCCGGTGTCCGGAGTCGGATCCCGGCTGGAGGCGCTGCCCGGTGTCGGCGGCGTGCTGGAGCAGCGTTGCGATGCGGTCGCCGGCCGACGTGATCGCGCGGCGCTCGCCGGCCGTGAGTTCGGACGACCGTTTCGAGGACATCATCAGGGCCAGGGCGCCCCACACCGCGCGTCCGCTGGCGATCGGTGCGACGGCGCTGGCGCGCGAGTACGGCAGGAGCAGGGCGACTTTCGGATAGCGGCGCGCGAGGTCTTCCCCGGAGCTCACCCACACCAGGTGACGGTCGCGTACCGCCTCGATGATCGGATCGGGGGCCGCGGTGGTCAGGCGTACGTGCCGCAGCGGTCTGAGGAACTCCGGCGGCACTCCCGCGATCGCTTCCAGGGTCAGGACCTCGCCGTCGGGCTCCAGGAGCACGATCGCCCCCGCAGACGCGCCAAGACTCTCCACAGTGCGGCTCAGCGTCCGGTCCAGCAGATCCTGGACGGTAACTGGTCCTTTGCCATCTGCCATCGGCGGTGTCCACTCCGCGAAGTACGTTCGCGTGCATCTCCATGCTACGGGCGCGCCGATGGCCTGGCCCGGACCGTTCGAGGGTAGTGGTTGGTGGCCGTCACAGGCGCAGGGATGCGCGTCCGGCCTTGACGAGCGGGTCGGGGTCGGGCCGTGTGATCCGTTCTCTCACCTGCGTGGATGGTTCAACCACAGCCTCGTGTACGGGTCCGTGAGCAGCCGACGGGACCGTTGTGGGTTGGAGTTCAAAGGAGGGCGGCGCAGGAACTGCTCCCCGCCGCAACCATCGAATCAAACACGCTCGAACTGCAGGTCGCCCTGAAGATCGCCGACACTGTCCTCGGCTGACGCCAACGCTCCAGGCCGAGGGCGGTACGCGAGTCGTTCCGGCGCCGCGGTAGATCATTTCCCATCACGAAGGTGAACCGCTCGTCCGGCTTCGCCCCCGGTGTCTCGACGCGGCCTGTCCGCACGAGCGCTCCGCGACCCGGAGCGCGGCGTCGCCTCGGGCCGCTTCACCTGCACCGAGCCGACCACGGCCCTGTCCGCCCTGGGCGGAACACTGCTGTCCCTCGCGGCACTGAGGCTGGCCCGCCCCGGCCTCGACGGCGGGGAGGCAGCCTCGGACCTGGCCGAGATGGTCCTGCGCATGCTCGGTGTCCTCCGGACGGCGCCCACGAGGTCACCCGGCGCCCACTGCCCGACCTCATTTGACCCGGAGTCGGCGCCCGCCGCATCCTCTGCACCAGCCACATGGGTGCCAGTGCCTCCTCGCGGTTCCAGCCCTGCCGCGACCACTCCGCCACCGAGGACGCACTGCACGCCTGCGGCGTGCCGTACACCTCGCTGCGCAACGGCTTCTACGCCGCCAGCGCGGTGCAGTTCCTCGGCCACGCCCTGCAGTCCGGCCAGGTCACACTCCCCGCGGACAGGCCGGAGGGTGTGGCGGCTGCTGCCGGAGCAGGGGGCCGTAGCGCCAAAGCGGATAGTTCATCCGATTGTGTGCTACGTTCCCCATGAAGCGGATGAACTATCCGCATGACTGGGTGGAGGAGCACATGGCGAAGACAGCTGTGGTCACGGCGGGGACGACCGGCATTGGATTGGAGACCGCCCTGGGGCTGGCCGGCGCCGGCTTCTCGGTCACGGTGGTCGGACGCGAGGCCGACCGGGGCGCTCTGGCGATCAACCGGATCGCCGCGACGAACCCGGCGCATCCCGCACGGTTCCTGCCCGCCGATCTCGGCTCGCTCGACCAGGTCCGCGCACTCGCCGACCGGATCGCCGCCGACCATGCCGCCTCCGGCGACTCCCTGACCGTGCTGGTCAACAACGTCGGCGCGATGTTCCCGGAGCGACGGACCCTGGACGGGATCGAAGCGTCGTTCGTCATCAACCACCTCTCGCCGTACCTGCTGACGGAACTGCTGCTGCCCACGCTGACGGCCGGGGCGCCGAGCAGGATCGTGAACGTGACCTCGGGTGCGGTCGGGCTCGCGAAGCGCTCCTTCGACGCCGTCGAGCCGCCCGGCGGCTACTACGGCTTCCACTGGTACGGCCGCGCCAAGCTCGCCAACCTCTGCTACACCCTGGACCTGGCCACCCGGCTGGAGGGCACTGGCGTCTCGGTCTTCGCCGCCGACCCCGGAGGGGCCGCGACCGACATGACCAACGGCACCCTGACCGACCCGAAGATCGTCTCTCCTGCCCTGCGGCTGCTGTGGCCGCTGGTACGCCGCAAGTTCGAACGCTCCACCTCGGGTCCGGCATCCACGGCCGCCCGGCCCTCGATCGTCGCCGCCACCGACGACGCCCTGGCGGGCCGGACCGGCATCGTCATCGGCCCCCAGGCCCGCCCGGTGCAGCCGTTCCGCACAGCGACCGACCGCCGCCTCGCCGAGGCCGTGCGTCGGCTCAGCGAAGCCCACGCACCCACGTCAGCCACAGCGGGCGCATGAGCACTCGCCAGTGAGCGCCGGCCGACCATCCCTCTCGCGACCGGTGTCAGTTGCTCGCGCCACGCCCCGGCACCCGCACCGGCCCGCAGTTCGCCCATCGCCCCTCGTTCGCAGGTTCGTCAGATGAGGACACGACCATGACCAGCACAGTCCCGGCCGGCTATGCCCGCATCGTCCACGGCTCTGGCCCCGGCCTCCTCCTCGCCCACGGCGCGGGCGGCGGCATCGAGGCCAACTTCGGGCCGATCATGGACGGGCTCGCCGCCGAGTACACCGTGGTCGGGGTCGACTACCCGGGCTCAGGGAAGACCCCCCATCGCGCCCGCGCCCCTGGGGCTCGACACCCTGGCGGACCAGCTCGTCGCCGCGGCGGACGCCGAAGGGCTCGACACGTTCGCCGTCTGCGGATACTCCCTCGGCGGCTCGGTCGCGATCCGAACCGCAGCCCGCCACCCGCACCGGGTCACCTCGCTCGTGCTGAGCGCGACCTTCGCCCACCTGGACACCCGCACCGAGCTGGCCACCGCGGTCTGGCACCAGCTCCACGAATCCGGACAGCACCTCCTGCTCGCCCAGTACCTGGCCCATCTGACCGTGACCCGCCGCTGCTGAACTCCCTCACGCGCCCGGCCAAGTGCGCGCGGCCGCAGAACAGACCCCCCGGTCCTGCACCCGGCACCGGAGCGCAGGTCGACCTGGTCCGCCGCGCCGACGTCCGCGCCGAGCTCGCCGCGATCACCGCCCCGACCCTCGTCGTCGTCACCACCGCCGATCCCCTGATACCGGCCACTCTCCAGCACCACCTGGCCTGGGCCATCCCCGGCGCGCAGACCGCCGTGCTCGCCACCGGTCACCTGCCCTTCCTGGAGCAGCCGAAGCAGTGGCTGGACATCATCACCGGCTTCCTCCGCCAGGCACACGACCGGCCCTGACGGCCGTGGTGGGCGGGACGACCGGCCCGCCCACCAGGAGCGCACCCACCCCGTCCCGGAACCCCGCATATGATCGAACGTCGAACCACGAATCGAGACGAGTGACCGGACGGTCCACCATGACGACCACACAGCTGCGCAAGGACGCCGCCCGCAACTGGGACCGGATCGTCGCCGTCGCCCGCGACCTCGTCGACCAAGGCATCGCACTGCAGCTCAACGACGTCGCACGCCGGGCCGGACTCGGCGTCGGCACCGTCTATCGGCACTTCGCCACCCCCGAGGCCCTGCTGGAGACCGTCGCCACCCCCTGCCTGGAAACCCTCGCCGAGCACGGCCGGCACGCACTGGCCGACACCGATATCCGGCGCGCGCTGGAGGGCTTCCTGTCCCACGTCGTCGAAGCACAGGTCGCCGACCCGACCCTGGCCGTGGTCGTCGGCTCCGCCACGGATGCCCTGCCGCGCACCACGGAACTCAAGCGGTCGCTCTCCTCGGCCGGCACCGAACTCCTCGACCGGGCCCGCGAAGCCGGATCAATCCGCCCCGAGGTGGTCGCCGGCGACCTCGTCCCGCTCATGTGCGGCATCGCCCACGCGGTCAACATCCACGGCGGCACCCCGGCCGACCGGACCGACACTGCACACCGCTACCTCAGCATGCTGCTCGAAGGCCTGCACACCACACCGCCGAGCGCGTAGGCCGCCCCCAGCAATCGCCGAGGTGGACCGGCGGCCCCCGGTGCCACCGGTCGAACCCCACAACTCGCCCAGCCTGAGGTCGAGATGAGTGCCTGTCGGGAGCCCGCGGAACTGCGCCAGTGACATCCGTGAATGATCTTCGACTCCCTGTCGTAACGGCGGCTACGTCTACCGTTGCTCGGAAGGCAGCCGAGGCGGACGTGGAGGCAGCGATGAGGGTCGTGTTCGTGCACGGGGCGTATGTGCGGGATGGGTCGGTTCGGGGACGGCAGCCCCGCCCCGTTCCTCGCCGTCGACCGCGACGCCGGCACGTTCGAGGTTCGCCCCGAGTTACTCGTGGACACATTCCTGCCGGACTGCGACCCCGAGGTCCAGGCGCAGGCGGCGGACCACCTCGTCAGGCAGAGCGTGCAGGTGATCGGGCAGCCGGCCAGGGCGGCCGCATGGCAGCAGGTCCCCTCGACGTACCTCGTCTGCGCCCAGGACCGGGGCACCCCGCCGCGGCTGCAGCGCGAGTTCGCCCGCCGGGTCGGCAGCGTTGTCGAGCTCGACGCCGGCCACCACCCGTTCCTGTCCCAGCCCGCCGCGGTCCGGGACCTGCTGCTCAGCCTGTAACGGCAGTGACAGGCTGATTCACGGAATCGCGGCCCGAACCGTTTTCACTGTCCTCATCAACGTCCGAGAGCTGCCGCTTGCTCCGGACCGTGGGCGACGTTGCCGAGGTTCGACCTTGTGCCCGGTGGCGGGCCCAGGGCTTGGGCCCGCCACCGGTCCGCGTCTTCCGATGTGCGGGTGGCCGCCGAAGCGGCCGACGCCTACGCCTGCGGTGAGGGCAGCGGGTCCTGGCCCACCAGGCGTTGTCCGCGGGCGGCCGAGTCGCGCACGGCGTCGAAGCCGTACTCGATCATCTTGTGGGGCCCGTAAAGTCATCGCTGCAGGTGGAAGGCCGTGTCCAGGGCTGGTCGGTGGTAACTGGGATGCTGCGCGGATGATCGTGTCGCTGCTCTGCCGAGCCACCCTGCGCTGCTGTCCGTACCGGCGGTGCTGTTGCGCCGGGACTCCGCCAAGGACGCCGAACTGCTGGTGCTGCGGCACGAGAACGTGGTGCTGCGGCGACAGCTCGGCGGCTCGGTCCGCTACGAGCCCACGGACCGGTTCCGGCCGGCCGCACTGTCGTCGCTGATACCGCGCCACCGCTGGACGGACGTCTTCCCGGTCACGCCGGGAACGCTGCCGGCCCGGCACCGCAGGCTGTTCGCCGGGAAGTGGGACTACTCCGCTCAACGCCGGCGCACCGGGCGAGCGCCCACCGCGGCCGCACTCAAGAGGCCGGTCCTGCGCCTGGCGCGGGAGAACCCGCGGTGGGGGCATCGCAGGATCCAGGGCGAGCTGGCCGGGCTCCAACGACCGCCCCAGGCGAACGGGCAACCCGCTGTCGTAAACGACCTCGAGACCCGCAGAGTCCTGCGCACCCACATCCTCGGCGGCGTTATCAACGAGTACCGATACACGGCTTAAGCTGCAACGATGACTTTTCGAGCCCCACAGGATCGGCAGCCACGACAGCGGAGAAGACGTCATACCGGTGCAACCGCCCGCCGGACCGGACGGTCACGGGTGCAGCAAGGGTGCCCTTGCTACACGCCGCTGCTGCGACTGCGACCGGCCGAGCAGCAGCCGGCTGCGACTGCAACGGCCCGCGCAGCCCCCAGCGCTGCGACTGCTGTGACTGCGACCGCTACTCTGCGAATCCGAGCCGCATCTTGCGAGTCGCTGGGGTTGCCCGCCCTGACCTGCTGAGCCGTGCCGCGGTAGTTGGAACCTGGTCACGGGAGTTGGAAGCGGCGGCGGGGCGGCAGGCGTGGGCGGCACCGATAGAGTCGGCTGGTGACCGAGCGCATTGCCTAGCCGCCCCTCCGGCTGACAGGATCCGATTGGCCCGCTTCTCGCCGGGCGTGAGCTTGCGGGAACGGGTGACCTTGAGCCGGTGACGATGACCTGGTCGTCGGGGTTCTTGGACTTGTCCGCGCCGATGAAACCGAGGCCCGCCAGGGGGCCACCCGCCGGCGGGGTGCGGGCGAGGCACTACCCGCGCTCCGCCAGCTACGCGCCGATCTGCATCGCGCCGACGGAGACCGGGAACGTTCGGTGAGCCCCGAAATACCCAGTCCCCGGGCGTGGTTGATCGCCTGCGTCGTGCTTACGTAGACTCGCTGACCTCGTGTATGGGGCGGATCGACGGTCGGGCATAGGGCGGAGGGTCAAGGCATGACCCAGGTGGACAAGGTCCAACAACGGTTGACCGGTGAGCTGTTGCCGGGGGAACAGGTGCAGTACGGCATCCTCGGATTCAGGATCGGCGGAATTCGCAAGACCATGATCGGTGGGGCCGCGGGAATCGCCGGAGTGGCGGGCACAGCGGCGATGGCTGTGGCCACGAGCGGTGCCAAGGCCGACGTTCCCGCCGCGCAGCTTCCATTGCCGGGCCGGTTCATCGTCGGGCTCACCGACCAGCGCCTGATGGTGTTCTCGATCGGGGGAGTCTTCGTCGCCAAACCGAAGAAGCTGCTGCATGCCTACACCCTGGATCAGCTTGCATGGATATCTGAGCCCGAACTGATCGCAGGCGTGGCGCAGGCGCTCAGGGTCTTCATCGGCGTGGCGGGTGCAGGGGTGTTGAGCTTCGAGTTTCCACGGCTGCAGGTCACCGAAGCCCGCAACATGGTCAGGCGGATCGAGAGGGGCATGCCCACTCCTCAAGCGTAGGCCCGTTATGCCAGCCGTCACGCTCCTGCCGCCTGACACAGTCGTCCGGGTCCACAAGCCCGAGTTGCGGGCAGGGGACTGTGTTGCGCAAGACCATGCGCATGCGCGAGGCATGGGAGCGCAGCAGACGAGCCCGCTTGCCCGACCTGGGCCCGGCGCTGATCATCGGCGGTGCGGGGACCGGGACGGGCGTCCGCTGGCCCTTACGTCGGGCCGGACGGTAAGTCAGCCACCTATACCCACCAGTGCGGTACGGTACGGCCATGGGCTGATCGTGGCCTTGCCGGGGGCGGTTTCGGCCGCCCGGGAAGGCAGAACAGCGATGGAAAGGGGCGGCCCGCGCTCGGGCCGCTCCTTCGCCGTTCCCGCCCCGCCGCCTACAGTTCCGTCCACCCGCACGCCCGCCCGCCCCGGGCACCGAGCGGATGCCAGACGGGCGCGGACGGTCCGCGCTGGACCAGGTCCTCGATCCGGGCGGCACCGGCCGGGACGGCGGCCAGCAACTCGGCGGCGGCCGGGTTCTCCTCGGCGGCCAGCCGCAGGTCCGCCACCATCGAGCGCACCCCCGCGGCCGCCGTGCCGACCAGGACCACCAGCAGCCGTGGGAACGACCTCCAGCGCCGCTCCCACGCCCGCCCCGACCCGTTCTCGCCCGCCTGCTCCCAGACCCGGGCGCACGCGGCCAGCTGCGCCGCGGTCTGCTCGTCGCCGACGCCGGGACGGTGGCGCTCGAGGAACGCGCGCAGGCGGTGGCGTTCATCGCCGGTGCCGGCGGTGTAGGCGAGGTGGGCGGCGGGCCGGTACACCCCGCCTTCGCTGGCGGGAAGCTCCGGGGCGGGGACGAGGTCGAGCGGGCCGCAGGCCTCGCTGCGGGCGCGGGCGTCGGTGACGAAGGCGGCGTGGATCCGGCCGACGTCGATCAGGTGCTCGCGCCCGTGCCTCACCGCCGGCTTCTCCGAGCCCGGCACCGGGGCACCCAGTCGCAGGGCCTGCCGAGGGGTGGGTTGGGTGGTGGGGTAGTCAGTTGGGGGCGGCGAGGTCGAGGGTCCAGAGTGGGCCAGCGGGGGTGGGGGCGGTGCCGACGCCGGCGTCGGTGAACTTGCAGTCGAGGATGTTCTGTTGGTGGATGGCTCCGTCCAGCCAGTCGGTCAGCACGTCTGCGGGTGTCTTGCTCTTCCGGTCGAGGTTCTCGCCCCACGTGCTCCACTGGTAGCCGGCTGCGGTGATCCGGCTGTTCCCTCGGCTGCCTTCCGGATCGAGGTGGTCGAAGTAGTGGTGGGCGGCCATGTCCTGGGAGTGCTGTTGGGCTGCGGTGTGGAGTCTGGGGTCGACGTGCAGCGGACGGCAGCCGCTCTTGGCGCGCTCGGCGTTGATCAGGTCGACGAGTTGCTGTTCGGGGCTGCGCGGCGGCGGGGTCGCGCTCGGGGTGGGCGTCGGATCGGCTGAGACGGCCGGGGACGCTGAACTGGCGGAGGTGGTCGGTACGGCGGCGCTGGCCGTGGTCGGGGCCGCGGCGGGGGCCGTGGTGATCTCGGGCGTCGGTAGGGAGGCGGGGGCGGCTCGCGGGGAGTCGTCCTGGTCCGGGAGCGCTCGGACGGTGACCAGTGCGGCGACGGTGATGGTGAGCGCACCGGCCAACTGGGCACCGTGCCGCAGGCGGTGGCGCGCGCCGCGTCGGGTGCCGCGCGGGTGGGTTCCGGTCCGGTGCGAGGAGTGCGCAACGTTCGCGTGGGACTGCGTGTCCGGTGCTGCCGGCTGAGCCGCTGCGGGGACGGTTCCGGTGGCTCCGGGCACCGCCTGGCCGGTGTGCACCGGCAGGCCGCCGGTGAGGAGGCCGTGGACCGCGACGTCGTGCAGCGGGACCACCAGGGCGAGCCCGGCGAGCAGTCCTTCGGCCGGAACGAGGTCCTGGCCGAGATCCGCGCAACCGTCGCAGGCCCGGATGTGCCGTGCGATCCGCTTGCGCCACAGCGCACTCGGCCGCCCGTCCCAGGCCGTGGTCAGCTCGGCCAGTTCGGGGCAGCACGGCGAGGCGGCGAGCGCCCGGACCACCGTACGGCCGACCTCCAACTGCTCCTTCATCCGCTGGACCCGCACCGCCGCGTGTCGCGAGGACAGCTCCAGAGCGGCGGTCAGTTCCGCCCGGGTGAGCCGGCCGGCCGCCTCCAGCCACCACAGCGACAGCAGGTCCCGGTCTCCTTCGTCCAACCAGCGGGTCGCCTCGGCGACCTCGCGGCGCTGCCCGGACAGGCCGAGGCGCAGGACCGTGAGCCCGACGAAGTCCCCGGCCGGGTCTGCCAGCTGGTCCATGGCATCGAGGGCCGAGGCGGGCGCGGTGCGGGTCGACCAGTAACGGCGCACTTCGTTCATCGCGACCGCCACCAGCCAGGACCGGAACGAGGACGGGTCCCGCAGGCCGCCGAGGCCGCCCACCACGCGGATCATGGTCTCCTGCACCACGTCGTCCACGTCCGGATGCCCGTTCATCGCCCGGCCGACGACGTTGTAGACCAGCGGCAGATACCCGGCGACCAGCCGTTCCCGGGCCTGTTCGTCCCCGGCGCGCGCGGCCGCGACCGCCTCCGTGTCTATGCCGCCTTCCCTGTGCATCCGTTGTCCTCACTCGTCTCGATCGCACGGACCCCCATGCGCTGGAGACCTGCCGCGGCGCGGCGGACAACAGAAATGCCGCCGTGAAGATCGGCCGAACTATTTTCGTTGTCCCGGTTCTTCCGGGCGGTCTCCCACGGTGTCGGAACGAAAAGCCACCGGCGCGAATCCGCTCAGGAAGCAGACCACCATGAACGACGACTTCACGAAGTCCATCCCGCGGTACATGGGGGAGGGGCCGGGGTGCGGCCCTGCGCCCGAAGAGGACACACTCGCTCCCGCACCGGGCACCGCCGGGACGCGCACCCGGCGTACCCGGCGGCGGGCAGCCACCTCCAGCCGCCGCCGCGCTGCGGTGATCTCGGCGGCCACGGCGCTCGTCGTGGCCGGCATAGCCGGGCACAGCGTGATGTCCTCCGCTCACTCCGGCGGCGGTGACCCGGCCCGGACGGCGGCGGTGACCGGTGATCTGCCACTGACTCCGAACATCCCGGGCGACACCTCGTCTGCTGCCTCCGCCCCCGCTTCCCTCTCCGTCTCCGCGTCCACCGGCCCCTCCGCCTCGGCTGCGGCCGGCAGTACGGGATCGGCCGGCGGCTCGCCTTCCGCCCCGGTCAGCGCCGGTCGGAACAGTTCAACCGCCCGGGCCTCCAAACCAGCTGCCACGGCGACCACCGGCAGCCGGTCCGGCGGCGCCGCACCTGCCACCAGCACGCCACCGGCCACCGGGACCGGCGCGCAGTTCGCCCAGCAGGTCGCCGACCTCACCAACATCGAGCGGGCCAAGGCCGGCTGCGGCCCTCTCACGGTCAACGCCCAAGCGCAGAGCGCCGCCCAGGTGCACTCCGACGACATGGTCGCCCGTCACTACTTCGAGCACCCCGACCCGGAGGGCCACCACGCCGACTACCGGCTGGAGGCCGCGGGCTACCGGTGGAGCCTCTGGGGCGAGAACATCGCCTACGGCCAGCCGGACCCGGCCGCAGTGGTGGACGAGTGGATGCACAGCCCGCCGCACCGCGAGAACATCCTCAACTGCCACTTCACGGCCATCGGCGTAGGCGTCAACTTCGGCCCCAACGGGCCCTGGTGGACGCAGGTCTTCGCATCGCCCGCGTGACCAGCACCCGCGCTGGGCGGCAGGCGACGAAGCGTACGGTGCCCGTGCCGCCAGAGGGCGGCGACTGCCACTGAGTCATCGGCAACCGTCGTTCCTTCTCCGCCGTGCCGACGGGCCTCCCCCTGCCCGTCGGCACCTCCCGGCAGTTCGCTACTTCCCTGTGGGTGCCGACGACCCTGTCACCTGCACTGAGCTGCAGGTTCAGGGTCACGATGTGATCACGTCGAGAGTGTGCCCGAGGCCGGCACCTCAGGCTTGGGGATCGTGACGTTTCGTGTCGTCTACCGATTCGGCTGCCTCCTGTTCAGCCGGCTGCGTCTGCTGGCTCGCTCCTCTGCGGCCAAGGACGTCGAGATACTGGTGCTCCGACACCAGCTGGCCATCCTGCAGCGCGGCAACCCGAAGCCCGTCTTCACCCGCGGGGACCGTGCCGTGATCGCAGCCCTGTTCAGACTCCTGAGCAAGCGTCACCGCAGTGGCTTGAAGCTGCTGATCACCGCTGGCACGCGAGGCTGGTTGCTCGGAAGTGGACCTTCCCGCCGCGTCGCCCGGGCCGCCCGGCCAAGCCCGAGGCCCTGCGGGCCCTGGTTCTGCGCCTGGCCCGCGAGAACGACATCCGGGGGTATCGCAGGATCCACGGCGAACTGCGCACCCTGGGCTGGAAGGCCTCCACCGTCTGGGAGATCTTGAAGAAGGCCGGCATCGACCCGGCGCCCCAGCGCGCCGACCGCTCCTGGTCACGCTTCCTCACTGCCCAGGCACAGGGGATCATCGCCGTCGATGTCCTCCACGTGGACACCGTGTTCCTCAGACGGCTGTTCGTCCTGTTCTTCATCGAGCACGGCACCCGGCGGGTGCACATCGCCGGCGTCACCCGCAACGTCACCGCCGAGTAACGAGCGGCGAACCAGGCGCTAAGTGACTCGCGAGTAGCTCGGCCGATGGCCTGCTGCCGCGCGCCGCCACGACACTGCCAGCCCTTTCGGCACGATGATGAGGAGATCGCCGGGACCCGCCGTGCGGTCGACTGCGAAAGGCGGATTCGTGCCAGCTCAGGACTCCGGCTTGGGAGAAGTCCTCGCCGACGTGCTGGCCGCCTCCCACCGCCTCGCCCCCCGCGAGATCCCCGCATTGGTGCAGGAAGCCAGCCGGCGCCTGGGACTGTCCCAAGCACGCGTCTACATCGCGGACATGCAGCAACGCGAACTCGTCGCACTTCCCAACCCCGCCCAAGCGCACCAGATCGCCACCGGCGTGGCCACGGAGCTGGAAAGATTGTCGGTGGACGCCTCGCTCGCCGGGCGCGCCTATCGCACCGAGACGGTGCAGATCGCCGCGGCTACGGTTCCTGGCGAACGCGTGGGGTGGCTGCCGCTGGTGGACGGTGTCGGCCGTCTCGGGGTGCTGCGGGTGACGGCGCCCGCGCTCGAGTCACCCGTGTTGGAGTGAAGTTCCACCCTGCGCTCGGACACTGTCTGTTTACGCCGCGAGGGTGTGACCTTGCTGGTGCCGCTGGCGGATCTCGATGGGCGTGAGGTAGC
>NZ_JBIRFA010000055.1:0-44621 GCF_044327205.1 Kitasatospora sp. NPDC018058 | reverse complement strand
GGCCTGTTCCTGGTGGCCCAGCTGGCCGAGCGGTGGGGGACCAGGTACACGGCCCGCGGCAAGGTCATCTGGTCCGAGCAACCGCTGACCGCACCCGAGTTCCAGTTCGAGGCGATGCTGCTGTAGGCCTGTGTGGTGGAGGTGCTCCTGGACTCTGGTGTAGTCGCCGAGCCGGGCACAGGATCGGCGGCGGCCCTCGGCGGCCCACCGAGTGGATTCACCTCGCGATCTGCCATCGATGACAGCAGATCGCGGCGCGCTGTCAGGCAGCCCGCTAGTCATCAGCTCTGGCTGCAAGCACGGCTGCTGCGCTGACCTGCCGGTGGCCCTCCTCACCCCGGAACCAGATCCACGCCTGACGTCCGCGCGGGAACTCCCTGCTCACGTAGGCGAACTCCATGACGGCGACGGCATCGGACATCCGCCAGCTCCGCATGGGACCTGACGCTTCGGCGACCTCGCTGAGGTTGTCCAGTTGCCGGGCGATAGCAAGGCCGCGGCCGCCGCTCGGCCACGGATCCCAGGCCGAGACCTCGTCCATGACGGCGTGGGACTCGATCCGGTGGATCATGGATGTCTCCAGGCGGCCGGGGCGGTGTAGGGCCCGTTGAACTGGGCAGGCGCGGTGGATGATGAAGGAGGCTATAGATCATGTTGCTCCTGGTTCTGGTCCTGCTGCTGGCTCTCGTACTCGCGGGTGCAGGGTTCGCGGTCCATGTGCTGTGGTGGGTCGCCCTCGCCGTACTGGCGCTGTGGATCCTGGGCTTTGCTCTGCACGGGGCCGACGGCCGTTGGTATCGCTGGTGACGAGCGGCTGTGAGGCGGTACTCATGGCACGAAATGCAAGGCGGAGAACGCCACCGAAGCGCTGAAGGGGAAGGCGAAGGAGACCACCGGCCAGGCCGTCGGTGACCGACGGATCACCGCCGGAGGGAAGACCCAGCAGACCAAGGCCGACGCCGAGCAGACGATGGAGAAGATCAAGGATGCCGCAAAGGCATTGACACCGAGCAGCGCGGCCCGGCTCATCCGAGCGCCCGTCAGGGGTACTCGGGACGGGCCGCGCCGACTTCCACCGGACCACCGACGGTGGTCCCTGTTTCCCGGAGGTGTCCCATGAGCATGGTGACACAGTCGATCGACGTCGAGGTGCCGCTGCACACGGCGTACAACCAGTGGACCCAGCTCGAGGAGTTCCCGCAGTTCATGGAAGGCGTGGAGGAGGTCCGTCAGATCGACGACCGCCACAACCACTGGAAGACGAGCATCGCCGGTGTGGAGCGCGAGTTCGACACCGAGATCGTCGACCAGCTGCCCGACGAGCGGGTGGCATGGCGCACCGTGTCCGGTGAGGTCACGCAGATGGGCGTGGTGACGTTCCAGCGCCTGGACGCGGATCACACGCGGGTCAAGGTGGCCATGGACTTCGAGCCGGAGGGGCTGGCGGAAAGGAGTGCGGACGCGCTCGGCGTGCTCGATCGGCGGGTGAAGGGCGATCTGAAGCGCTTCAAGGGGTTCATCGAGGAACGTGGCCTCGAGAGCGGCGGATGGCGCGGCCGGATCTCTCCGCGATGAGCGGTGGATCACGGGCAGTCGGCCCGATAACCCTTCCCCTGGGGACGATGATGGCCGTGCACCGCGGGGGCGGAGGCTGTGCAGTTGGCGTGGATCCGGCCCTCTCCTTCGTGGCCGTCGGCTGAAGGAGGTGTCCCGGAGGGCTTGGCAGCCCGACCGGGACATCTCGTTGCTGCACCGGGGCGTTCGCCGCACTGTTCTTTCCTGCCCCTGGCGCCGTTGCTGATGGCATGGTGATCGCCTCGGCCTCACTGGCCCGCGGCAACGGCATCACGCCCAGCCCGTCCCGCGGATCCTCGCGACGCTGATCGGAGGCCTGCTGCTGTTCTGGTGGCTTCCGCGCCTCCTGCTCGGCGGGCGGGTACCGTGGCGGCCCGCTGCCGGGCCCGGCCTCCACCATGGCCGCGCTGGTCGGCCTGCGGTTCTTCTCCCGGCTGGTCTTCGCGCCGCTGCCGGGGCCCCTGGGCAACCTCGCCCCCTCCGGGCCACCAGTGTCATGCGATTGGCCCAGTTGTCCTGGGGCGCATGAGCCACACCCGGGTGGGCATCCGCGAACAGGGGAGCCGACGAAGACGAAAGGGAGCGGTCATATGGGCCTCGGCCAACTGTGCCGGGCGGCGACCGAGCAGCACGTCCACAGCTTCCTGAAGTCCCGGCCGCCGACGGCACTGTCGATCCTCGGCTGCCTCCGCCTCAACCAGCTGCGGGCACTGCGCCAGGGCGTGACGGGCCGGCAACCGTTGCGGCTCCGGCCGACCTGGCGGCGACCGCCGCTGCCCTCCCGCCACCTCGCCGGCGTCATCGCCGCAACCGCCGTGCTCGCCGCCCCGTACGGAGAGGAGTTCCTCCGCCGCCTTATCGCCCGCCGCCACGGGTGTGACGGCGAATTGCTTGCCCACGGACAGGCAGACGCACGGCACCGCGTTCGTACCGAAATCCGCCAGACTTCACGAGAGGACGGGGCCATGAGCACCCGAAAGAAGAACCACACCCCGCAACCTGACGAAAGCACCCCGCCGCCTGACGAAAAGACTCGGGAGCGGTCCGCAGAGGAGCGCCACATCGTCGCCCCCACACCGAAGGACGTCCGGGCCAAGGCCGAGAACGACGAGACCCCCGAGCCGCCGCCAGCCGACACCAAGGCACCGTGACCGCTAGCCGGACGGCAGCCTTCCCACCAATCGCGAACCGCTGCCCTGGCCGATGTCGGTCAGGGCAGCAATGGGGCGCCGCCGGTGGCATTTGAGGATTCTCCGACTTCACCATCGGCTGGGACCGGCTCACCGCCACCTGCACGCGGTGGCACGAGCAGCCGCTGGATCGGCCCACCACTCCGTGCGAGCCCGCAAAACACGACAGCAAACTCAGGGACGCACATCACGGGCTTTCGTCCCGGGTACCGGCGACCGGACTCAGCTGCTGAGCAGCCGGTTGAAGAAGGAGCGATACTGCTGGAGTGCCAGCCGCAGGTCCTCGGTCTGCACCTCGCCCCCGCGGTTCCACTGCTGCTCCAGGCCTCGCTTGTGGTCCGAGAAGGAGGCAGCCAGGTGCTGCATCAAATCGGCGACCAGTGCGTCCGCCGAGCGCACCGCTTCCTGGGGATCATCGACGAACTGGCTCTGGATCTCCTGCCAGCGGGACCTGAACTCATCCTCGTCCTCCGGGGCGAACAGCGGCTCCTCACCAGCGTCGCGCGTGCTCTCGCTCGGCTGTTCCGCGGTCTCCCGTTTCCGGGGGGTTCCGACCTCGTCGGCGGTCTCCCGGCCCTCGGGCTCCCCGTCCTCCGCCGGTCCGGCCTCCTCCTCCCTTGTCCCGGCACGCTCATCTGCGAGTCCACCAGTGGCCTCGCCCGGGTAAACCGGCCTGTCCTCCGCCGTTTCCGTCTCCTGCAGGTCGTGGCCCACGGGTTCCTTCTCCGTCTCGGAGGAACGGGCCAGATCCTCGGTGGTCAGGCGCTCTTCGTCATTCCGGGTGCTGCTTTGGTGCTTCATCTGCTTGATTCGCTTTCATCGTATTGGTGACCACTACCGCTTTACGCGTTCCGGACGCCGTCTCACCTCCGGCCGCTGGCCGACCCGCGATGACCATCACCGAGCAAATCGTCGAAGAGCTCGCGATAGTGCACCATCGCGCCGCGGAGCTCCTCGGTGGTCGCGTCGTGGTCACGCATGTGCTCGTTCACCGCGTGGGCGGCCCGGAAGTGCTCCAGCGTGCGCCCATGCTCCACGGACAGGTCCCGGACCTTCTGCTCGTAGCCCTCCGTCGGGTATCCGCGCTCATGCATGAGCACGGTGACGAGCCGGTCGGCCTGCTGCACCGCCTCGCCTGGCCGGTCCACGAACTGCCGCTGGACCTGTGTCCAGTCCTCGGCATACCGGTCCCGCATCGCGTCCGGAAGCGGCTTGATGTCAAGTCGGTCGTGGCGCTGCTCGCGGGCATGCAGCTCCCGCTCTGCGGCGACCCTGCTCTTTGAGCGCTGGACGGTCCGGTCGTATTCAGGTCCGAAGCGTTCCTGGAGCCGGCGGCGCTGGATGAGGTACCACGTTGCAACGGCCAACAGAATGAGAACAACCGCGATGGGAACGACAATCGCAATAAGCGTTCCTGTGGACATCGGGTCCTCCCTGAGATTTTGATGGCCAGCGGCTGCCCGGAATCGGCGACTCAAAACTCGGTCGCGGGATCAGGACTGCCCGCTCTGCCGTTGAGGCGTCCGGCGGTCCTGACTACGAACAGGTCGCCCCGCCCACGGTCGAAGAGTATTTCCGCGGCCAGGCGGCACGTCGGCGGTCATCGCGTACCCCGGGTACCGCAGGCGAGCGGGATCGCTCCCGAGGTCCGGCAAGGTGGTCCGGCGCACGTCACCAGGGGAACGTACCGAGCCTGGCGCGGCGGTGGCGAGGGTGCCCGGCCGGGCGTGGCGCTGCCCGGAGCCGGCCGGCCCCACAAGGCGTGGGACCGAGCGCTTCCGCGACTGCCGGCCGTTCACCCGGTCGGGCGATCCCACCCGGGCCTCGGCCGCGCGCGTGCGTAGGCTCGAGGAACGAACGGCAGCCGACTTTCCCCACCGCCCGGAGGCGGTGGCCGAGCCCGCCGCGCCGGGCCGCAGAGGGGAGCTGGTCATGTACGAGATGCACGCCGAGCCCGTGTTCGACAACCCGGCGCCTGTCCTGCGCTGGCACGCGGTCCGCAGCGGTGGCACGCTGGTCGCGGTCTGCGGGTACCGCCCGCTGCCCCTCGATCCGACCCTGCTGGGCGGTCGCGAAGCCGTACCGGAGCACTACTGCGCCCCCTGCCTGGACATCGTCGCCCAGGCCATGGTGTGTGCGGGTGCCGCGTAGCGGCTGCGCCGACCCAGCCGCCGGAGGTTCAGTCGTCGAAGGGAGGGACCGCCCGCCCCAGCTGGTCGTCGATCTGGCCGGTGTCACCTTCTGCGACTCCTCCGGACTGAACACCTTTCTCCAGACCCTCCAGGACACCACACTGGCCGGCACCCGACTCGTCCTGGCAGCCCTCTCGCCGCAGATCCGCCGACTACTGGAGATCACCAGCACGGACGAGCTGTTCACCATCCGTGACAGCGTCCACGCGGCCCTCCACACCGACCGCCCGCATCCGCCGGAAGTCGTCATCGTCCACGCCACCGGCGAGCCGGCCGTCGAGCTACGTGACCCCCTCGACGCTCGCGCCTTTCCACCGGGTGGGGCACCGGCCTGCAGTCGTTCGGCAAGTCTGTCCGGGTCGAGTGCCCGCAGCAGGAAGTCGACCTGCTCACCCTCTACAAGGATGTCGCCTCCGAGTTCTGCGAGATGGTCACCGTCCCCGCCCAGCTGCCCAACGTCCTCGACCGGGCCATGCGGATCGCCGCGACACGCCGCACGGTCACCGCTGTGATCATCCCCGCCGACGTGCAGGGACTCGACTACGAACCGCCGGCGCACGCGTTCAAGCAGGTTCCCTCCAGTCTCGGCATCCCGCACTACGCCCCAGTCCCCACCGACGAGGACCTGGCGAAGACGGCGGAGATCCTCAACGCGGGCGAGAAGGTGGCGATGCTGATCGGGCAGGGCGCCCGGCACGCCCGCCCCGAGGTCGAGCAAGTCGCCGACCTGCTCGGCGCCGGGGTGGCGAAGGCACTGCTCGGCAAGGACGCGCCTCCTGGAGCGCAAGGCGGACGGCAGCTGGCGCAAGACGGTGGAGGACAACGCGGCGCGCTGGTGGGAGGTCATGCAGCGCCGCGCCGAGGTCACCGCGGACCCGGTCAACCCGGAGTACGTCGTCCACGCGCTGGACGCGCTGCTTCCCGAGAACGCGATCGTGGCCGCGGACTCCGGCTCGGCGGCCAACTGGTACGCCCGCCACCTGCGCTTCCGCGACGGCATGCGCGGCTCCCTCTCCGGCACCCTCGCGACCATGGGGCCAGGGGTGCCGTACGTGATCGGCGCGAAGTTCGCCCACCCGGACCGGCCGGCGATCGCGCTCGTCGGCGACGGCGCCATGCAGATGAACGGCCTCGCCGAACTGATCACCGCCGCCAAGTACTACCAGGAGTGGGCCGATCCGCGCATGGTCGTGGCGGTGCTGAACAACCACGACCTGAACCAGGTCACCTGGGAGATGCGCGCCATGCAGGGCGCACCGCAGTTCGAGCCCTCGCAGAGCCTGCCAGACGTGCGCTATGCCGACGTCGCCCGCACGTTCGGCTTGGGCGGGGTCAGGGTCGAGACGCCCGACCAGGTGGAGGCGGCGTGGCGTCAGGCGCTCGCCGCGGACCGGCCGTTCGTCATCGACTTCCGCACCGACCCCGCGGTGCCGCCCATCCCGCCCCACGCCACCTGGGACCAGATCAAGGCCGCCGCCTCCGCCGTTCTGCACGGCGACAGCGACCGGGCCTCCGTGGTCCAGCAGGGTGTGAAAGCCAAGATCCAGGATTTCCTGCCCGGCAGCGGACGGAGCTGACCGATGCCCGACCGTCGGAAGGGAAATCTCGCCGGTCAGGAGGTGAACCTCGCCGCACTGGAGCGCGCGCTGCGCGCGGAGGTGGACGGCGAGGTCCGGTTCGACGCGGGCAGCCGCAGCGCGTACGCGACCGACGGCTCGAACTACCGCCAGGTCCCGCTCGGCGTGGTCGTACCCCGCACGGTGGAGGCCGGAGCCGTCACGGTCGCCGTGTGCTCCCGGTTCGCCGCCCCGGTGCTCTCGCGCGGCGGGGGCACCAGCCTCGGCGGGCAGTGCACCAACACCGCGGTGGTCATCGACTGGACCAAGTACTGCAACCGGCTGGTCTCGGTCGACCCGCAGGCACGGACCTGCGTGGTCGAACCGGGCCTCGTCCTCGACGAGCTCAACCGCCGGCTCGCCCCGCACAGCCTCAAGTTCGGGCCGAAGCCCTCCACGCACAGCCACTGCGCGTTGGGCGGGATGATCGGCAACAACAGCTGCGGCGCCTCCGCCCAGGCCTACGGCAAGACCGCCGACAACGTCCGTCGCCTGGAGGTCCTCACCTACGAGGGCGCCCGGTTCTGGGCCGGTCCCATGAGCGAGGAGGAGTTCGCACGGATCGTCGCCGCCGGCGGGCCGCAGGCACGCCTGTACCAGGGGCTGCACGACCTCACCGCCCGCCACCTGGCGGAGATCCGCCGCGGCTACCCGAAGATCCCGCGCCGCGTCTCCGGCTACAACCTCGACGCCCTGCTGCCGGAGAACGGCTTCAACCTGGCCCGTGCCCTCGTCGGCAGCGAGGGCACCCTGGTAACCGTCCTGCACGCCGAACTGGAACTGGTCGACGTGCCCGCCGCCGAGGCGCTGCTCGTCCTCGGCTTCGACGACATCTACGCCGCCGCCGACGCCGTCCCGACCCTGCTCGAACACAGCAGCCCCACACAGCTGGAGGCGATCGACGGGCGCATGGCGCAGCTGATGCGCGAGGAGCACGCCTACCTGGACTCCCTGGAACGCCTGCCCGCGGGCGACAGCTGGCTGATGGTGCAGTTCACCGGCGACACGAAGGAGCAGGCGGACGCCCAGGCGTACGAGCTGCTGCGGGCGATCGGCCGGGACGAGGACGATGGGTCGGTGGCGCTGTCCGACGATCCCGCGCGCGAGCACGAGATGCTCAAGGCCCGCGAGGCGGGCCTGGGGGTGACCGCACGACCGCCGGACGGGTCCGAGACGTGGGAGGGCTGGGAGGACTCCGCGGTGGCCCCGGAGAAACTGGGAGCCTACCTGCGCGACCTGGAGCGGCTCTTCGACCGCTATGGCTACCAGCAGGCCTCCCTCTACGGACACTTCGGGCAGGGCTGCGTGCACACCCGGATCCCGTTCGCCCTGCGCGAGGGCAAGGGCATCGAGGCGTTCCGGGCGTTCCTGTTCGACGCTGCCGACCTGGTCGCCTCCTACGGCGGCTGGCTGTCGGGCGAGCACGGCGACGGGCAGGCCCGCGGCGAACTGCTGCCCCGCATGTTCACCCCCCAGCTTGTCGAGGCGATGGGCGAGGTCAAGGGCCTGTTCGACCCGGGCAACCGAATGAACCCGGGCAAGGTCATCCACCCCCACCGCGTCGACGACGACCTGCGCCTGGGCGCCACCTGGCGGCCCCAGCCCCAGCAGACGCACTTCGCCTTCGCCGACGACGACCACGACTTCGGCCAGGCGGTCCTGCGCTGCGTGGGCATCGGCAACTGTCGCACCCACCGGGGCGGAGTGATGTGTCCCTCCTACCGCGCCACTGGGGAGGAGGAACACTCCACCCGCGGCCGGGCCCGGCTGCTGTTCGAGATGCTCGGCGGTCACGACGACTCCCCGGTCACCGCCGGGTGGCGCTCCCCCGAGGTCCGCGACGCCCTTGACCTTTGCCTGTCCTGCAAGGGCTGCAAGTCCGACTGCCCGGTCGGCGTCGACATGGCCGCTTACAAGGCCGAATTCCTCGCCCACCACTACCAGGGCCGGCTGCGCCCGGCCGCCCACTACGCGATGGGCTGGCTTCCCCTGTGGGCACGACTGGCGCGCACCGCGCCGGGCCTGGCGAATGCCGCCCTACAGGCCCCCGGCCTGGGGCGTATCGGGAAGATGCTCGCCGGCGTCGACCCGCGCCGCACCGCACCGCTGTTCGCCGACCGGTCGTTCCAGCAGGACCGGCTCCGCTCGGGCCGGCCGCAGCCGGATCCACGCGATCCGCGCACCGTGCTGCTGTGGCCGGACACCTTCACCGACAACTTCCACCCGCACATCGCCGACGCCGCCGTCCGGGTACTGGAGGACGCCGGCTTCAAGGTCGCCGTGCCGGACGGGCCGGTGTGCTGCGGCCTGACCTGGATCTCCACCGGCCAGCTCGTCACCGCCCGCCGCGTCCTGAAACGCACCACCCGGATCCTGCGACCGTGGCTGGAAGCCGGCACGCCGATCATCGGCCTCGAACCCTCGTGCACCGCGGTCTTCCGAGACGACGCCCCCGACCTGCTCACCGGCGACCAGGACATCCGGCACCTGGCCGCGCAGACGCGTACCTTCGCCGAACACCTCGTTCACCACGCCCCGGACGGCTGGCATCCCCCGCAAGCCGGCCGGGCGGCGACCGTGCAAACACACTGCCATCAGCACGCCGTCCTCGGCACCGATGCGGACCGTGAACTGATGCGTCGTGCCGGCATCGCCGCGAACGTCCTCAACGAGGGCTGCTGCGGCCTGGCCGGGAACTTCGGCTTCGAACAAGGACACTACGACCTCTCCCAGGCCATCGCCGAACAGGGCGTCCTGCCCGCAGTGCGCGAAACCGCCCCCGACGCCCTCGTCCTGGCCGACGGCTTCAGCTGCCGTACCCAGATCGACCAGGCCGACACCGGACGGCAGGCCCTGCATCTGGCCGAAGCCCTCGCCCTGGCCCTGGACGGAGAGCTGCCCGGCGACCACCCCGAGCGGACGGTCCCCCGCCCGCAGCCTCATCCCGCAGCCGCCCGCCTGCTGAGCGCAGGCGTCGCCGCCGCCGCGGCCGGCCTGGCCGCGGGTGGACTGCTCGCGGCCCGCCAGCGCCGCCACACCCGGAGGGCGACACGATGAGATCCCTGCACAAGCGGCTGCACCGCGAGGCCCGCGCCTACAGCGGCGATGACGACCGCCCCCTCGCCTCCTACGCCGCTCTGATGGGCCTCTACGCCACCGCCACCGCCGGCGTCGCCGCTGCCGCCCGGGCCACCGGCCGTTCACTGCCCGATCCGACCCCGTGGGACGTCACGCTCACCGCGCTGGCCACGCACCAGCTGTCCCGCCTGATCGCCAAGGATCCGGTCACCAGCCCGCTGCGCGCACCGTTCACCCGTTTCGAAGGCACCACCGGGCCGGCCGAACTGGCGGAGGACGTGCGCGGCACCGGCGCTCGCAAAGCGGTCGGCGAGCTGGTGACCTGCCCGTTCTGCACCGGCCTGTGGGTCGCCACCGCCTGCACCGCCGGGTCGATCTTCGCGCCGCGCGCCACCAGACTCGTGACCGCCACACTCGCCGCCCTGGCGGCGGCCGACTTCCTGCAGTTCGCCCGCACGGCGGCCCAACACGCAGCCGACGACGCGTCATGACCACTGATACCGCCGCGACCGTCGAGGACCTGCGCGCAGGTCCTCGAATTCCCCACCGACGCCCCGGAGGCCGACGGCACACTCACCTGGGAATCGACCACCATGGTCCTGGTTCACGCCCGCAGTGGGGACACCGCCGGCCTGGGCTGGACCTACGGCGCTCCCGCCACCGCCCAGGTGATCACCGGTCAGCTGCGCGACCTCGTCGTCGGCCGTCCGGTCTTCGACGTCCCGGCCACCAACGAGGCGATGAGCCGCGCCGTGCGCAACACCGGCCGCCCCGGGCTGGTCGCCGGCGCCATCTCCGCCGTCGACATCGCCCTGTGGGACCTCAAGGCCCGCCTCCTCGGCATGCCGCTGGTCGACCTGCTCGGCGCCGCCCGGCGCGAGGTGCCCGTCTACGGCAGCGGCGGTTTCACCACCTACGACCACCGCCAGCTGGCCGACCAGCTGCGGAGCTGGGCCGGGCAGGGCTTCACCCGGTTCAAGATCAAGATCGGTGAGGGGTGGGGCACCCGGGAACGGCGGGACCTGGAGCGTACCGAGCAGGCCCGACAGCTGATCGGCGACGCCGCCGATCTCTACGTGGACGCCAACGGCGCCTACACCCGCAAGCAGGCCGTCCGCCTCGCGCACTCGCTCACCGGGTGGGGGGTGAGCTGGTTCGAGGAGCCCGTCTCCTCCGACGACCTGACCGGTATCACCCTCGTCCGCGACGCGGTCACCGCCGACGTCGCGGCTGGCGAGTACGGCTACGACCTGCCCTACTTCGCCCGCATGGCCCCGGTCGTGGACTGTCTACAGGCCGACGCCACCCGCTGCGGCAGCATCACCGTGTGGCTGCGCGCCGCCGCCCTCGCCCAGGCCCACAATCTCCAGCTGTCGGGGCACTGCGCCCCGCACGTCCACGCCCATGCCGCCGCTGCGGTGCCGAACCTGCGTCACCTGGAATGGTTCCACGACCACGTCCGCATCGAGCACCTGCTCTTCGACGGCGCCCTCAGCCCGGACGGAGGCATCCTGCACCCAGGGCAGGAAGGCCGGCCCGGCCTCGGGCTGAGCGTGCGCAGCACGGTTGCCGAGCGATTCCGTGCTCCGGACTGACGCGGACTGGCGTGCTCTGGAGCGGTCTCGCTCAGTACGGCATCGGACGGCCCGAGGGGGTCCGCAGGTCGAGCGGAGGCCGCAGGCGCTGCGGGGCGGGACGCTTGACCACCCTGATCCCGGTCATCTCCGTCACCTCCTTGACCACCCGGCGTGTGCCCACCCGGGACCGATTCCATTCCTGCCACCGACCATCCGCCGCCTTCAAGGGAGATGAGCCGTTGACCGCCCCCACCGCAGGCCCGCCCGCTCCCCATGTCCTGCGCGACTACGCGCTGCTCGCCGACGGCCAGCGCGGAGCACTGGTGGGGCCGCGGGGCGACATCGCGTGGATGTGCGTACCCGGCTGGAACAGCGACGCCGTCTTCGCCGCCCTGATCGGCGGTGACGGCTGGTACAGCGTCACCCCCGCTCAGTCGTACGTGTGGGGCGGCTACTACGAACCGGGCAGCCTGATCTGGCGCAGCCGGTTGACCACCACCGGCGGCATCGTCGAGTGCCGCGAGGCCCTCGCCTACCCCGGGGACGCACACCGGGCGGTGGTGCTGCGCAGGATCATGGCCGTCGACGGCGACGCCGACCTCGACGTGCGGCTGAACCCCGCCGCGGGCTTCGGCGCGCACCCGCTGCGGAAGATCAGGCGCGACGAGGCCGGTGACTGGACGGCGCGGGCCGGCGATCTGCACGTGCGCCTGCGGGGTTGCCCTGACGCCCGGGCCGACGGCTCGCTGCTGCGCAGCGGTGTGCGCGTGGAGGCCGGCAGGTCCCACGACCTGGTGCTGGAGGTCTCCGACCGGCCGCTACCGAGCCCCGAGCCGGCCGGAGCGCTGTGGCGGTCCACCGAGGCCGAGTGGGCCGCGCGCGTCCCCGGCCTGCACGGCGTGCTGGGGCAGCGGGACGCCCGGCACGCCTACGCGGTCCTCACGGGCCTGACCGGCCCTGGCGGCGGGACGGTCGCCGCGGCCACCACCAGCCTGCCGGAGCGGGCGGAGCAGGGCCGCAACTACGACTACCGGTACGTGTGGATCCGCGATCAGGCCTACATCGGCCAGGCCGCCGCCGCGAACGGCCTGCGCCCGCTGCTCGCGGACTCGCTGCGGTTCGTCACCGCCCGCCTCCTCGACCACGGCCCCGGCCTCGCCCCCGCCTACACCACCGCGGGCGGCCCGGTTCCCGACTCGCGAAGGCTGGACCTGCCCGGCTACCCGGGCGGCTTCGACGTGGTCGGCAATCGAGTCAACCGCCAGTTCCAGCTCGACGTGTTCGGCGAGAGCCTGCTGCTGCTCGCCGCGGCCGCCCGCCACGACCTACTGGATGTCGACGGGTGGCGCGCCGCCCAGATCGCCGCCGACGCCATCACCACCCGCCATGGCGGTGAGGACGCCGGGATCTGGGAACTCAATCCGGACCGGTGGGCGCACAGCCGGTTGACCTGCGCGGCCGGACTGCGCGCCATCGCCACCGCCCACCCCGCGACCGGCCGGGGCCTCTCGGCCCGCTGGGAGGCCCTCGCCGACCACCTCATCGCCGACACCGCCGCCGACTGCCTGCACCCCAGCGGCCGCTGGCAACGCTCGCCCACCGATCCGGGAGTGGACGCCGCACTACTGCTGCCCGCCGTGCGCGGCGCCCTGCCCGCAGACGACCCGCGCACCCGCGCCACCCTGGACGCCGTCCTGGCCGACCTCGCCCAGGACCACTATTGCTACCGCTTCCGCCACGACCGCCGCCCGCTGCAGGATGCCGAAGGCGCGTTCCTGCTGTGCGGATTCCTGGTCGCCCTCGCCCACCACCAGCAGGGCAACCAAGCCGAGGCGGTGCGCTGGTTCGAACGCAACCGCGCCGCCTGCGGACCGCCGGGCCTGTACGCCGAGGAGTTCGACGTCGCCCAGCGCCAGCTGCGCGGCAACCTGCCCCAGGCCTTCGTCCATGCCCTTCTTCTGGAAGCCGCCACCACGCTGGCCCGCACCCGGTGACCAAGGCGCCGCACTACCGCCCGGCCGTGTCGCCCGGTGGCAGACCACCAGGGTGGCATGACACCACGACGACCGCGGCGCAGCCGTAGCCGCTCCCGAGACGACCGGCTCGATGCAGCCGGGCGGGAACTGGAGGAGCGGCGCCGTGCCGCCATCTCGGTGAGTGCGGCCGAGGTCTCCCCACCCGTGCCGCCGCGGCGAATGACCTGCTGCCAGGTGCGCAGTGAGCGCACTGTCCGTGCCGACGGCACCGTGATCATCGTGCACCGCCACTCGCCGACTTGCCCGCAGTGGGGCGGGGCCCGCGTCTGACGACCTGGCGGTCCGTACCGACACCGTCGTGCCGCGCGTCGTCCGGCTCCTCGCCCTGACCCACACCTGTCGTCTGCTGTCCGGCGATGTCTGAGGGCGCCGGCACCACCTGATGCCATCGGCCAGCGGCACCCACCCGGACTTTCCGCGAGCTGTGGGCGGCCGCCGAGCTAGAGCCGTACCTGGGTCCGTCTACGAACCAGGGCGCGGCAGGCCTGGCCGGATGGATGAGGCGTTGCGGACGGCAGGTGTGTGTCAGGGCAAGGCGGCGCTGTCGGCGTCCAGGAGCGCGAGGAGTGTGTCCCGGTGAAGGCCGGCGATGCCTTCGAGGAGGTCGGGATGGCGCAGCAGGGCGGCGGCTTCGCTGTCGCGGGGGCCGGGAACGGTCAGGCGGCGAAGGCCGCTGGCCTCGTCGCGGTGCTCGGTGCGCTCGAGCGCCTGGCGGGCGAGACCGCTCAGGGCGGGGTCGGCCAGGAGGCATGCCGCCCAGCTGACCACGGTCTCGTCGACCCAGGTACGCCACGCCATGCCGTCGTCGTCACCGAGGTCGGCCGCGGTGAGCCAGTCGAGCCGGCCGGTGCCGCCCGGGCCCAGGAGGTGGAGCAGCTGCACGTCCAGGGCGGTGGGGTGGCGCAGGTGGGCGGCGAGGGTGGCGGCCTGGCGGGCCTGGGCTTCGGCCAGGGCATAGTTGAGTGCGCCCGGGGATGGCGGGTAGGCGGCCAGGAGCCAGCGGGTGCAGGCGGCTATGACGGGTGTCAGATCGGCGGGCACGGCGGTCGGTCCCTCGGAAGCGTGCTCGCCTGCCCGGTGATCGGGGCGCGAGCTGATAGGCGGGGGCGACACTGCCACCGCTTCGTGGACGACCAGTGTAGGCCGCGCCTGGCAGGGATCGGCATGACCGGCGTCACGCCCGGCCCGTGCGGGCGGGGCCAGCCTCCGATCGGGCCGCGCGCTCTGTGGCCGAGCAGTACCAGGCAGACCGCGGTCCTGCCTGGTACTGCTCGGCGAGGAGGTTCAGGACTTGCCGCGGCCGGTGACGAAGTCGCGGGCCCGGTCGACTAGACCGACGCCCGGAGCGAGGAGCTTACTGGCCGTCGGAGTGGTGGGCGCGGAGGGGTGCGGGCGGGTGGGGGCCATGGACTTGGCGCGGCGGATCTTGTCGCCGAGGTCGTCCAGCTGCTGCGGGGTGCAGGTGCGGCGCAGCATGGGGAAGAGGTTGTTCTCCTCGTCCTGAACGTGGGCGGCTACCTCGTCCATGAGCTGCTGCAGCAGCGGGCTCATCTGCGCAGTGTCGGTGTCCGTCTTCTCCAGTTGCTTGAGGATCTTCTCGATCCGGCCGTGGTCGGCGATCTCCTTGTCCGCGAGCCGGTCACCACCCTGGATGTGCTCGCGAACCGCCGGGTACAGGTACTGCTCCTCGGCGACCGAATGCCTCACCAGCTCGATGGTGACCTCGTCCACCATGTCACGCAGCTGCTGGCCACCTGCGGTCATCGCCTGGATACGGGCGAACATCTCCTCCACCTCGCGGTGGTCGGTCATCAGCTCGTCGATCACGTTCCGGCCCTGGCCCATCGCACATCCGCCTCTCGTCCTGCCGGGTCGGGTCCATCCCGCCCAGCCCAGAGATATCCCTGCCTGGCGCACGGCGCCTGCCGAGCCCGCTGCGGCCTCGCCCGATCGGCCCTGCCGCGCACGGCACAGCGGCAGGCTGTGAGTGGGAGCCCGGTGCGCGCCGGCTTCGGCGGGCACGCAGCGTCCGGCCCGGGCCGGGATCCACGGGGTCGGCGGTCCCGGGCTGCGGGCCCGGCAGGACCCACCTAGGCTCCGAGCCGGGCGGCCGTGCCGGTTTGGCCTTTTCGCCCGGCGGGCAGCCGCCCTCTCAGACCCGGACGCGGTGCGGTTCCCTCACCGAGGCGCTGCGGCACGGCAAACCGGTGGCCACGCTCGGCTCCGGCGCTGCCCTGATGCGGGCCGCCGGCGCTGGCAAGCATGACCGGCTCGCCGGGGCAACCGTCTGCGGCCCGGACCAGCAGCGCATGCGTCGTTATGGGAGGGCTTCGCCCGGTGCGGCGCTGCGCGCCGGGCGGCCGCTGGAAGAGCGGCGAACTTCGGAAAGGAGCGGGATCCGGTGACCGAGTACGGCTACTTCCTGTCGTGTGAGGAGTTCACTCCGGCCGAGCTGATCGACCAGGCCCGGCGGGCGCAGCAGGCCGGGTTCACCCGGCTCGCGATCTCGGACCACTTCCACCCGTGGAACGACGCGCAGGGAAACAGCGCGTTCGTGTGGTCGGTGATCGGCGCGCTGTCGCAGGCCGTCGGCCTGCCGGTTACCACGCTGGTGACGTGTCCGACGGTGCGGCTGCACCCTGCGGTCACCGCGCAGGCCGCCGCGACCTCCAGCGTGCTGCTCGGCGGGCGGTTCACGCTCGGGGTCGGCACGGGTGAGGCGCTGAACGAGCACATCCACGGCGACCGGTGGCCGTCCTTCGAGGAACGCGCCGAGATGCTGGAGGAAGCAGTCGAGGTGATGCGCAAGTTGTTCAGCGGCGACCTGGTCAGCCATCGCGGACGGCACTACACCGTCGACAACGCCCGCCTCTACACCACACCCGATGGGCCCCTGCCGATCCTCGTCTCCGCCTTCGGCCCGAAGGCCGCCAGGCTGGCCGGGCGGATCGGGGACGGGTTCGTCACCATGACCCCTGACGCGGACCTGGTGGGCGCCTTCCGTCACGGCGGCGGGGAGGGCAAGAAGGTGGTGGGCGGGGTGAAGGTGTGCTGGAGCAGCAACCGGGAGAAGGCCGTCGACGTGGTGCACCGGCTGTGGCCGACCGAGCTGCTGCCCGGCGAGCTCGCCCAGATCCTTCCCACCCCGGCGCATTTCGAGCAGGCCAGCAAGCTGGTCACCCGCGACATGGTCGCCGACGCCGTGACGTGCGGCGACGACGCGGAGGAACACGTGGAGACGGTGCTCGCCTATGCGCGCGCGGGCTTCGACGAGGTGTACGTCGGACAGATCGGTCCCGATCAGGAGGCCTTCTTCGATGCCTACCGCGAGCTCGTGCTGCCCGCCCTCCAACGCTGACCGGGGTGCCGGACGTCCAGCACCGGGTGCTTCGCTGGCCCAGGTGGCGCCGAGACAGGGCAGGTGATGAGCCGGCGGTTCGTCGGCCCGTCGCCGGGCCGCTTCGGCTCCTGTGGGAGCCAAAGCGTTCGACTCGTTCGACACGTCGGGCGGTCACCGGTCCGAAGGGGAAGGCTCGTCCGGCGTGTCCTTTGGGGGCAGGTCAGCGGCCGCGATGCACTCGGCCTCCAGCTGGCGCAGCATGGCGGTGACGGATGCGGCCGGGATCACCAACTGGTCGTCCATCCGGTACACGGGCATCTGGAAGTGCTGGCCGTCCTCGTCCAAGGGATGGAAGTACTCGCCCAAGTTGATTCCTCCGGTTTCTTTTGCTGGTTCGGAGACCAGCAGGACCGCGTCGGCGACCACGAACAGGTCCGCCACCCCGACCAGGAAGTCCGCTGTGAAGGTGCGAGCCTTGACGACGGCTCCGAGCCTGGCCGAGAGGTGGCAGCCAACGCGCCCAGGGCCGCCCAGGCCGACCGGGGGCGGCTGTACGGAGGAGCTCCGGGCCCCGGCCATGTGTTTGTGCATCCCTCCCTCTTGGGTATTCGTGATCGTCCTATGGCCCGCGCGTGGCACCGTCAGTGTCCCAACAGGTGCCGGATCCGGCCGCTCCGTGGGGGCTGGGCCGGCGCGCCGACGGCGCGATCGCCTTGTTGGGCGGCCCGTTCCTCCGGCGGCGCCGCCTCGCCGGCCTTCGGTGCGGCGGGTCGTGCGGACACCGGCGGCGCGGTTCGGGCCTCACGGGAGACCGGCGGTCGCGCGCCCACGAGCCGGGCCTGCCGGGCCAGCGACACCAGGGCCACGCCCAGGCAGAAGATCAGCGCGAGTGCCACACCGGACAGGAAGACACCCAGGGTGTTGAGCGTCACCAGGTGGTTGCCCAGGATCGTCACCTGGTACTCGGGCCCGCCGGCGAGGTTGTCCGCGATCAGCAGCCCGACGAAGGCCCCGGATGCCGCCATCAGCAGGAGTCCTAGCAGCAACATGGTGGAGTCCTTTCCGTTCCGGTTCGGTCGCCCCCCGCCGTCTCGCGCGTACCCGGACCGCTCCAACCCCTAACGCTCTCCGCCGCCGGACCGCTCGTCCGGTCCGTGCAGCCGGTACACCGCGAACGCGCGGCCGATGACGGGCTGGGCCACGTTGCGCACGCCACGCCGCACGTGCTGAGGCCGCGCTCCGGACCGAAGTGCGCGTGGCCGTGCACGACCAGATCGGCCGACGGACTGGTCGCCGACCTCATGCAGCGGCTGGCCGAATCCGTCGCCGACCGCAAGCAGGGGCTCGAGACCGGTTGCGCGCCGTCCTGCTGTACACAGCGCCCTCGGACCTGCGGTCCGGTCTGGCACGGCCGCGGCTCGGCGGCCCGTACGCGTGTCAGCCCGATCCCTCTGGACCGTCGTCGTGCCAGCCGCAGGCCTCGCGGTCCTCCAGCTGTTCACGCAGCCGGGCCAGAATGGCGCTGAGCAGGCGGGAGACGTGCATCTGGGAGACGCCGATCCGCGCGGCAATTTCCGATTGCGTCCAGCCGTCCCAGAAGCGGAGCTTGAGCACGGTCTGTTCGCGCTCCGGCAGTCCCGCCAGCAGCGGGCGGACGGCGGTGCGGAAGACGGCCAGCTCAATGCCAGGATCGCAGCCGCCGAGGCGGTCGAGCATCGCGCTGCCGGTCTCGTCGGTGTTCTGGTCGCGCAGCGCGTCCAGCGAGTTGGGCCGGTAGACGCGGCCGGCGAGCAGTCCCTCGGTGGCCTGCTCGACGGTGAGGTGGAGGTCCTCGGCGATCTCCTCGGGGTGTGGGAGGCGCCCGAGTTCCTGCTCCAGCCGGTCGGAGCCGCGGGCTACCGTCAGGTAGAGCTCCTGTGTGCTGCGCGGGACGCGGACGGGCCACGAGGTGTCGCGGAAGAACCGCTTGATTTCGCCAGCGATGGTGGGGATGGCGTAGGTGACGAACTCGACGCCGCGGTCCGGGTCGTAGCCGTCCACGGCCTTGATCAGGCCGATCGTACCGACCTGGAGGATGTCCTCCAGGTCCTCGGCGCGGTGCCGGAACCGGGCCGCGATGAAGCGGACCAGCGGCATGTTGAGTTCGATGATCGTGCCGCGGACATAGCTGTAGGCGTAGGTCTCGCGGGCGAGGCCGGCCAGGCGCCCGAACAGCGCGTCGCTGAGTTCGCGTGCCTCGGCCTTGCCCATCGCCCGCAGTTCGGCCTCCGTGAGGCGCGGCGGGAGATCGGACGGGAGGCCGGAGGGTGGGCCGACCGTGTGCTCGGCACGGCCGGCGGTTTCGAGCGGGGTGGACACTTGCTTCTCCTGGGCTCGGGTGAACGCCCGGCGTCATCCGCCGGCTTCCTCCCCTGGGACCTGGTGCCCGGCTTCTTCAAGCGACGGTCCCGGTGGCACCCGATGGGTGCGGAAGCGGCCAGTCGAGAGCAGCCGCTTCATCGGGGGTTTTACCCGTCATTCGATACATGAATCACATTTCGGGTGATTTATGGGTTTTCGCCTGGTATGCGCGCCCGTGCGACGACCTCCGTGGGAGAAGGAGGGGAGAAGCCGTGGGGTCCAGCCCCAAGCGGGAGCGCCAGGACGAGCACATCAAGCAGGGAGAGCGATAAGCAGGCCAAGGAGGTCGCCACCCGGACGGTGAAGGAACGTGCCCGGTACGGCGAAGTCGAAGACCGTGGGCCACACGTCGATGAAGAACAGGGTGCCCCCTGGTCGGCGCGGCGGACAGCGCTCGTACAGGGGCGCCCAGGGATCGACCCGCGACAAGCCGTAGAACGAGGCCAAGCACCGCAATATTGAGGGCCGTTCGAAGATGAACAAGCGCGAGCTGGCGAATGTGCTCGGTCGCTGAGCGCGCTCTCCGCGCCTCCGATGAAGGTGCCACCATGACGACTCCGACACCCCCGACCCGGACACCGGGCCGATCCCGCATCCCAATCCCTCACCGCGGCCGGGCGAACCCAACCCGGCACCGCCGCCCATTCCCCCCCGTCTCCGGAGCCGCACCCCGGACAGCAGTGACGCGGCCGGCCGTCAGTCCCGGCGGACGGGACTGTCCAGTGGGGACGGAACCTCCAGCCAGACCAACTTCCCGTCTCCCTCCGGCAGCGAGCCCCAGGCGCGGGCGAGCCAGTCCACCACATGTAGGCCGTGCCCGCCCGGCCGGGCCGGGTCGGTGCGCGGGCGCAGCTGCGGCGGCACGGGGCTTGAGTCCGAGACTTCCACCCGCAGTCGAGTGCCGTTCCAGTTCAGCCGCAGCTCGCGGGGGCCTCCGAGGGCGTGCAGACAGGCGTTGGTGACCAGTTCCGAGACCATCAGCAGGACGTCCTCGGTGACGGCCAGCTGATGGTCGTCCGCGGCGGGCAGCCAGTGCCACCGTTCCAGGGCCTGCCGGCTGAACTCACGGCTGCGCTGCACGGGACCCTCGCTGCCGCTGAGCGCGAGCCGTCTGGTCTGTCCAGCCCCCGACGTCCGGTCGAGGCCCAGCAGCGGGTCGTCCCTGGAGCAGTACATGACCGGCCTCCTCAATTCCGCCTGCGAAGTCCGGCGCCGGGCCGGGCAGCTTCAACGCCGATCCGAGATCGGGGTGGCTGCGCAGCGCACTGCCGGCCCCGGTGATCGCGAGCAGCTCGGCCACGATTGGTCGCAGACCCACGGGTTCCAGCCGGATCCCGGCCGTCTCGGCGTCCAGGCGGGCGTGCAGGAGGAGGTTCAGTCCCGTCGAGTCGCAGAACCGCAGCTCCGCGAGATCGACCCGCCCCGTTGTGCCCCTCGTCCGGATGGGGTTCCTCGGTTGGCCGCGACATGGCGCGCTCCCGGTCCGATCGGGACGGCAGGGGGCCGTCCCGGCGATCATCCCGCGCGGCACCGCGGACCACCCGGACGACCGGAGCCTGCAGCGCTGTACCGGGTTCGGCCAGGCACTCCGTCTGCTGGTCGTCCATACCGCGCGTTTGCCCAACCCCAGTGCGGCTACACGCACGGATGGAGCGGAAGGCGGAGGCGATGACCATGACGAGGCCGGGCGCCGGGCGCGACGGTTCCGTGCCCCGGGTCGGTCGGCGGGAGTCGCCCGAGGAGCGGGCGGACCGGCGCTGGCGCGACCTGCTCCAGGAGGTGCGGGTCGCCCAGACCGGCTCGCAGATCCTCTTCGGGTTCCTGCTGAGCGTGGTCTTCATGCCGCGCTTCGCCGAACTCGGCGGCTTCGACCGGGGGCTGTACGTGTCCACGGTCGTCCTCGGCGCACTCGCCACCGGAGCGCTGACCTCCCCGGTCGCCTACCACCGAATCTTCGCCGGGCACCGCCTCAAGCCCCAACTGGTAAACGCGGCAGCCCGGTTGGTGGCCATCGGCCTCGTGCTGCTGGCGCTCACCGTCGGCTCGGCCCTGCTGCTCCTGCTGCGGGTGGCCGTCGGCTCGGCGGTCTCCGGCTGGATCGCCGCGGCCGTCATGCTCTGGTTCGTGTCCTGCTGGCTGCTGCTACCCGTCTGGCGCCTGCACCGGAACAACGGCACGTGCAGCCGGCCACCGGACCGCCCCGATCCGCGCCCCCGCGCGTGACGGTCCGGGCCCCGCCCGTGACGTTTCGGCGGCACACCCCCGGCAAGACGCCCCCCATGACGATCAACCTGCGTTCGAAGCCCCGCACCGTGGTCATCACCGGCGCCACCGCGGGAGTCGGCCGGGCCTGTGTACGGGCCTTCGCCGCCAGGGGCGACCGCCTGGTGCTGGTCGCCCGGGGCGCGGCCGGGCTGCGCGCCGCATCCGCCGAGGCGGAGGCCGCCGGCTCGCCGGTGCGCACCATCCTGGCGGACGTGGCCGACCCCGAGGCCTGTGAAGCGGCGGCCGCCCGGGCCGAGGCGGAGTTCGGCCCGATCGACGTCTGGGTCAACGACGCGTTCGTCTCGGTGTTCGCGCCTTTCACCGAGATCAGCGCCACAGAGTTCCGCCGGGTCACCGAGGTCACCTACCTCGGCTACGTCAACGCCACCCGGGCCGCGCTGCGCCGGATGCTGCCACGCGACCACGGCATCATCGTGCAGGTCGGCTCGGCGATCGCCTACCGGGGAATCCCGCTGCAGAGCGCCTACAGCGGCGCCAAGCACGCCCTCCAGGGCTGGCACGAGGCGCTGCGCTGCGAGCTGCTGGCGAGCGGATCGGGCGTGCGTGTGACCATGGTGCAACTGCCCGCGGTCAACACCCCGCAGTTCGACTGGGTGCTCAACCGACTGCGCGGCCGCGCCCGGCCCGTCCCGCCGGTCCACCAGCCCGAACTGGCCGCCCGCGCCGTCCGGTACGCCGCCGACCACCCCGGGCGTCGGGAGTACTGGGTGGGCGCCAGCACAGCGACCACCCTGATCGCCAATGCGATCGCCCCCGGCCTGCTCGACCGCTACCTCGCCCGGACCGGGATCGACGCCCAGCAGGAGGCCGGGCCGCGCAGCGCACAGGACCGGGACAACCTCTGGGCGCCGGGCGACTCCGTCGAGGACCACGGCGCCCACGGCCGCTTCGACGACGAGGCCCGCGAGCACAGTGCCCAGTTGTGGGCCTCCCAGCACCACGGCCTGCTCGCCGCTGGCGGGGTGGTGCTCCTCGGGGCCGCCGCCCGCGCGCTCGCCCGGGGGCGGTGAGCGGCGGTGCCGCGACGTGGTGTGGAACCGCCGGTCCTGGGCAGACGCGGCGCGGGGCGGACATCGCCCCCGTCACGAGAGGAGTACCCGCCATGGGTACCGAGGAGAAGCTGCGCAACGCGGCGGAGAAGGCCCACGGCAAGGCCAAGGAGGCCGCCGGCAAGGCCATGGGCGACCGGGTCGTCGAGGCCGAGGGCCGTGGCAAGCAGATCAAGAGCGACCTGAAGCAGGCCGCCGAGAAAGTCAAGGACGCCGGGAAGGACTGAACCGACGAGCGAACCGGACGGCGCGGTCAAGGCGCGCTTCCGGCCCTGACCGGCCGTGCCCAGGAGGTGGACGCGATGAGCGACCCGGGAAAGCCCGTTCCGAAGGACCCACCGGTGCCGGTCGAGACACCGGAGTCCCGGATGACCGGTGAGGGTGGAGCGCCGCCCGTGCCGGAGGAGCGGAAGGGGCGGCCGGACGGTCCGGAGTACGACGCCACGGAGACGGCCCACATGCTGGAGCCGCAGGAGGTGATGGAGCCGGCTCAGGAGCCGGAGGTGATCGAGCCCGCCCACGAGCCGGAGCCGCACGAGCCGCCCGACTGAACCGGCCGGGCCGATCATCGGAGGTTTCGGCTTCACCGTCCGGCGAACGGGTGGTCCGGTACGGCGATCGCGCGTCCGGCGGCGTTGCGCGCGGCACGCGTCCGCCGACCGGGCGGTAGACCTGGGGCGCCCGCCACGGCGGCGGGCGCCCCAGGGCCTGTCTTGAGGGTGGTGCGATGCGAACGGCGGTCGAACTCCTGCTCTGGTGGGGGGCGTTGCTGCTGCTGAACACCGTGCTGATCAGCTCGGTGACGCCACTGGAAATGGCGGTCGGCGGCGGCATCGCGCTCCTCGCGGCCGTCGGCGCCGTCGCGGTCCGGCATGCCTCGGGGGCCGCACCGGGCGGACCGACGCGGCTGGTCCAGGCGCTCTGGGCGTTCCCGTGGACCCTGCTGGCCGACACCGGGCGACTCGCGCTCGCCGTGCTCTCACCGCAGCACCGGCGGGGCGGGTTCCGGACCGTCCGACTCACCCCCGGCGCCGGACCGGCCTGGGCCGCGGCACTGCTGTCCGCGACACCCGGCGCATACGTCGTGGACGTCGCGGTCGGCGGCGCCGATGCTCGCCGTGCCGGGACTGCTGCTGGCCGACTGCCTGGCCGTCGGTGTCCTGCCGGGGGTCGGACGGGCGCTCGCCGCGGGAGCGGCGGCCTTCGCCGACCGCGCTGGCTACCTCGCCGACGTCCTCGGGCAGCCGGGGGTGCCCGTCGCCGCCGCTCCCGACGCGTGGTGGACCGCCTCCGGGGTCGCACTGGGCCTGCTGTCCGCGCTGCTGGCCGCCGGCTTCGCCACCGCCGCCGTCCGCCGCGCCCCCCGACTCGCCCCCCGACGCGGCACCGGCCGGCTGTACCGGTCGGCCGCCCTGCCGCTGCGCCGCTTGCACTCCGGTCTGCTCGGCGACTACGTGGCCTGGCTGGCCGTGGGCCTGGCCGCGCTGCTGGTCGCGGTGACGGCGCAGCTGTGAGCACACCCGTTTCCCGCACACCCGCCCGGGTAGCCGCAGGGCACCGGACGGAATCCGGCCGAGCCCGAGGAGGCGGCCCGTGCGAGTGAACGGCACCGGACCGGACCGGCGCCCCCCTCCGCTCGGCAGCCGCCGCCCCCGGGTGGCCTCGCCTCGGACCCGGCCTGCGGTACCTGGGGACCGGGTGCCGAGCGGGCTGCGGACGGCCGCCGGGTACACGTGGCGCCTGGTCCTGCTCGGTGTGGCCGCCTACCTGACCGTCACCGTGCTCGCCCGGCTCGAACTGCCGGTCATCGCGGTGTTCCTGGCGCTGGTCATCACCTCCGTCCTGCGGCCGCTCGTCGACCTGCTGGCCCTGGCGCTGTCCCGCTCGCTCGCCGTCCTGCTCGCCTTCGTCCTCGCCGTCGTGGTCCTCGGCGGGGTCCTCACACTGGTGGGGACGACCGTCGCCGGCGAGTGGAACGGGCTGGGCGCCGAGCTGCACGGCGGCCTCGGCCGGATCGACCACTGGCTGACCGGCGCGCCCTTCCACCTACGCTCCGGCACCGTCACCGGCCTCCGGGCGAAGATCGAGGAGTTCGTCAGCAGCCACCGCTCGGCGCTGCTCAGCACCGCGTTCAATGAGGCGAGCCGGGCCGTCGACCTGCTCACGGCGCTGGCCCTCGCAATCTTCTGCTCGGTGTTCTTCCTGCACTCCGGCGACCGGATGTGGTGCTGGGCACAGCGCCAACTCCCGGCCCGGGCGCGCCCGGTGTGCGACCGGGCGGGGCGCGCCGCCTGGCGTGCGTTCGCCGGTTACACGCGCGGGGTGCTGATCGTGGCGGCGGCCAACGCCGTACTGGTGGGCATCGCGCTCGCCGTCCTGCGAGTGCCGCTGGTCCTGCCGCTGATGGTGCTGGAGTTCGTCGCCGCCCTCGTCCCACTGGTCGGCTCCCCGATCGCGCTGGCCGTCGCCGCACTGGTCGCCCTGGCCGCCCGCGGCCCAGTGGTCGCCCTGCTCGTACTCACCCTGATCGTGGTCATCGGCCAGATCGAGGGCCATCTGCTGCACCCGCTGGTGCTGGGCTGGTCCGTACGGATCCACCCGGTGGTCATCGCCCTGTCGGTGATCGGCGGCGCCGTCCTGGCCGGGGTCCTGGGCGCGGTGGTGGCGGTGCCTGTGGTGTCGGTCGCCTGGGCGATCCTCGGCGAGCTGCGGGACCACGGCCGGTCACCGTCGGATTCCGCTCCAGCGGGCGATCAGCCGCGCGCCCGCCAGGACGAACGTCGTCACCCACACCAGGCTGAAGGCGGCGAGCACGGCAGATGAGTGCGCGTCGGGACCGACCGGCAGCCCCCGAAGAACCGGCTCTCCTTCGCGGGCGAGAGCGCCGCGGACCTTCTCGGCCCACCCGAGGACGTCGAAGCGATGCTACGCACGCGCACCGGCCTCTGCCCGTTGTACGAGGAGAGCCGGGAGAGCAGGGTACGCAGCTCCCGGTACGCCTGCGGCACGAACCTCCCCCTGCCAGGTCGGGGGATGGCCGCCCGGGCGGGCCGGGGGCACGTCACGCCCGAAGGGCGTCGAGGCGGCGCCGGGCGGGGTGGAGGGAGCGGCCCCGGCGCGGGGCGTCCCGCCAGGGGTCGTCCTTGAGGAGCCCGTCGACGGCGGCCAGGGTCCAGCGCTGCGGAGTGAGAGCGCGATGCCCGAAAGGTCCTCGTAGGCCTCGATCGGCACCGTCCACCCGGTGGCCACCGGGTGCTGCCACGCCATCAGGGCCTCCACCACAGCACCCTGCATGCGGGCCTGGCCGACGGCCCACCGGAGTGCGTCAACCGATGCCGACGATCCGTCGACACCGACCACGATCCGCTGCTCCGGTCCGGTCTGCTCGCTCACGTGTCTTCTCCCTCGTGTTCTCGTTGGTCTCAACCATCGGCATTGCAGCGACTGTTGCGAAGGACCGAACGGGCCCCGAAGGCCGGGGCCTTCAGCCCGACCCTTGCCCGGCACAGGGATGCGGGTTTCTTGCCGAAGGGAATGCCGTGCGGTGCGGTCTTGGGGCCGCCGGTCCCGGTCCGCCGGTCCCGCGAATCCGGGATGCCATCGGGACCGTCGTTCCGCCACCGATGACCAATGGCCCAACGACCCGCCGGCCGGCCCGGGAGCAAGCTGTCGTCCGCACCCCCGATCGATGGACTCGATCGCCCGGCGCCAATCGCCGGGATCGCCACTCATTCGGCTGATGGCGGTTCAGTGCACGACAGTTGAGGAGACTTTCGATGCCCAAGGCCCACCTGGTCGGCGGTGGCATCGCCGCCCTGTCCGCAGCAGCCTTCCTCATCCGGGACGCGGGTTTCGCCGGCGGCGACATCCACCTCTACGAGCAGCAGGAGGTGGTCGGCGGCAGCCTGGACGCGGGCGGTACGCCGGAGACGGGGTACACGATGCGCGGCGGCCGGATGTTCGAGGCGCAGTTCCGCTGCACGTTCGACCTGTTGTCCGGCATTCCGTCGCTGGACGACCCGTCGAAGTCAGCCGCCCAGGACATCGTCGACTCGCACGACGAATCCCCTTGGGACGACACCGCCCGACTGGTGCGCGCAGGCGGCGAGATCTGCGACGGACACGCCATGGGCTTCTCCGAACGCCACCGGCTCGAACTGGTCAAGTGCCTGGCCACGCCCGAGCGACTGCTGGACGGCAAGCGCATCACGGACTGCTTCAACGAGGGGTTCTTCACCACCGACTTCTGGTACATGTGGTGCACCACCTTCGCGTTCGAGCCGTGGCACAGCGCCATCGAGTTCCAGCGCTACCTCAAGCGCTTCATCCACCTCTTCCCGGAGTTCCAGACGATGTCCGGGATCTACCGGACCCGCTACAACCAGTACAACTCGATCGTCCGCCCGCTCACCGCCTGGCTCCTGGAGCAGGGAGTCCGCATCCACGCCGGCCACCGGGTGGCGGACCTGGCCTTCCGGCAGGGGCCGGGCACGAACGTCGAGCGCATCCACTTCACCGGCGCGCACACCGACCTCTCCGTCGCCGAGGACGACCTCGTGTTCGTCACCAACGGATCGATGACCGCCGACTCCGTCCTCGGCTCCCACACCGCCCCGCCGGCGAACCCGAACACCTCCCTCAGCCCCGACTCCTTCCTGCTGTGGCACCGGATCGCCCGCGGCCGCGACGACTTCGGCAACCCCGCCGTCTTCGACCGCCACCCGGACGAATCCACCTGGGAGTCCTTCACCGTCACCGCCGAGGACCCCGCCTTCCTCGACTGGATGGAGAAGTTCACCGGCCGCCCGACCGGCCGCGGCGGCCTGCTCACCCTCACCGACTCCCCGTGGCTGCTCACCGTCGTCGTCAACCGCCAGCCGGTCTACCGGCAGCAACCCGAGGACGTATCCGTGTGGTGGGGCTACGGCCTCTTCCCCGACAAGCCCGGCACCTTCGTCAAGAAGCCGATGCGGGAGTGCAGCGGCCAGGAGATCCTCCAGGAGGTCCTCCAACACCTGGCCGTGAACCCCGCCACCGCCGAGAAGATCGCCGGGACCTCGACCGCCATCCCCTGCCTGATGCCCTACATCACCAGCCAGTTCCTGGCACGAAGCCACGGCGACCGGCCCCGGGTGGTCCCGAAGGGCTCCACCAACCTCGCCTTCATCGGCCAGTTCGCCGAGGTCCCCGACGACGTCGTCTTCACCGTCGAGTACTCCGTGCGCACTGCGTGGACCGCCGTCGCCCAGCTGCTCGACCTCGACCGGCAGCCCCCGGCCGTCTACAGGGGCCACCACGACCCGCAGGTCCTGGCCCAGGCCCTGCACACCCTGCATCGCAAGTAGCCCGACCGGCTCGCCCCGGGGAGGCGGGCACCGCCCGCCTCCCCGCTCCACCCGCACGACCCGGCCCCGACGCCTCGGAGCCCGGCGCCTCGGAGCCCGGCGCCTCAACGGCGGCCCACGGGCCGGCTTCGGAGCCGTCGATGCCGACGGCGACGGGCAGGTCCATGGTGATCATCTGCTGACGGTCGCCCCCTGGTGTCGGGTCAACCCTGCCAGGTCCAGTCGATGACCTCGGGCAGGTCGACGCCGTGCTCGCGGATCCAGTCGTGGTGGAGGGCGCGTCGGTCGCCCATCTCCTGGCGCAGGGCGGCGGCGGGTACGGCCAGGCCGGGGACGCGGTCGATGACGTCCATGACCAGGCGGTAGCGGTCGAGGTCGTTGCGGACCACCATGTCGAAGGGCGTGGTGGTGGTGCCGGACTCCTTGTAGCCGCGCACGTGTAGCTGCGGGTGGACGGCCCGGCGGTAGGCGAGGCGGTGGATCAGCCACGGGTAGCCGTGGTACGCGAAGATCACCGGCCGGTCGCGGGTGAACAGGGCGTCGAACTCGGCGTCGGGCATCCCGTGCGGGTGTTCCTCCGCGGGCATCAGCCGGGCCAGGTCGACCACGTTGACCACCCGGACGCGGAGGTCGGGCAGGTGCCGGCGGAGCAGATCGGCGGCCGCGAGGACCTCCTGGGTGGGCACGTCACCGGCGCAGGCCAGGACGACGTCGGGCTCCCGGCTGCCGTCGTCGGTGCCGGCCCATTCCCAGATCCCGGCGCCCCGGGCGCAGTGGGCGCGGGCCTGATCGAGGGTGAGCCAGTCGAAGCAGGGCTGCTTGCCGGCGACCACGACGTTCACGTAGTCGCGGCTGCGCAGCACGTGGTCGGCGGTGGCGAGCAGGGTGTTGGCGTCCGGTGGGAAGTAGACCCGGACGGCTTCGGGGCTCTTGTTGAGGACGTGGTCGACGAAGCCGGGGTCCTGGTGGGAGAAGCCGTTGTGGTCCTGGCGCCAGACGTGCGAGGTGAGCAGGTAGTTGAGCGAGGCGATGGGGGCGCGCCAGGGCAGCGCGCGGGTGGTGCGCAGCCACTTGATGTGCTGGTTGACCATGGAGTCGACGATGTGGACGAAGGCCTCGTAGCAGGAGAACAGGCCGTGTCGGCCGGTGAGGAGGTAGCCCTCCAGCCAGCCCTGGCAGGTGTGTTCGGAGAGGATCTCCATCACCCGCCCGTCGTGGGCGAGGTGTTCGTCGACGGGCAGGGTGTCGGCCTGCCAGGCCTTGCCGGTGGCGGTGTAGACGGCCTGGAGGCGGTTGGAGGCGGTCTCGTCCGGGCCGACCAGGCGGAAGTCACGGCGCTCGGCGGTGTCCGCCATCACCTGGGCCAGCAGGTCGCCCAGGACCCGGGTGGGCTCGTGCAGCGTCGCACCGGGCTTGTCCACGGGTACGGCGTAGCGCTCCAGCAGCGGCATGGGCAGGTCGCGCAGCAGCAGGCCGCCGTTGGCGTGCGGGTTGGCGCCGAGGCGGCGGGGGCCTTCCGGGACGCCGTCGAGGACCCGCGCCGCCGGGCGGCCGTCTTCGTCGAAGAGTTCCTCCGGCCGGTAGGAGCGCAGCCAGTCCTCCAGCTGCCGCAGGTGCGCGGGGTTTTCGCGGACCTGGTCGAGCGGCACCTGGTGGGCGCGCCAGGTGCCCTCGACCGGCAGTCCGTCCACCTCGGCCGGGCCGGTCCAGCCCTTGGGCGTGCGCAGCACGATGAGCGGCCAGTGCGGTCGGCGGGTGCCGCCGTCGGCGCGGGCCTCGTGCTGGATGGCGGCGATCCGGTCCAGGGCGGTGTCCATGGCCTCGGCCATGGCCCGGTGGACCGTCAGCGGGTCGTCGCCGCCGACGTACAGCGGGTCGTGGCCGTAGCCGCGGAGCAGGGCGTCGAGCTCCGCCTCGGGCAGGCGGGCGAGCACGGTCGGGTTGGCGATCTTGTAGCCGTTGAGGTGCAGGATCGGCAGGACCGCGCCGTCGTGGACGGGGTCGAGGAACTTGTTGCCGTGCCAGGAGGCCGCCAGCGGGCCGGTCTCGGCCTCGCCGTCGCCGATCACGCAGGCGACCAGCAGGCCGGGATTGTCGAAGGCGGCGCCGTAGGCGTGCGAGAGCGCGTATCCGAGTTCCCCGCCCTCATGGATCGAACCCGGTGTCTCGGGGGCTACGTGGCTGGGCACACCGCCAGGGAAGGAGAACCGGCGGAACAGCCAGGCCATGCCGGCCTCGTCGCGGGTGGTGTCGGGGTAGGTGTCGGTGTAGCTGCCGTCGAGCCAGGAGTTGGCGAGGACGGCGGGCCCGCCGTGCCCGGGGCCCCAGACGCAGACGGCGTCGAGGTCCCGTGCGCTGATCACCCGGTTGAGGTGGGTGTGCACCAGGTTGAGGCCGGGCGAGGTGCCCCAGTGGCCCAGCAGCCGGGGTTTGATGTGCTCGGGGCGCAGCGGCTCGCGCAGCAACGGGTTCGCCATCAGGTAGATCTGGCCCGCCGTGAGGTAGTTGGCGGCCCGCCAGTGCGCGTCGAGCGCCCGGACCTCCTCGTCGGACGGTCCACCGGGAGCCGAATTGGGGGTGACGGACATGGCTGTGCTCTCCTCGGAGTCTGCCGGCTTCACCGACCGCCACGGGCGGTCGGCACTCATCGTCGCCCCGCGGCCGGAGCCTCCGCAGGGCCGAACAGGCCACATTCTGCGAGGGGGAACGGGCCGGTGGTCCCTGCCCGTCCTGGGCCTCACTCGAACGGCCCCGGTCCCGCCGCCCGCCGCCGGGACGTAAGGCCCGGGAATGGGGACTGCAGGCCCTGCGTGGAGGTGCCGCTTCTGCCGCAGGCTGGCGGCACCTGCCAAACGGTGCGGGTACGCCGCATGGGGCGGGCGCGACGACGAATGGACGGATCATGATCGACTGTGGGCGCGAAACGCAGGCCTACCTGGTCGGCGGCGGAATAGCGACGCTGGCCGCCGCGGCCTTTCTGATCCGCGACGGCGACTTCCCCGGCGAGAACATCCACGTCCTGGAGCAGCTCCCGCTGGCCGGCGGCTCGCTCGACGGGCGGGGATCGCCGGAGCAGGCGTACGTCACCCGGGGCGGGCGGATGCTGGAGGACGAGGCGTACACGTGCCTGTGGGACCTGCTGGGGACGATCCCCACACTGGACGACGAATCGGTCTCCGTCCGGCAGGAGGTCATCGACTTCAACCGGGACTGGCCCACCCACGCCAGAGCCCGCCTGATCGACCGCGAGCACCGCGTCCTCGACGCCTCCCGCCTCGGACTCGACACCCGTGACCGGCTGGAGCTGGCCCGGCTGTTGGTGGTGCCGGAGTCGGTGATCGGCGCCCGCCGGATCGACGAGTTCTTCTCCGAGCACTTCTTCGCCACGAACTTCTGGGCGATGTGGCGCACCACCTTCGCCTTCCAGAACTGGCACAGCGCCATCGAGCTCAAGCGCTACTTCCTGCGCTTCCTCCAGGAGTTCCCCCGCATCCACACCCTGTCCGGTGTGCGCCGCACCCGCCTCAACCAGTACGACTCCATCGTCCGGCCGCTCACCGAGTGGCTGCTGGAACGCGGCGTACGCTTCGAGCACGGCGTCACCGTCACCGACGTCGACTTCACCGAGCAGGACGGCATCCGGCGCGCCAAGCGCCTCCACCTCCTCCGGGACGGAAGCCCGGAGACCGTCGAACTCGCCGAGCTCGACCTGGCGTTCCTCACGCTGGGCTCGATGACCGCCGACGCCGCCTACGGCGGCGACGACACCGTGCCCGAGCTGATCCGCGACAAGCGCGACGGCAGCTGGACCCTCTGGGAGACCCTCTCCCGCAAGGCGCCCGACTTCGGCCGGCCCGCCGTGTTCAACGGCAACATCGCCGAAGCCTCCTGGGAGTCCTTCACGTTGACGATGCGCGGCCCGGCGCTGCTGAAGCGGATCGAGGAGTTCAGTGGAAACGCCCCCGGCACCGGCGCCCTGATGACCTTCAAGGACTCGCCGTGGCTGATGTCGATCGTGGTCCCCCGCCCGCCGCACTTCGCCGACCAGCCCGATGGCGTGTTCACCCTCTGGGGCTACGGCCTGTTCCTGGACACCCCGGGCGAGCACACCGGCACCGCCATGGCCGAGTCCACCGGGCAGCAGATCCTCACCGAACTCCTCGGCCAGCTCGGCTTCGAGGACATCGCGGACGAGGTGCGTGCGACCACGACCGTCACCACCGTGATGATGCCGTACATCACCAGCCAGTTCGCCCGCCGCTCCGTGCACGACCGCCCCCTGGTCATCCCGCACGGTGCCCGCAACTTCGCCTTCCTCGGCCAGTACGTCGAGATCCCCGAAGACGTCGTGTTCACCGTCGAGTACTCGGTGCGCGGCGCGATGCACGCCGTGTACCGCTTGCTCGGCCTCGACCTGCCCGTCCCGCCGGTCCACCACGCCCTGACCGACGCCGACACCGTCCTCCAGGTCCTCAAGACCGCCTTCGCGTGAACCGGACGCCAGGGCGGGGTACGCGCTCGCGCCTCGCCCGGCCCCGGTACGCGCCCCTCGGCCGTCCGCGCCCGCTCGGGGACGCCGGTCCGGGACGGAAACCTCGGGAGTCGGGAGAGAAACGCGCCTCCGTCCAGGTCGCCGCCGCCGCTCGTCCACGACACCGCCGCCACCGGCTCGTCTGACCATCTGCCCCACCGCCGAGGACACCAGATTCCTCGGCTCAGGCGCCGTCAGTGCATGCGAAGGCAGCAGCAACGGCTTCTGCGGACAGTTGAAGCGTGTTGCCATCCTTCGACTGGTAGATACCGGAGGCATGGCGGACCGACAGGCCGTGTCCTGCGCGGGATTCGGCCAGCGACTGTCGAGTCGGTCTCGCCGTTATTCGCGAGGGTGCCCTCAGACCCCGGATACATGTGCAAGTTCGCCGACGGCTGCGGTGATGGCCATCGCAAGCCCACCGCCGATGACCACGCGCAGTGCGGGGCGCAGGATGGTGGTTCCGGCGGCGCGGGCGGCGAGGATGCCGGCCAGGGCGAGGCCGCAGAGCGTGACGGCGACGATCAGCCACAGGCGTGTGGTGGTGGATCCGGCGAGGAGGCCGAGGAAGGGCACGAGTCCGCCGCCGAGGAAGCTGGTGGCGGAGGCGAGGGCGGCCTGGAGGGGGTTGGCGGCGGTGTGTTCGCTGTGGCCGAGTTCGTCGCGCAGGTGGGCCTGGAGCGGGTCGGCCTCGTGCAGGGCCTCGGCGACCTGTCGGGCGAGGTCGCGCGGGACGCCCCGGCTTTCGTAGATGGCGGTGAGTTCGGCGAGTTCGGCCTCCGGGGCCTCGGCGAGTTCACGGGCTTCCTTGGCGCGGTCGGCGGTCTCGACGTCGACCTGGGAGCTGACGGAGACGTACTCGCCGGCGGCCATCGCCATGGCACCGGCGGACAGGCCTGCCAGGCCTCCGGTGACGACGGTGGAGGTGCTCGCCCCGCTGGCGGCGAGGCCGACCATGAGGCTGGCGACCGAGACCAGGCCGTCGTTGGCGCCGAGGACGGCGGCGCGCAGCCAGCCAGCCCGGCCTGCGGCGTGGCGCTCGGGGTGCGGGGTGAAGCGGTCGTGGCGGGTCATCGGGGCGGTTGCTCCTGTCGGCTTGTCGAGATCAGTGTCGCGGGGAGCCGGGCAGCTGTCCCGTCCGGGCGGGCCGTCCGGGCGGGACGCCGGTCACCGGCGGTCGGTGCGCAAGGCGAGGCGCGGGCAGGCCCGGACCGCGCGGCCGGCATACGAGCGCAGGCTGCGCGGTACGACGGCGCCGTGCTGGACGGGGTACCCCCATTCGTCGAGGGTGATGAGTTCGGGGAGCAGTTCGGCGCACTGGCCGTGGCCGGTGCAGGCGATCCGGTCGATGCGCAGGACCTCGCGGTCGACGGCGGTCATGTCCACTCCTGGGTGCGGGTCGCGGGTGGGACGGGCAGGGTGGCCGGGCGGTGGCAGTGGCCGTGGGTCAGGTGGTGGTCGACGTCGCCGGTGAAGGTGGCGAGGGCGCTGGCGGCGAGGCGGGCGGCGCCGTCGGGGTGACGGCAGGCGCCGCGTCCGGGCAGTAGGCCGATCCGGTGGCGGAGGCGGTCGAGGAGGTCGGGGGTGGCGTGGCCGTCAGCGAGGGCGGTGAAGTCGTCGGCGACGGCGGGCAGGCCGAAGAGGCAGGGGCCGCACTGCTGGGCTCCGTTGGCGGCCAGGTAGGCGAGGATGCGGGCGGTCTCGGCGAGGGGGCAGGCGTCGTGTGGAAGGGCGGCGATGACGCCGGCTCCGGGCGCGGCGTGTGGGGTGAGGCCCTCGCGGCTGAACGGCAGGCCGAGGGCGTGGGGGAGGCTCAGCCAGGTTCCGGCGAAGCCGCCGAGCAGGACGGCCTGGAGCGGCTGGTCCGGGCCGCCGGCCTGCTGGAGGAGCGTTCCGACGAGGGTGCCGGGTTCGGTTTCGAGGACGCCGGGGCGGTGAACGGCTCCGGCCACGGTGACCAGGGTGGTGCCGGGTGAGGCGGTGGTGCCGGCCTGTCGGAACCAGTCGGCGCCGTGGCGGGCGATCAGGGCGAGGTGGGCGAGGGTTTCGACGTTCTGGACGAGGGTGGGCCGTCCCCGGACACCCTTCTCGCGGGTGCGGGGCGGGGAACTGGTGGGGCGGGCGGGGCCGCCGTTGAGCCAGTGGACCAGGGCGGTCGACTCGCTGGTGACGTAGCCGTGCGGCAGCGCCTCGATCCGGACGACCACGGGGTCGACGCCGACATCTCGGCGTTCCTCGACCGCGGTGGCCAGGGCGGACAGCTGGGTGGTGCGGTTGCGGGGCACGCACAGGTGGATGCGGTCGGCGCCGACGGCCTCGGCCGCCAAGACCGCGCCGTCCAGGACCAAGTGCGGGGCGACGGCGAGGAGGGTCCGGTCCTTGCGGCTGAGCGGTTCGCTCTCCATGCCGTTGGCAACGACCACGGCCCGGCGGCGTCCCTCGGCGACAGCGCGGAGCTTGCGCGCGGTGGGGAACCCGGCTCCGCCTCGCCCGGTCAGCCCGGCTTCCTCGATGACTTCGATCAGCGCTCGCCCCGTCCGGGGTACGGGGCCGTGGTGTCGAAGGTGCTCGGTGAGACCAAGAGGCCTGCCAGTGGCGGACCAGCTGTCCAGCAGCCGCGGGGTGGCGCTCGGCTCGGTGAGCGCGCGGGCCGGTGCGGGGATCATCCGATGCCTCCCAGGGCGGTGACGGAGAGGGCGGCAGCGCGGTGGGACCAGCCGGGTTGCAGCGGCCCGGCGGCCAGGAACGCGGTGGCCAGCAGCGGCACGGCCACGACCAGGAGGCCGGCACTCAGACGCGCCGCGATGTGGCCGGGCCCGGCCCGGTAGAGCCGCCAGCCTGCGGCGGCAGCCACCGCGGCCAGGCAGGCGGCGTAGAGCCACAGTTGCAGCGGCAGACGGGTGTCGCTGCCGGTGCCGACCGCGTGGAACAGGCCGACCGGCCAGGCCGCGTACGCCAGCCAGTGCACCGCCTTCCACCCCCCTTGGCCAATGCGCAGGCGCAGTGCGCTGGTGATCGCCACCGCGAGCAGGAGGTCGAGGGCGACAGTGCCCAGGCCCAGCCACAGCGGCCGGTAGGAGGCGCCGAACGGAACGACGGCGGTGGCCCAGGAGAGGTGGACGTAGGGATCGATGATCGCGGTGGCGATGTGCAGGGTGAGGAAGGCGAGGGTGAGGACGGCCAGGTTGCGATGGAGCAGACCGATCTCGAAGCGGCCGATCCGGCGCGGTCGGGCCTTGCCGCCGATCGCGATGCCGAGGGCTACGGTCGCGGTGAGCAGGACGAGGCTGACAGTGCCGCCGGCGCGGCTGGCGTACCAGAGCGGGCTGGCGGCGAGGGCGGTCGCGGCGGTCATCTCGGGCCTCCTGCCCGGTCGTGGGGCCAGCCACCGAGCCGGGTAACGGTGCCGTCCAGCCGGACCAGGCGGGCGGGCAGCCCGGTCCGTTCCAGCCAGGCGGTGGCGGCGTTGCCGAGCACGATCGCGGCGGTGGTGGCGGTGTTGGCGTCCACGCAGGTGCCGGCGGCGACCGTGACGGTGCGCCAGTACGCCTCGGTGGACCGGCCGGTGGCGGGGTCGACGATGTGGTGGACCACGTGGCCGCCGCGGCGCCACATGCGCACGCTCACGCCCGAGGTCGCCAGGGCACCTGAGGTGACGGCGACGACCGGGCCGGAGCCGGTGGCGGCGTGGTCGTCGGCCAGGCCGACGGCCCAGCCCCCGTGTGGGGCTTGGCCCGCGATGGCGAGGTCGCCGCCGAGGTTGACCAGAACGCCGCTGCCGGTGGCGTCGGCGATCCGGCGGGCGGCGCGGTCGGCGGCCAGAGCCTTGGCGGTCGCACCCAGGTCCAGGACGGTGCCGTACGGCACGAGCAGGCGCCGGGTGCCCGGGTCCCAGTCGACGGCCTGCCAGCCGGTGGCGGGCCGGGCCGTGGGCAGCGGCGTGGTGTCCTGAGGGCGCAGGGAGGTGAAGGTGCGGTCATAGCCGAGGGCGATCACGGCGCGCCCCACGGTCGGGTCGACGGCCCCGCCGGTCAGTTCGGCGGCACGCAGCGCCGCCTCCAGCGCTTCGGCGAACAACTCGCTGACGGTCGTGGCGGTGCCGGCGGCGGCATTGATCCGGCTGAGTTCGGAGCCGGGACGGAAGCGACTGCACACGTGGTCGATGGCAGCGAGTTCGTCCATCAGGATCCGCTCGGCTTCGGTCAGCGTCCGCTGATCGGTGGTCAGCAGGGTGGCAGTGGTGCCGAGGGCGGGGAAGCTGGTGGCCGCGCCGAGGACGCGGTGGCCGTTCACGACGCACCGGTCCGGGTCTGCGGCATCTGGTGAGTGGGGGCCGGGGCTTGCGTCGGTGGAGAGAGGGTCGTGCAGGTGACCGTGGACTGCGGCGTGGCGGCGCTCGGTGCCGGAGCCGCGAGTTCCTCATAGTTCTCGCGGCCCTGCTCCTTGTCGCCGCGCGGCGGCGTGTTGGCCGGGGCGGGAGCGGCGGGTTGCTGGGTGCAGGTCGCCTCGGCGGGCAGCGTGCTCTGTGTCGGTGCGGGTGCCGGCGCGGGCGCGCCGGTGACGCCGGGCGCGAGGCTGACGTAAGTGAGGCCGAGAGCGGCGGACCCGGCGGCGGCAGCCGCGACGGTCCAGCGGGTGGCGGTGGAGACCCGTCTCATCCCACGCTCGCGGCGCCCGGGCCCTTCCGGCTCAGGCTGGTTGTGGAGTTCGGCCATGGCGGACGCTCCTCGTGGTCCGGTACGGGTGTTTCCACTGACCACGATGCGTCGGGGCGCTTCTCGGACCTGCTCACAAGCTGTGCAGAACCGGTAAAGATCAAGGTGTTCGGCGGTCGTGCCACAAGGGCAGGTCGAGGACGACGGTCAGGCCGCCACCGGGCGTGTCCTTCAGGGCGACGGTGCCGCCGTTGGCGGTGATGAGCCGGTGAACGATCGCCAGACCGAGCCCGCTGCCCCGGGCCTTGGGATTGCCGAAGCGGTGGAAGGCGACCGCGCGTGCCTCGGGGGTCATGCCGGGGCCGTCGTCCACCACCCGTACCCGGACAACGCCGGGCACGGGGATGCTGTCGATCGTCACCGTCCCGCCGTCCGGGACGGCATCCAGGGCGTTGGCCAGCAGGTTGTCCAGCACCTGCTCCAGGTCGCCTTTCCCCAGGGCGACCGGATGGCCGTCCTGGCAGTGGCTGACAAGGTGGATCCCGCGTTCCTGCGCGACCGGCTCCCAGGCCGCCACCCGGTCGGCCGCGACCTCGCCGACGCGCATCGGTACCGGTTTCGGTACGGTCTGCTCGGCCCGTGCCACCGCGAGCAGCCCGTCCACCAGGCGCGAGAGCCGGGCCACTTCCTCCTGGGCGGAGGCCAGCAACTCGGGTGCGCTCTCCGGTGTGGCGGTGGCCAGGAGGTCGAGCCGCAGCCGCAGGGCTGCCAGCGGGGTGCGCAGTTGGTGGGAGACGTCGGCGACGACGGCCTGGTGGCCGTGGATCAGTGCCTCGGTGCGGGCGGCCATGGTGTTGAACGTCGCGGCCAGTCGGCGGACCTCGGGCGGGCCGCTGTCCACGGCGGCGCGTTCGCCGAGCCGGCCCTCGCCGAGCTTGTGGGCGGCGACGTCCAGGGTGGTCAGCGGGCGGTTCACCCAGCGGGCGAGCCGGACCGAGACCAGGGCGGAGGCCGTGATCCCGGCCACGGCCACCAGACCGATCCAGGCCCAGGTGACCGCGATCCGGGTGTCCAGCGGGGCTGCCGAACGGGCCAGGACCACCGCGCCGTCCGGCTGCCGGAACGCTCCGACGGGCTCGGCGGCCAGCAGCCGACCGTCCGTCTCGGGCGGTTCCGGCTCCCGGCCCCTGATGGTCTCGGCCGCCAGCTCGCGGGCCTCGGGGGCCTGGGCGGCCTGGCACGGCGTCGCGGCCACCAGCCGGCCGTTCGCCTCGTACACCGCCGCGCAGTCCCCCGCCTTCGCCACGTCGGAGAGATCGGCGTTCATGGCGTCCGCCGGTGCCCGGTCGGACAGGTATTCCTCGGCGGAGGCGGCGATGACCCGGGTGGCGGCCTGGGCCTTGTCCCGGAACGCCAGGTGTTCGCGCTGCGTGATCGACGACCCCAGGGGTACCGCCGCCGCGGCCACCAGAACGACCGTCAGTGCGAGCAGGGCCAGCACGATCCGGCGGGTCACGGCGTCTCCGCGACCTCACCGAGTCGGAAGCCCCGCCCGTAGGCCGTCTCGATCAGACCGGGCACGCCGAGCTTGCGCCGCAGCGCGGCGACGTGGACGTCCACCACCTTCGTCGGCCCGTACCAGTGCGCGTCCCAGGCGCTCTCCAGGATCTCCTGACGGGTCACCACCCGGCCCGGGTCGGCCGCGAGACAGGCCAGGATGTCGAACTCCTTCGGCGTCAGGGGGACCTCCCGGCCGCCGACCGTCACCCGGCGGGTGCGGCGGTCGACCGTGAGCGGGCCGTGGCGCACCGGCTCCTGCTCCGACGGGCGGGTGCGGCGCAGCACCGCGCGCAGCCGGGCCATCAGCTCGGCCAGGCCGAAGGGCTTGACCAGGTAGTCGTCGGCGCCTTCGTCCAGGGCCAGGACCCGGTCGGCCTCCTCCCCGCGCGCGGTGACCGCGATGATCGCCGTGTCCGAGCGCTGCCGGATCCTCCGGCACACCTCGACGCCGTCCATGTCCGGCAGGCCCAGGTCGAGCAGCAGCACATCGGGTACGGGCGCCGCCAGCGCGGCACGGCCGGTGTCGACGCTGTCGGCGGCGTAGCCGGCCTGCCGCAGGCCCCGCACGAGGGAGTCCGCGATCACCGGATCGTCCTCCACCACCAGCACCCGGAAGGCCCCGGTGTCCGTCGCCGTAGTCATTTCGTCCCGCTCCCTGGTCTGGCCGGCCGGTTCGGCGGTCACCGCCATCGTGCCCACACCCGGGGAATGATCGCTTGGGTCGAACAGCCCCGGCTCCACCCGCAGCTGTCCGGTACACGATCAGGTCCCGCCCGGCCCAGCCGATCGGCCCGAAGGCCCCTGGCACCTGAACGAGCCCGTGGGGTTCGGTGGACTGGAGGATCGGAGGTCCGGCATGACCGAGCTGCACAACGACAAGCAGGCGGCGCAGCGCACGGCCCACGGCCCGCATGCCTGGCTGGAACCGGCCCTGCTCGCCGTCACCGGCGCGGCGCTGGCCGCCGGCGGGATCGCCTGGCTCGCCGGGGCCGGAACGCTCGCCGATGCGTGCTGGGCCGCCGGAACCGCAGTGGCGATCATCCCCTCCCTCGCCTGGGTGATCAGCGCTCTGCGCCGGGGCCGGACCGGGGTCGACCTGATCGCCGTCCTCGCCCTGGCCGGCACCCTCGCCACTGGCGAGTACCTGGCCGGAGCTCTGATCGCACTCATGCTCGCCACCGGCCGCTGGCTGGACGCCGCCGCCGAACGCCGCGCCTCCCACGATCTACGCCACCTGCTCGAACACGCCCCGCGCTCGGCCCGCCGCCGCACCGGCGACCAGATCCGCACCGTCCCCCTCTCGGAGGTACGGGTCGGTGACCTCCTGGTGGTCGGGCCCGGCGAGGTCGTCCCGGTCGACGGCCGGATCGAGGGCGGCACCACTGTCCTGGACGAGTCCGTCCTGACCGGGGAGTCGGCGCACATCGAGCGGGCAGCCGGAGAGACGGTCCGCAGCGGCGGCGTCAACGCGGGCAGCGCCTTCGACCTGCGCGCGACAGCCGCCGAAGCCGACAGCACCTACGCGGAGATCGTCCGCCTCGCCCGGCAGGCCGGTGCCGAGAGCGCCCCGGTGATCCGGCTCGCCGACCGGTACGCCGCCTGGTTCCTGCCGCTGTCCCTCGCCGTGGCCGGCCTGGCCTGGCTGCTCAGCGGATCGGCGGTGCGGGCGGTGGCCGTGCTGGTCGTCGCCACCCCCTGCCCGCTGCTGCTCGCGGCACCGGTCGCGATCGTCTCCGGCCTGTCCCGCGCCGCCCGCCAAGGCGTCGTCATCCGCGACGGCGCAGCCCTGGAAACCCTCGGCCGCGCCCGCACCCTTGTCCTGGACAAGACCGGCACCCTCACCACCGGCCGCCCCCGTGTCATCGACATCGCCGCCGCCCCCGGCCACAGCGTGACCGAGGTCCTCACACTGGCCGCCTCCGTCGACCAGTACTCCCCGCACGTCCTCGCCCGGGCCATCACCGACGAAGCCCACGTCCGCGGCCTGGCCCTCCTGCCCGCACACGACATCGCCGAGGAGCCCGGCCGCGGCGCCACCGGCCACGTCGACGGCACGGTGGTGAGCGTCGGCAAACACGACGGTGCACCCCTGTCCGCCTGGGCCCGCGCCGCCGACAACCGCGCCACCCTGGACGGCGCCACCACCTCCTGGCTGTCCACCGACGACACGCCCACCGGAGCGATCCTGCTGCGCGACCCGCTCCGCCATGACGCACCCCGCACCCTGCGCCGCCTGCGCGAAGCCGGCATCACCCGCCTGCTCATGCTCACCGGCGACCGCACCGAGCCGGCCCGCGAGGTCGCCGCCGTCCTCGGCCTCGACGACGTCCACGCCCAGCAGACCCCCGCTGACAAAGTCGCCGCCGTTCGCGCCGAACGCGAGCGCGCCGTCACCGTCATGGTCGGCGACGGCGTCAACGACGCTCCCGCCCTCGCCGCCGCGGACGTCGGCGTCGCCATGGGCGCTCGCGGCTCCAGCGCCTCCACCGAGGCCGCCGACATCGTGCTCACCACCGACCGCGTCGACCGCCTCGCCGACGCCGCAATCATCGCCGTTCGCGCCCGGCGTATTGCCGTCCAGAGCGCCCTCGGCGGCATGCTGCTCTCTCTCGCCGCCATGGTCGCCGCCGCGTACGGCCTGCTCCCGCCCGCCGCCGGCGCCCTGCTCCAGGAAGCCATCGACGTCGCCGTCATCCTCAACGCCCTGCGCGCCCTACGCCTCGACCGCACCGCCCTGCCCACCATCGAACCGGCCACCGAACAGCTCATCCGGCACTTCGCGGCCGAACACGACGACCTGCGCGAGGTCATCGAAGCCGTCCGTGAAGCCGCCGACCAGCTCACCGACACCACCGGCCCGCAGGCCCTGCACGCAGTCCGCCACGTCAACCGGCTCCTCACCGAACGGCTCCTGCCGCACGAACTGGCCGAGGAGCACCAGCTCTATCCGGCCCTCGCCCCCGCCCTCGGCGGGCCGGAGGCCACCGCCACCATGAGCCGCGCCCACACCGAGATCCACCGCCTCGCCCACCGGGTCGCCACCCACCTGCAACTCGCCGACACCAACCACGGCCACCTGCGCGACGAACAGCTCGACGACCTGCGGGCCTGCCTCTACGGCCTCCACAGCGTGCTGCGCCTGCACTTCGCCCAGGAGGAGGAGAACTACTTCTCCCTCGCACACTGACCGAACGGAGAAGTGGGGGGCGGTCGAGTCGACCGCCCCCGACTTCTCCGACACCGCCCGGGCGGGCCCCGGCAGGGGCTCACCCGGAAACGGGGCGGTCACCGTCGGGTCAGCCCAGGCCCTTGCGGGCGGTCTGGAATGCCTGGGCGTGGCCGGCCTCATCGGTGGCGTTGTGCTGGAAGAGGGTGGCCGCGGCGGTGTCGCCGGCGGCCTTGGCCTGCTGGGCGAACGTCGGGTACATGGTCTGGGACTCGTAGGTCTCGCCGGCGATGGCCGTGGCCAGGTTCTGGCTCGTGGTACCGACCGTTCCGGCCAGCGCCGCCTCGCCGGAGAAGTGCTCCTGCAGCTCCACGTCGGAGACGGCGGTGAACAGGCGCGCCAGGGCGGGGTTGCCGTTCTGCTGGGCGCGCTGGGCGTAGAGGCCGTACTTGGCGTGCGCCAGGGCCTCACCGTGCATGGCGGTGTCGAGGTTGGCCTTGGTCTGCGCCGAGGTGACCTTGGGCTGCCCGGCCGGTACCGTCACGGGGTTGACGGCCGGTGGTGCCGGGACGGCGCCCTTGCCGGTGCGGAGCGCGGTGAGGGCGGCCTGATACGCGGCCTGGTGGGCCGCCTCGTCCTTGGCGATCTCGGTGAAGAGGTCGGCGGCGGCGGTGTCGCCGGCCGCCTTGGCCTGGCGGGCGAACGTCGGGTACATGGTGGTGGACTCGTACCCCTCGCCGGTGATGGCGTCGGTGAGGTTGGCCTCATTGCTGCCCACGAGGCCGCTCAGTACGGCTTCCTGGGTGAAGTGCTCACCCAGCTCCACACCGGCGGTCTTTCGGAAGAGGTCGGCCACCGTCGGTCGGCCCTCGCGCTGGGCCTGGGCCGCGGAGAGGGTGTAGGAGGCGTTGGCGAACGCCTCGCCCCCCATGGACTGCTTCAGGTTGGTCTGCGTCTGTTGCTGCAGAGTCGGGATCGCGGTTCCGGCAGCCGAGCCGTCGACAACCGGTGCGGCAGACGCGGCGGAGACGGCGCACATCGCGACGCTCGCAGCCAACGCACCGGTGACCAGAGCGCGTATCGGGTAGGCGGTCATCTCAACCTCCTTGGCGGACGCATTCGTCGGGCACCCTCGCCCATCACAGCAAGACGCCCCGGATACGGCCATCCGGCCGCACCCATCCAGGTGAATACACGGACGCACACCGCAGCGGTGGAGCTCACCGAGTCGGCTGCCGCCGGCACCTTGGCAGATCTTCGTGGTCAAGGCCGACGCCGGCTCCTACCAGGTCGAGAAGATCCACATGCCCGACAGCACGATCATCACCGAGACCCACGTCTACGACACCCTTCGGCTCGCGGGGCCGGGGAGAACCCACCACTGCCCGAACCCGCGCCGAAACCGTCATGCTGCCCACGGGAAGCCCCCTACCGCCCAGGCCAGCAATCGGTACCCACACCATCCGATGCGCGCTTCGGAGACCCCTGGATGCGGACGCCCCCGGGGAGGATGCGGGCGATCAGGAATTTGGCCGCCATGGCAGAGAGCAGTGCGTCGTCGGCCGTGCTCCGCGGTCGCCGAGGCGGCGAAGGCGCGCGTCATCGCGGTGTCTTCGGCGGTCGGGCCGAGCACGAGGACGCGGTACGGCGGCGGCGGGCGGCCGGGCAGGACCGGCAGGGTCGCGGCCGCTGAGCCATCAGGGCCCACCGGCCCGTAGCCCGGGCCCGACCGGCCCTCCCTGGGCCACTCGACGGCGGCCGACGATGAGGGTGGTCAGGGCTCCGCACAGAGCCGGTGACGGCGCCGGCCGGGGCCGACGAAGGAGTCTGTGATGGACGGCTTCGAAACCCACCGCCAGGTGATCGTGGGTGTCGACCGCTCCGAGGCCAGCCGCTGGGCCGTGCGCTGGGCGGCGGACGAGGCGGCCGGACGCCACCTGCCGCTGCAACTGCTGCACGCACAGGAGTGGCCGACCGGCCGTGCGGAGGGTGCGGCGGACCGTCCCTGGGCGATCGGGCTGCGGGCCGCCGGGGAGGCGGTGCTGGACACCGCCCGGCTGCTGGCCGCAGAGCGGCAACCCGGGCTGGAGATCACCTCCGAGCTCGCCGAGGGCCGGCCGGTACGGGTGCTGCGCGAGGCCGCCGACCGGGCCGCGCAGCTCGTGCTCGGCGTGCGCCGGCTGACCGAGGCGCGCTCCGCGCTGCCGATCGGCTCCAAGGGCGCCTCCCTGGCCGGCCACCTGGGCTGCCCGCTCGCCCTCGTCCCCGAGCCCGCCGCCGGCGTGTCCGGCCGCGGGCCGGTCGTGGTCGGGGTAGACGGCTCCCCGGCCTCCAGGGCCGCGATCGGCTTCGCCTTCGAGGAGGCCTCGATCGGCGGCACCGATGTGCTGGCCGTGGAGGTCCGCCGCCCGGCCGAGGCGGGCCGACCCGACCTGATCGAGGAGTCCCTGACGGACCTGTCCGAGGCACTGGCCGGCTGGCCGGAGAAGTACCCGGACATCCGGGTCCGACGCGAGGTGCTCACCGGCTCCCCCGCCCCGATGCTGGCCACCATCGCGACACACACCCGCTGCCTGGTGATCGGCAGCCGGGGCCTCGGCGGCTTCCGCGGCCTGCTGTTCGGCTCCACCGGCCGCGCGCTGGTGCACCGCTGCACGGTGCCGCTGGTGATCGTCCCGAACGGCAACCCCGCCTGAACCCGGAGGATCGTCATGAAGACCACGCACGAAAGCCCAGCGCATCCCCGCCCGGCCGACCCCGGCGACCTCGGACGCCGGGTCGCCCACCGCCGCACCCAACTCGGGCTCACCCGCGAGCTGGTGGCGGAACGCGGCGGCCTGGACACGGGGTTCGTCGCATACCTGGAGACGCACCCCGTCCCGGTCGGCGTCACCACCCTCACCCGGCTCGCCGACGCGCTCGACACCACCGTCACCGACCTGCTCGGCGCCGGACACGACGTGCCGCCCGGCCGGGCCCGCGCCAACTCCCGGGTACGGACCGAGGAACTGGACCCGGCGGCCTG
>NZ_JBIRFA010000054.1:0-47698 GCF_044327205.1 Kitasatospora sp. NPDC018058 | reverse complement strand
GATGGTACTGCAGGGGGGACCCTGTGGGAGAGTAGGACGCCGCCGAACAATTCTTCAGAAGAACCCCCATCCGGATTCCGGATGGGGGTTCTTCGCATTCCAGCGCCATTCCTGGGCACGGCTCAAGGCCCCTGCCACCCACCGGTCCCGGCGGAACCGGCGGACGATGAGGTTCGGCGCAGCGACATCGCGGAAGGGCGCAGTGAGGCCTCGTCGGGCGGTCGGAGCGCCCCGTGCTTCCACGGTGCGGCGCCCGGAATGGAGATCCGGGCCGGTCCTGTCGGTGCGTCCGCGTACTGTGGTGCCCGTCAGGGGGCTTGGGGCCCAGGGGAGGGGAGCCATTGCGCAGGGTGCCGCCGGAGATGTTCCGGTTCACGACGGGGGACAAGGCCGAGCTCTACGGTGCGATCCTCCAGGCCTTCGGCGCGGCCAACGAGCGGCTGGAGACCGCTCTCGGGCTGGACGAAGTCCGCTCCCGTCTGCGGACGGTGGGCTGGCTCGACACGATCCACGACGACGATCTGCAGGAGGCGCTGCGCAAGCTGCGGGAGTGGCAGCTGCTGGGCGTCGTCCAGAACCACGCGGAGAACTACCGCACCGCCGAGGAGTACGAGCGCCGCAACCTCCAGTACTCGCTGACCCGGCGCGGCGAGGCCGCGTTCGCCGGGGTCGAGCACGCCCTTGCCGTACTCGCCTCGACCGGTGCGCTCCAGACGGCGGTGCTGGAGGCGATCACGGACCGGCTCGACGAACTGTACGTCCTGCTGGGGGATTCCGCGTCCTCGGACCGTCGGGTGTTCACGACGTTGCAGGAGCTGGAGGGGCACCTGGAAGCGCTGCTGGCCAACACCAAGGCGTTCAACGGGGAGTTGCAGCGCCTGCTGCGCGCCGAGGGCGCGGACCTGGCGACGTTCCGGGAGGTGAAGGCCGCGACGGTGGCCTACCTCCAGGAGTTCCTCGTCAACCTCGATCAGCGGGGGCAGGCGGTCGCCTCCGCCGTGGAGCGGGTCGAGCAGCGCGGAGTGGGCCCGCTGCACGAGCGGGCGTTGCGGGGGGCCGAGCTGCCGCCGGTCGCCGGCGGCGATCCCGCGCCGGCGTGGCTGGAACGGCGCCGGGCGCGCTGGGAAGGGCTGCGGGCGTGGTTCCGGCCGACGGACGGGGCACGTCCCCGTGTCGAGCAACTGCACGACGTGGCGCGGCGGGCGATCGTGACGCTCCTCCAGGTCCTCGACCGGATCACCGAGTCGCGACGTCGCTCCTCCAGCGCCGTCCAGGACTTCCGGGAGCTGGCCCGCTGGTTCGCCGCCGCACCCACCGAGGACGACCTGCACCGCCTGTGGGCGGCCGCCTTCGGTCTCGGCCCGTCCCGTCACGCCCATCTCGCCCACCCCGACCCGGAGTTGGTGTCGTCGTCGGACACCTGGGCCGAGGCCCCGCCGGTCGAGGTGTCGGCCCTGCTGCGCACCAGTGGCCGCACGGAGCGGTTCACGCGGACGGGCAGGGTGCGCGACATCGGCGGGATCAAGGCGACCCGGGCCGAGCGGGCCCGGAAGGAGCGCGCCGAACTCGAAGCGGCCTGGGACGTCCTGGGCACCGACGGGCCCGTGCGGCTCTCCGGCTTCGGCACGCTGGACCACTCGGTCTTCGAGCGACTGCTCGACCTCCTCGGCAGGGCGCTGGCCGTACGACCGGACGGCAGCGGTGCGCGTCGGGCCGTCACCTCGGACGGTCGCGTCGAGGTCGTCCTCCGGCCGCTGCCCGACGGCGGACGGGCCGTCCTGCGGACGCCTCGGGGAAGGCTGGAGGGGCCTGACTACCTGGTGGAGATCCGCAGCCCGGGCACCATGCGGGAGCCCGCTGGACAGGAGGCGCGATGAGCGAGCGGAGCCGGCGGACAACCAAGAGGTGTCCATGAGCACCCTCGCGAACCAACTGGTCCTGGCCGAGCGGCAGGACGTCGCCCGGGGCATCAGACTGCTCCTCGGCCGACCGCTGGTCACCGAGCGCGGCGACCCGAGCGCCTTCGAGCTGGTCCGCCGCCGGCAGGACCCGCTGACGAAGTGGTTCGATTACTACTGCGGCTGGCAGCTGGTGGTCGAGCCGCGCCTGGGGTACGCGCGCCTGCTCAAGATCCGGGCCGTCCCCGACGCCTCGCGCCCCGCCCGCCGACTGCGGTCCGGCAAGGCGCCGTTCGACCGCCGCCGCTACACCCTGCTGTGCGTCGTCGCGGCCGAGCTGCTGCCGGTCCCGGTGACGACGGTCGGTCTGCTCGCCGACCGCGTCGTCCAAGCCTGCGCCACCGATGAGGCGCTGCCGCCCTTCGACACGGCGAGCAGGCCCGAGCGCATGGCCTTCGTCGACGTCCTCAAGCTGCTGGAGTCCTACGGCGCGCTTCTCACCGTGGACGGTGTCACAGAGAGCTTCGCGGACTCGGCGCAGGCCAAGGTGCTCTACCGGGTGGACGCCACGGTGCTGATGCGGCTGCTCGCCGCGCCCGTCGGGCCGTCCCGGCTGGCCGTACCGGCGGAGGAGACCGCGCTGCGGTTCGAGGAACTCCTGCGCGACACCGTGCGCGAGAGCCGGTACGGAGGTGCCGACGCCTCGGACGCGCAGCGCAACCTCCGGCTGCGGCACTCGCTGCTGCGCCGGCTCCTCGACGATCCCGTCCTCCACCACGACGAGCTCTCCGCCGACGAACTGGCGTACCTCACCTCGCCGACGGGCCGCCAGATCGTCCGGCGCGCCGCCGAGCAGGGCGGCTTCGTGCTGGAGGAACGGGCCGAGGGCCTGCTCCTCGTCGACCCGGAGGGGATCGCCACCGACAGCCGCTTCCCGGACGATTCCGCGACGGCCCGCGTCGCCGCCCTGCTCCTGCTGGAACCGCTGACGGCTGCTCCGGACGGGCTGACGCCGGAACAGCTCGGTGCCGAGGCGACCGAACTGCTGTTGCGGTTCCCGGCGTGGGCGAAGAGCTACCAGTCGGAGGACGGAGCCCAGCGCCTCACGGCCGATGCCGTCCGCGTCCTCGCCGACTTCGGCCTGGCCCGCCGGATCGGCGACCGCACCGTCCCCCGGCCCGCGGCGTTCCGGTACCGGGCCACCACGGCCGAGGGCGCCGCAACACGAACCAGAGAGGACCGCTGATGACCGTGACACCACCCCCGCAGTCCGCCACGCTCCGGAGGACGGCGGAAGGGGCGCGGTGGCAGCCCTCCCGGGCCGGCATCCTCAACGTCTGGCGCTACTACGACGAGACCTTCACGTTCCACGAGGGCCGGCTGCTCCTGCGGGGGCAGAACGGCACCGGCAAGTCCAAGGCGCTGGAGGTGCTGCTGCCGTTCCTGCTCGACGCCAGCCTGCGGCCGAACCGGCTGTCGACCTTCGGCGGCTCCGAGCGCACCATGCACTGGAACCTGATGGGTGAGGGCGCGTCGGGCAAGACCCGGGTCGGATACGTGTGGCTGGAGTTCGTCCGCGACGACGGCGGCCCCACCTGGTTCACCTGCGGTGCCAGGCTCCAGGCCAGCGTGCACACCACTGGTGTCACCGTCGACTACTTCACCACCGGCGCGCGGATCGACCGCCCCGGCGGCCTCGCCCTGGTCAACGAGGCGGGCCAGCCGCTCACCCGCGCAGCCTTGGCCGAAGCCCTGCGGGGCCGTGGCGAGCTGCACGGATCACCGGCCGACTACCGCACCACGGTCCGGAGCACGCTCTTCCCCGGGCTGAACGAGCAACGCTACGACGCCCTGATCACCGCCCTGCTCCAGCTCCGCACCCCCAAGCTCTCCGAGCGCCTCGACCCGTCGCTGCTGTCCTCCCTGCTCTCCCGGGCCCTGCCCCCGCTCGGACAAGGCGAGATCACCGAACTGGCCGAGGGCTTCGAGCGCCTCGACCGTCAACGCGAACACCTCAAGGCACTGGACGACGAAGTGGCCTCGGCCACCGCCGTCGCGGCCCAGCAACGCGGCTACGCCCAGCGCGTCCTGCGCGCCGGGGCGGCCGCGCTCATCTCCGCGACGACCGAGATGGACAACCTGACCCGGATCGCCCGGGAGAGCGAGGAGGAGCACGCCGGAGCCTTGCGCGAGCGCGAGGAGAGCAGGGGTGCGAAGGAGGAACTCGAACACCGGGTGCAGGAGATCGACGGCGCCATCGAGGGGCTCCTCGACTCCGAGATCTACCGGCAGGGTCAGGAACTCGACCAGCTCCGCCGCCGGGCCGACCACGCCGCCCGGACCGCCGCCCGCCTGCGCGCCGCCGCCGACCGGAAGGCTGGCACGGCCACCGAGGACGCCGAGCGTGCCGACGAGGCACGGCTGCGCTCGGAGCAGCGGGCCGAGCACACCGGCGCCGCCCGGGAGGATGCCCGCGGTGCGGCGCGGCGGGCAGCCATGGAGTCCCTCTGCACCGAGGTGCAGGCGATGCTCGGCACCGCGCCGGGTCCGTCCGGCGACGCGGAGGAGCAGGGGCGCGCCGCACGCCGCCTGCTCCGTGGTGCGGTCGCCTCGCGACACGGCCAGATCGCCCGGGTCCGGGCCGCCGTCGAGCACCACGAGCGTTGCGTCGCGGACCGGACGGCGGCGGAGGACCACCTCGACACGGCACGCGGGCGGCTGGCCGAAGCGACCGCGCGGCGCGACGGCAACGCCCGGGGGTACGAGACCGCCGTCGACGCCCACGCCGAGCTCCTGCGCCGGTGGGCGGCGGCCGACTGCACCGAGTTGCGCATCGACGACGCCGAGGAACTCGCCTCCCGCGCCGCCGTCGAGACCGACGTCCTCGCGCTGGTCGAAGCCGCCGCCCGCGCCGCCGAGAGCGACCTCACCGCCGATGAGACGACCGCCCGCGCCGGCCGGAACGACGCCCGCGCCCGGCGTGACCGGATCGCCGAAGAGCTGGAACGCACCGCGGCCGCGGTCGACCTCCCGCCGCTCCCACCACGCACCCGCACGGCCGACCGGTCGGCCCTGCCGGGGGCGCCGCTGTGGCGACTGCTGGTGTTCCAGCCGCACGTGCCGCCCGCCGACCAGGCCGGCATCGAAGCGGCTCTGGAAGCGGCGGGCCTGCTGGACGCCTGGATGACCCCCGACGGCGGCATCGCCGTCCCCGGCCACGACACACTGGCCGACCCGGCGTCGGCCACTCCCGCAGCGGGCCCCTCACTGCTCGACGTCCTGTCCCCCGAACCCGACGGCCCGGTGCCGGTCGGTCAGGTCCGGCGGCTGCTCGCCGGCATCGCCTACGGCTCCACCCTTCCCGCGGGACACCCGGCCGCCGTGGCGGCCGACGGAAGCTGGCGGCTCGCGACGGCCACCGGCACGTGGACGAAGGAGGAGTCCAGCCACATCGGCGCCGCGGCCAGGGAACGCGCCAGGCAGCGGCGGATCACCGAACTCTCCGCCGAACTGGCCGAGGCCAACACCGACGTCGCCGGGTTCGAAGCGCGGCTGCGCACCCTCGCCGACCGCCGGCTGCGCCTCGGCGCCGACCTCCGGTCCCGGCCGCACCACCGGGAGGTCGACCAGGCCAGGCGCGCTTGGGAGAAGTCCGAGTCCGAGGTGGGCGCCCGCGAGGACTCCGTCCGCGAGGCCGTCGAGCGGCTCGCGAGGCAGGAGGACAAGGTCGCGTCCGCGCTCCGCGCCCTCGCCGTCGCCTCGGCCGAGCACGCCCTGCCGACCGAACGCACCGCCTTGGACGTCACCGCCACGGCCGTCGACGCGCTGCGCGAACAGACCGACCTCTGGCTGGACGCCCACCTCGCCTGGGTGGCCGCCCAGCACGCCTGGGACACCGCCCGCACCCATGCCGAGGCCTCCCAGGCGGTCGCCAAGGAGAGCGTGGCCGAAGCCGAGGACGCCGACGCCACGGCCCGAGGGCTCCGATCCACGCTCCGGGCCGTCGAGAGCACCGTCGGTGAGGACTACCGCCAGGTGGCCGCCCGGATCGGCGACCTGCGGACGTCGCTCGACCGGACCCGCCGCGAGATCGATGCCGGTACTCGGGCACTCATCGCGCTGGAAGGCCGGATTGGCTCGCTGAGCGCTACCATGGCCCAGGACGCGGCCCGGCGTGACGACGCCGTGGCGGCCCGCAACGGGGCCGCCCGCGCCTTCCGGCGCCTCTGCGTCCTCGGTCTTCCCGAGGACGCGGGCCTCGGTCTCGTCCTCACCTCCGCGGACGGCACCCGCGCCACCCTCGAAGCGGCCCGCGAGACCGCCGCGACGTGGCCCAACCTGCCGCACGGCACCAGGAACCTCGGCGACGCGCTGAACCGCCTGTCCGAAGCCGTCCACCGTGCCCGCCAGAGCCTCAGCAGCCGCGCCGACCTCGAACTCGAAGCCGACGAGGACATCCACGTCCTCACCGCCACCGTTGACGGCATCCGGGTCGGCGCGACCGGCCTCCTCACCATCCTCACCAACGACCGTGACCGCAGCCAGGACGACATCACCGCCGCCGAACGCGGTCTCTTCGACCGGACCCTCACCGGTGACACCCGGCGCCACCTCGCCTCCCGCATCCGCCAGGCCGGTGAACTCGTCGAGCGGATGAACGGCCACCTCGAACGGGTCCGCACCGCCTCCCGGGTGGCCGTCCGCCTGGTCTGGCAGATCCACCCCGACCTGCCCGCCGGCACCCGCACGGCCCGCGAGCTGCTGCTCAAGGACCCGGCCCGGATCACCGAGGCCGACCGCGAGGCCCTGCACGCCTTCTTCCGGGGCCGCATCGAGGAGGCCAAGACCCGCAACACCGCCGCCACATGGGAGGAACAGCTCGCCCAGGTCCTCGACTACACCGCCTGGCACCAGTTCGTCGTCAAGCTCGACCGCGCCAACGGCGCCGGCTGGCAACTGCTCACCAAGAAGCTCCACGGCGCGCTCTCGGGCGGCGAGAAGGCCATCGCCCTCCACCTGCCGCTCTTCGCCGCCGTGGCCGCCCACTACGAGGCGGTGCCGCAGTCCCCGCGGCTGATCCTGCTCGACGAGGTCTTCGTCGGCGTCGACACCGTCAACCGCGGGCAGGTCTTCGCCCTCCTCGCAGCGCTCGACCTCGACCTGGTGCTCACCTCCGACCACGAGTGGTGCACCTACCGGGAGCTCTCCGGCATCGCCGTCCACCAGCTGATCACCGGCGGTGACGGTGACGACGCCGTCACCAGCGCCCGCTTCACCTGGACGGGCACCGACCTGCTGCCCGCCGACACCGACACGGACGAGCCGACATGACGGACCGCCACCGCCTCGACCTCCCCGAACTCCGGCCCCTCTGGTCGGCCGTCCACGACCGCCTGTCGACCGGCCGCCCCGTCAGCCGAGTGCGGGTCGGGCCGCTCGACGACGCCGGACGGGAGGCCCTGGCCGACCTCCTCGGGCTCGACCGGCTGCCCGGGGCCGAACCGACGATTCCTCTCGCCGGACTCGAAACCGCCGTGGTGGACGCCTGCGGCCGGCCTGTCCGGGAGGTGGTGACCGCGATCCTCGGCCCCATCCACGACCGGGCCGCCGAGCGCGAACACCAGGCCGGCCAACGCGACGCCCTGTGGGGGTGGTTGGCCGGGCACGAGGTGGTCGCCGCCCAGCCCGTCCTCGCGGAATGGGTCGGCCACCTGCGGGCCGGCGGCCTCGTCGACGGCTCACCCGCCCGGACCCGGGGCCTCCTGTCCGCCGCGCTGACCGTCCTCGCCGCACTCCCGGCCGACGGCGAGCCACTTCCGGTCCTCGCCGCGCGTCTCCTCGACGGCGACTCCCACGCCCTCGACGACGGGACACGGCTGTCCGCCCTCGTCCTGCGCGCCCTGGCGGTGCAGTACGGCACCGACCTGCCGGACAGCGCGGAAACCCGGCGCGCGCTCTGGAGCCGGGCCGGCGTCGCCGACGCCGAACTCTCCGCCACCGTGCTCGCTGTCGGTCTCCGCCCCGAGGGCGAAGGCCCGGTCGCCGGAATCTCCCGCATCTGTGCCGGAGCCGGGCACCCCGTCAGCCTCACCCTCGCCCAACTACGCTCACCCGGTGAATTCACCGGCCCCGCAGGGCCGGTGCACATCACCGAGAACCCCAGCGTGCTCGCCCTCGCCCTCCGACGCTTCGGCTCCCACTGCCCGCCGCTCGTCTGCACCTCGGGCTGGCCCAACACCGCCGTGCTCCACCTGCTGCGCCGACTCGCCGACGACGGTGCCTCCCTGCACTACCACGGTGACTTCGACGGCGAGGGCATCCGTATCGCGGCCCACGTCCTCGCCAAGACCGGAGCCGTCCCCTGGCGCATGGCAGCCTCGGACTACCGGTCGGCCGTGGACCGGCTCCCCACGGGCCCGGATCCCGGGCGCCTCACACCTGCACCGTGGGACCCGGCCCTCACCGAAGCGATGGCCGAGCTGCGGACGGCCGTCGTCGAGGAGGTGGTCGCCGACGTCCTCCTGGACGACCTGGCCGAGGGGATACGGGGCCAGGCCGGCCGACGGAATGACGGATCCCAGGGCCGACCGAATGTCAGGCTGTGAGCCGGCACCACCCGACCCCGGGCTGTAGTCCGGGAGTTGGGCGGGCTGCGGCAGGCCGGGTGTGGCCGGGAGGCGCGAGGCACCGGGCGTGCCGGGGTGTCGCCCGTCGCCCGGTGCCTCGTGTGTCCGTCGTTCGGATGTCAGTCCGTCGGTGCGCCGCGGCCGCGACGGCGCAGGCGGAGGTAGAGGCCGGCCGCGCCGCCGGCCAGCACGGCGGCACCGACCGCCGGCAGCTGCCACGACATCGGGGACGGCTGATCGGCCGAGGCCGAGGCCGGCGAGATCGCCGGTGTCTGCGTGTCGGATCGCGCTTCGGGCAGGACTTGGGGCGGCGTTCCGGGCGGTGACCCGGCCGCGGATCCCGTGCCGTCGAACAGTCCGAACCCTCCGGCGAGCCCGCTCCGGTCGTAACCGGATCCGGGGAGCTTGTCCGCGTACCGGCCGGTCACCAGCTTCTGGTAGGCGGCCAGCGGGAGGCTCTGCTTGCCACCGAGGCCCGTGGTGGCCTCGGTGTTGAGCGGCTCGACGTCGCCGCTCGCGGTGAGCCGGTACCAGGCGTGGATCTGCGGCTCGGTGAAGGTGCGGGCGCCGGCGGTGGTGCGTTCGGCGAGCTTGAGCTCGTTGTCACCGTCCCGGATGCCGGCCAGCCGCCAGCCGCCGCCCTTGTCCGGCGGAGTGAGCAGTACGGCGGCCTGGTGACCGTCGGCCGCGCTCACCCGCGAGGCGAGGTAGGACAGCCTGAGCGCGTTCTGCGGTGTCGGCTGGGCCTTGCCCGCTACGAAGTCCACCGACAGCTCGTACATCGGGACCGGGTCCTTGAGCTGGAACGACGGTGGCGCGGCGGCCGCGTTCGGGGTGTTCGGCCGACCGCCCGCACTGCCGCCGTCGGCACCGGCTGTGGCGCCGGTCCCGGGCACGGCCGCCGTCCTCGCGGCGCCCAGGAAGCGGGAGACGGTGTCGTGCGTCTGCCCGGAGCGCAGCACCTGCTGAGCGGCGCCGTAGTCGGGGACATCGCTCCCGCCGTCGGCCCGGGCCGATGTGGTGGCGGCGCCGACGCTCACGAGTGCGGCGGCGGTGAGGGCGACCGCCTTCAGTGTCCTCATGGTTGGTTGTCTCCTCACGCGTGGATGCCGACCCGGGAGTGGGTCCACTGGAACGATCCGTTGTTGACGTAGGTGTTGAAGTTCCACCAGGTGTACGTCTGCGTGCTGGGCCACGGATCGCCCACCGCGATCATGTTGCTGGTGCTGTCGTAGCCGTAGATGACGTTCATGTGCCCGCCGCCCGAGGTCCAGCCGATGCGCACCGCGAACGGCCGCCCGTTGGCTATCTCGTTGGTGACCTCGCTGAACGAGGCGTTGCGGTTCAGGTCGTGGCCGCTGTTGCGGAAGCCCATGGCGGACAGGCCGTTGGCCATGTCGTCGAGCGTCGCGGGCCGGTCGTTGCAGTCCAGCCAGCGGCCCCGCTGGGCGAGGCGGCAGAAGTCGTACTGGTTGTACTGGTTGTAGCCCCAGTAGGTGGCGACCGTCAGGCCGGAGGCGTCCCAGCACCACTGGTCCTGGACCTGCTTCTGCATGGTGATGTCGAGCGCCGTCCAGCTGGTGGGTCGGGTGGAACTGCACAGCGGCAGGTTCCCGGTGTCCTCACTGATGAAAGTGTCGGCGATGTAGTAGGCGCCGGACCAGATCCAGCGGTTGTCGTTCTCGACGGTGTCCCCCGTGGTGCGGCAGATCATCGGGATGCGGTCGCCCGGCGCGGCCTGGCCGGAGATCCGGGCCGAGAGTGAGGGGAGCACACGCTCGTTGACGGTGCTGAAGTTCCCCTGTCCCCCGATGACGGTTCCCTTGACCAGGCCTGCCTGGGCCACGGCGCCGATGCCCAGCGCGGCCGCGGCGGCCAGCACGACGGCGATTGCCGCAACGGTCGTTCGACGCGATTTCCTGCGGTGGCTGCTCATGCGTCAGATCTCACTCCCCGTTAGGTGAATCCGAATGCCGGGGAGTCTGGCAGAGCCACCTCGGAAGCGGAACGGACAAGTCCGGGCCGCTTGATGGCTACGCGCATAGACGGTGGATGTCGAGCGTCAATGAGCAGCGCCTGAAGGTCACTTGTCGATCGGCAGGCCTAGTGGTCTAGTCCACTGTTATCCCATTGTTATCTACTGCGAATATATTTCAGGCTGTGAAATTTCACAGAGTGAGTGCAATGTTACTCACGATGACGGTTTCAGAAGGGGGGATTCGGGAGTCCGAAGAAGAGCTTATGTGGGTCCGGCCGGGCCACTATGGGAGGGGACCTACGGGTTCACTGGTCGGTTCGAATGGGGTGCTCGTGATGGGCGTGCAGTGGCATTCGTCGCCGAAGCCCGGGCACGAGGCCGCCGAGGCGTCGGCCGGGCGGGGGTTCGAGACGGTGGCGCAGCTCCTGCGGACGGCGGCGGACCGACTCGACGCGCACATCGGGGGCCTCTACCTGCTCTCGGAGGACCGGCAGCTGCTCGAACTGGCCATGACGCTGGGGGCCGCACGGCAGTTCAGCAGGCCGTGGCAGCACATCGGCGTGACCTCGCCGATCCCGGTGGCCGAAGCGGTGCACAGCGGCCAGGTCGTGTGGGTGGGCGGCGCGGAGGACATGGCGCGCCGGTTCCCTCGGGTCGCCGTCGCGATGCCGTACGGGTTCTGCCTCGCGGCCGCGCCCCTCGTCACGCGGAGGCGGACCGTGTACGGGTCCGTCTTCGTGCTCTGGCCCGCCGCGCATCCCCCCGAGATGTCCCCGCGGGAACGCGACGAGCTCGACCTGCTCGCCGTCCGCCTGGCCGAGGTACTGGCGGAGGCGGCGCGGGCAGGTCGTCCGATCCGCCCCGGCCCGCGCCCCGCGGTGGCGGACCACTGTTCCGCCGATCCCCTCGCCACGATGGCGGCACGACTTCCGGAGGGGATCTGCGACATCGACCTGGACGGCCGGCTGGCCGCCGTCACACCGGCCGCCGCCGAGCTGCTCGGCGAGCCGGTCGAGCGACTGCTGGGCTCCCGGCCGTGGGCGGTCCTGCCGTGGCTACGGGATCCGGTGTACGAGTACCACTGCCGGGCCGCGGTGATCAGCGGGCAGTCCACCTCGTTCGTCGCCCTGCGGCCGCCGGACCGGTGGCTGTCGTTCGAGCTGTTCCCGGACGCGTCCGGACTCACCGCCCGGATCGTCACCGCCGACGCCGTCGGCCGCGGCCGGTCCACCGGGGCACCGGCCGAGCGGGCGCTGCACACCCGGCCCGGAGCGCTGTACCACCTGCTCCACCTCGCCAGCGCGCTGACCGAGGCCATCAGCGTGCAGGACGTGGTGAGCATGATCTCCGAGCAGATCGTGCCGGCTTTCGGCGGTCAGGCCGTGGCGGTGCTGATCCCCGAGGGCGGCCGGCTGCGCATCGCGGGCCACCGCGGCTATCGCCCCGGCCTGGTCGACCAGTTCGACAGCACCCCGCTGACCGAGCCCACGCCCGGTGTCCAGGCGTCCACCAACCCCGTGCCGGCGTTCTTCGAGAACCGTGCGGAGTTGGAGCGGCTCTACCCGAACCGCCACGAGACGCAGGACGGGATGGCCGCCTGGGCCTATCTCCCGCTCGTCACCTCGCGCAGGGTGATCGGGACCTGCGTGCTGGCGTTCGCCGAGCCGCACCACTTCGACGTGGAGGAACGCGCCGTCCTCACCTCCCTCGGCGGACTGATCGCCCAGGCCCTGGACCGTGCCCGGCTGTACGACACCAAGCTCGTCCTCGCCCACGGCCTCCAGGAAAGCCTGCTGCCCCGCGCGCTGCCCGCGGTCCCGGGCCTGGAGATCGGCGCCCGCTACCTGCCGTGCACCGCGGGCATGGACGTCGGAGGCGACTTCTACGACCTCATCCGCGTCGGGCCCGACAGCGTGGCGGTCGTGATCGGCGACGTCCAGGGCCACAACGTCAACGCCGCCGCGCTGATGGGCCAGATCCGCACCGCCGTCCGTGCCTTCGCCGCAGCCGATGCCGATCCGAGCACCGTCCTCTGCCGCACCAATCGCCTGCTGGCCGACCTGGACACGGCCTTGCTGGCCAGCTGCGCCTACCTCCGTGTCGACCTCGCCCGCCGCGAGGCCTGGCTGGCCGACGCCGGCCACCCGGTGCCGCTGCGGTACGGCCCGGACGGCCGGGCGGACGCACTGGAGCCGCTCATCGGCACGTTGCTGAACGTCGATCCCGCCGCCGATTACCCGCAGACCCGCATCGACCTGTCGATCGGCACCACTTTGGTCCTGTACACCGACGGCCTCATCGACACGCCCGGTGCGGACCTCGACCGGGCGCTGGCCGACCTCACCGCCACCCTGGCCCGCTACGGCGGCGAACCACTCGACCGGTTGGCCGATGCGCTCGTCGATCGGGCCGGGCACGGAGAGCACCGCACCGACGACGTCGCGCTGCTGCTGATCCGGTCCGTCCCCCGGTGAACGGGGACGGGCGGGGGACCGCTTCGGGTCGGCGGGCGCGGCAAGCGTGGTGTGCGTGGTGTGCGTGAGTGCTCGGGCGAGGCCCTTCGTTGCCGCGCCCCACTCGTGCCCGGGGCGGGACCATGGGGGTATGGCGAAAGACACGGGCTCCTCTCCCCGGCCCCCGGGCCGATCGCGTGGCCGCCGTGGACGGCGGCAGCCACACCCGATCGCTCGGGAGCCGTCCGTGCGGCAACTGCGGTCGGTGTTGAGCATCCACAGCGTCGCGGGTCAGATGTTCGTCCTGCAGGTGTTGGTCGTGCTGCTGCTCGTGGTGGCGGCGGTCGTCGCGCTGCTGATCCAGTCCCGCAGTGACCGGTTCGCGGCAGCGCGCGACCGCTCGCTCGCGGCGGCCGAGGCGTTCGCGCACGGCCCCGGCCTGGTGGCGACGATGCAGGGCCCTGATCCCAGCGCGGTGCTCCAGCCGTTGACCGAAGCGGCCCGCAAGGGCGCCCACGTCGACTTCATCGTGGTGACCGACCGGAACGGCATCCGCTACACCCACCCCGAGCCGGAACAGATCGGCAAGAAGTTCGTCGGCACCATCGGGCCGTCGCTGGAGGGCCGGGTCACCGTCGAGCGGGTGCACGGACCGCTCGGCGAGGAGTACCAGGTGGTGGTCCCGGTGGAGGACACCCACGGTGCGGTCGTGGGCATCGTGTCGTCCGGGATGAAGGTCGCCAACGTGAGCAGCGCGATCAACCGTCAGCTGCCGGTCGTCCTGGGCGCCGGCGCCGTCGCGCTGGGCCTGGCCACGACCGGAACGGCGCTGGTGGGCAGGCGCCTCCTGCGGCAGACCCATGGCTTGGGGCCGGAGGAGATGACCCGGATGTACGAGCACCACGACGCGGTGCTGCACGCGGTGCGCGAGGGTGTGGCCATCGTCGGCGGCGACGGCAGGGTCCTGCTCGCCAACGACGAGGCGCGCCGGCTGCTCGACCTGCCCGCCGACGTGGAGGGACGCGCCGTCGCCGACCTCGGCCTCGCCCCCCGTGCGACCGACCTGCTGATCTCCGGCCGCCCGGTCACCGACGAGGTGATCCACGTCGGCAACCGCCTGGTGGCCGTCAACAACCGCCCCACCGACAGCGGGGGAGGCCCGGCCGGCAGCGTCACCACCCTGCGCGACTCCACCGAGCTCCTCGCCCTCGCGGGGAAGGCCGAGGTCGCCCGCAGCCGGCTCAGGCTGCTGTACGACGCGAGCGTGACCATCGGAACCACCCTGGACGTCCGGCGCACCGCGGAGGAGCTCGCCCGGACGGCCTCCCGGGAGTTCTGCGACTACGCCACCGTCGACCTCGCCGAGGAGGTCCTGCTCGGCGAGGAACCCCAGAGCCTGACGGCCGGGGCCCCAGTGGTACTGCGGCGGGTGGCGGTCACGGGCGTTCGGGACGATTCGCCGCTGTACCCCCAGGGGGAGCTGGTCACGTGGGCCGGGAGCACCCCGCAGGCGGCGGGCTTCGTCAGCGGGCGTTCCTCGCTGGTCTCCGAGGTGGCGAGCGACGCCGGATGGCGCAGGCAGGACACCGAGCGCACACAGGCGGTGCTGGAGTTCGGCCTGGCATCGCTGATCGCCGTTCCGCTGTCGGCACGGGGTGTGCTGATGGGCGTCGCCTGCTTCTGGCGCAGCCGGGCACGAGGTCCGTTCGAGGAGGACGACCTGTCCCTGGCCGAGGAGCTGGCCGCCCGGGCCGCCGTGTCCATCGACAACGCCCGCCGCTACACGCGCGAGCACACGATGGCCGTCACCCTGCAGCACAGCCTGTTGCCGCGCGCGTTGCCCGAGCAGAGCGCCCTCGACGTCGCCTACCGTTACCTGCCCGCCCAGGCGGGGGTCGGCGGCGACTGGTTCGACGTCATCCCGCTGCCGGGCACCCGTGTGGCGCTCGTCGTCGGCGACGTGGTCGGCCACGGCCTGCACGCGGCCGCGACCATGGGCCGCCTGCGCACCGCGGTGCAGAACTTCTCGACCCTCGACCTGCCGCCGGACGAGCTCCTCGGACACCTGGACGAACTGGTCGCCCACATCGACCAGGAGACGGCCGCGACCGAGGGGCAGCTCGCGATCACCGGTGCCACCTGCCTCTACGCCGTCTACGACCCCACCACCGCCGTCTGCGCCCTGGCCCGGGCGGGCCATCCGCCGCCCGCCATCGTCCACCCGGACGGCACGGTTGAGGTGCTCGCTCTCCCCGCGGGCCCGCCGCTCGGCCTGGGCGGGATGCCCTTCGAAGCCACGGAGGTGCGACTGCCGCCGGGCAGCAGCCTGGTCCTCTACACCGACGGCCTCATCGAGGACCGCACCCGCGACATCGGCGTCGGCCTGGACGTCCTCACCGCCACCCTGGCCCACCCCGACCGATCGCCCCAGGACGTCTGCGATGCGGTGCTCGACGCCCTGTTGCCCGTCCGCCAGACCGACGACATCGCCCTCCTCGTCGCCCGTACCCGCGTGCTGGCGCCCGATCGGACCACCGAGTGGGAGGTGACCGCGACGCCCGCGGCCGTGGCCGAGGCCCGCGCCGAGGCCACCCGACAGCTCACCGAGTGGGGCCTGGACGAGGCCGGTTTCGTCACCGAACTGGTGCTCAGCGAGCTGGTGACCAATGCCATCCGCTACGCGACCGGACCGATCAAGGTGCGGCTGCTGTACGACCGCACACTGATCTGTGAGGTCTCCGACACCAGCAGCACCGCCCCGCACCTGCGCTACGCGGCTGCCGAGGACGAGGGTGGCCGCGGCCTGTTCCTGGTCGCCCAGCTGGCCGAACGCTGGGGCGTCCGCTACACACCCGAGGGCAAGATCATCTGGGCCGAGCAGCACCTGTAGCCGAGCGCCCGGCCGAGGACGGCGCCGAGGTCCCCCGGGGTGGCGCACGGTGGTCGGGCCGCAGGACGGGGCGGCACCCGTCGGCTCGGTCGGGGGCCGGCGGGGCTTCGGACGCGAGGTTCCCGCCGGTCCGGCCGGACTGAACCGATGCGGCCCGGCCCGGACCGGAGTCGGCGGCCGGGATTGCGACCTGTGACGCAGGTCACGGCGGACGCAGAACCTGCGCGCTGCGGCGGGCGTCTGGCTGGTGTGAGATCACGCAGGAGAGCACCGGACGAGCTGGACGAGGAACGCCTCCTTCGGCTGGTGGCCAGAGGTGACCGCGGGGCGTTCGAGGAGTTGTACCGGCGTACATCGCCATGGCTGGCGGTGCGGCTGCGCCGCCGCTGCGCCGACGAGCAGATCGTCGCCGAAGTCCTGCAGGAGACCTATCTGGCGGTGTGGCGTGCGGCCGGCGCGTTCGCCGGGAGCGCGGTCGGCGGGACGGCCGTCGGGTGGCTGTGGACGATCGCGGCGCGCCGCCTGGTCGACGCGTTCCGGCGCCGTGCCCACCACGCCGAACCGCCGGTCGCCGCCGCCGAGCGGGCGGTGGTGCCCGCGGCGGAGGAGGAGGCACTCGCCGGGACCGTCGGCGGCGACGTCGGCGACGCGCTGCGGCGACTGGCGCCGGAACTCCGCGAGGTGCTGCAGGCCACGGTGCTCGACGGACTCTCCGTCCGGGAGACCGCCGTCCTGCTCAGACTGCCCGAAGGCACGGTCAAGACCCGCGCCCGCCGGGCCCGGATCGCGATGCGGGAGGCGCTGGCATGAGCGGGCGAAACGAGCGGATCACCAAGGGGTGCGCGTCGAGGCGGTTGATCGACGACTACGCGCGGGGTGACGCGACGATGGCCGCGGACACCGTATGGGCGTTGGAGGCCCATCTGGAGACGTGCGCGCCGTGCCGGAGCCACCTGGCGGCCGCCGTGGCCACCGAGGCGCCCGACGTCGCCGTGCTCCTCGACACCGTCCGGGCCGGTCTGGAACCGCAGCTGGACGCGGCCGTCGGGGCGCCCTCGCGGCGCCACCGGCCGAGGTGGGTCTCGGCCTGGCTCACGCCGGTCATGACCCCGTGGTTGGCCATGACCGTCGTCGTCACCCTGTCGGCGTTGCTGCTGGCCGCGGTCGCGCCGCCGATGTTCTTCGGCGGGGCCTCTCCCGTGTTGCCGATCGCGCCCGTGCTGCCGCTGTGCGGTGTCGCCGCATCGTGGTCGCGCGGCCTGGACCCGGCGCACGAACTGACGGCCTCGACCGCCCGGGCCGGCCTGCCGCTGCTCCTCAGACGCACCACGGCGGTCCTCGTGGTGGTCCTGCCCGGGCTCCTGCTGGGGGGATGGCTGACCGGAACCCTGTCGGCCGCGCAGTGGTTGCTGCCCTCCCTGGCCTTCACCTCCACCGCCCTGGCGCTGGGCAGCGTGGTCGGCGTGACCCGCGCCTCCGTCGGGCTGGTGGTCGCGTGGGGCGCCGTCGTCGTGGTACCCGCATGGGCCACCGGCCACGTCCCCCTTGCGCTGCGGCTCGTCCTGCAGCCCGACCGGCTGCCCGTGTGGGGGTTGCTCCTCGCGCTCGGCATCGGCGCCGTGATCGTCCGCAGAAAGGCGTACGCAACGCCGTGAAACCATCGTCGACCCTTGAAGGAGACCACCGCATGTCGCCCACGATGAGCGCGGCCGACACCGCGCCGAAGACCTACGCCTGGGAGATCCGGGCCAGCGGTCTGAGCGTACGCGTCGGACGGAAGAAGATGGCCGTCGACGGGCTCGACCTCTCCCTGGGCACCGGCGCCCACGGCCTCCTGGGGCCCAACGGGGCGGGAAAGACCACCCTGATCCGGGCGTTGGCCACCGTGCTGCGCCCCGCCGAAGGCGAACTGGAGCTGCTCGGCACCTCCGTGGGCGGGACGGGCGACCACCGTGCCCTGCGTCGGCGGATCGGCTACCTTCCGCAGGACTTCGGCTACTACAAGCGCTTCACGGTGCGTGAGTTCGTCGAGTACATGGCCTGGTTGAAGGAGGTCCCGAAGGCGGACGTTCCTGCGGCCGTCCAGCGGGCCGTGGAACGGGTCGGCCTGGCGGACCGCGCTGACCACCGGATGAAGACCCTGTCCGGCGGCATGGTGCGGCGGGCCGGCATCGCCCAGGCCATCGTCAACGATCCCGCGGTGCTGCTGCTGGACGAGCCGACGGCCGGCCTGGACCCGGCGCAGCGACTGCGCTTCCGCGAACTGCTGCAGGAACTGGGCCGCGACACCTGTGTGGTCGTCTCCACCCACCTGGTCGAGGACGTCGCGGCCGCCTGCTCCGACGTGGTGCTCTTCGCCGACGGCCGACTCGTCTTCCAGGGCACGCCGGACGACCTGGCCGCAGCGGGCAGCACCGAGTACCCGGGCGACAGCCCCCTGGAGCGCGGCTACTCGGCGCTGCTGCGCACCTCCGGGCAGCAGGGGGGCACCTGGTGAACGGGCGTGTCCTGCGCACAGAACTGAAGCGCTCCGTCGCCCCGTGGCCCGGCGTCGTCGTCCTGGGCGGCAGCCTGGCGGTCTTCTGCCTGATCGACGGGATCTGGTGGAGGGGCAATGAGGGGTGGACGGCCCAGTGGACCTCCATGGCCATGTGGACCCGGTACCTGCTGGCCTTCTGGTGGCCGCTCGTGGTGGGCATGGGAGCGGTGTACGGGTTGCGCGAATCCCGCTCGCGGATGGCCGAACTGCTGACGACCACGCCGCTGCCGGCCTGGCGCCGTGCGGCGGTGCCCGCCGGTGCGCTGGCGCTCGTGCTGGCGGCGGGCTTCGGTCTCCTCGTCCTCGTGGGCGGCACCCAGGTGGCGCTCGGTCCGACCACCTACACGGGCCTCGGCTGGCTGCCGATCTCGCTCGTGGCGGCGCTGGCCCTCGTCGCGGGGGCCGTGTTCGGCATGGGCGTCGCGCGGGCGCTGCCCTCCGTTCTCACCCCGCCGGCCCTGGTGGTGGTCTTCCTCATGCTGACGGGCCTCCTCCTGCGCATGGGCATTGACGGGGAAGTGCCGTCGAGTAGGGTGCCGAACCGGTTCGCCCAGCTGTCCCCGGCGACCGCGGAGCCGCGGCAGATGCTGCTGACCCTGTCCGGCTCCGTGCACCTCGGCCAGACGCTCTGGCTGCTCGGCCTGCTCACCACCGGCTTCGCCCTGCTGGCGGCCGCGACCCGCCGGGCCCGCCTGCTCGCGGTGACCCCCGCCCTGGCCGGCGCGGCCCTGGCCCTGCTGATCATCCCGGCCGCCGCGCGCGACACCTACGTCATCGACAAGGCCGCCGCCACCCTGGTCTGCGACGGACCGGTGTGCGTGACGCAGGCGAACCGCTCACACCTGCCCGAGCTCGCGCCGCGCGGCAAGGAGGCGCTGCGCGTGCTGCACGACGTCCTGGGCGACAAGGCGCCGAACTCGGTGCGGGAGGACACCAAGCTGCGCGCGCTCGGCGACCCCCGCCCACTGTCCGGCGACGTGGTGCTGGTCGACTTCGACGAACAGCTGTTCGCCGATGCGACGGGCCAGGATCTGACCCGCGCGCTGGTCGCCCAGGGCCTGGCACCAGGCCGCCATGGTCGCACCCCCCGGGAGGGCGGGGGACAGGACGACGTCGCCCTTCAGAGCATCGCCGCGAGCTGGGCTCTCGGTGACCCCACCCTCCAACCGATGGAGGAGAAGGGCACCGACCAGTACTCGCGCAAGACCTGGGCGGACGCCGACACCGCCTGGCAGGAACTGAAGGGGCTGGCGCCGGCCGAGCAGCGTTCGTGGATCGCCGGGCTGCGCACCGCCGCCCTCTCCGGCACGGCGAGCCTGCGCGAGGTACTGGCGGGGGGCGCGTCGCGATGAGGCGGCTGATGTTGTACGCGCGTTCACGGCAGGTGCCCACCTCGGCCGCCGCGGTCACGCTGATCGCACTGGCGGCGTGGGCCTTCAACCGGGGCGACGCCACGGGTGCGGTGGATGCGATCAATCCGATCACCTTCTTCGTGCTCGCCGCGAGCGTGGCGGCTGGCTCCGTCGGGCTCGGCGGGCAAGATCTCGCACTGGACAGGACGGCCGCGATCCGGTGGGCGCCCCGCCGGGCGGCGCACACGCTGCTGATCGGCGCGGTCGCCGGTGCGGCGCTGCTGGCGGTCCAGGCGGTGGGGCCGAAGTTCGCCCCCACCGAGGTCGTCGTCCGGGACAGCGCGGGCCTGGTCGGCCTGGCCGCGCTCGGGGCGGTGCTGTGCGGGGCACACCTCGCCTGGACCCTGCCGACCGGCTGGCTCGCGTTCACCGTCCTCGTCCCGCCGCTGGCGCCCAACACCGTGGGGAAGACGGTCTGCTGGATGACCTTTCCCCCCGGCACGGAGGCGTCCACCCGGACCGCGGTGGCCCTGCTGGTGACCGGCACCGTGCTGTACGCCCTGGCGGGACCGAGACGGTAACGGGCCGCCCCCGGCCGCGGTCGCGGCCTCGCGGTGCCGTGGTCTCACGAGCATCGTGACTGGTCAATGCGCAGGCACCCTTTCTGGGAGACCATGGCATCCATGGACAGCGAGACGTACCTACGCACCCGCCGTGCCCTGCACGCGGTGGCCGAGCTGGTCCTGGCCGGGCCGCAGTACCGGGCCTGCGGCACGATCCGGCTGCGCGCCTGCCCGGGCGGCTTCGCCACCAGTGTCGAGCCGCGGCTGCGGGTGATCGGCGCGGAGCTGGTCGCGCCCGGGCAGGTGTTGTCGCTCGAATGGACCACCTGCGCCGCGCTCGGTGCGGCCCTGGGGCTCACGGTCGGCGCTCCCGCCGGGCTGTACCCGGACGGGCCGGGTGTCGCCGCCGACGACGTGGTCGAGGCGGACCCGTCCGCCGCCCGTCGGCTCGCGCACTGCTTCGCGCTCGGTGAGGCCGCGCTGTGCGGGTTGTTCCCCAGGGCGGAGCCGGTCATCTGGCCGGAGCACTTCGACCTCGGGGTGAGCGTCGACGGAGTGAACTACGGCGTCTCACCCGGCGACGCGTTCCGGCCGGAGCCGTACGCGTACGTCGGCCCGCACACCCCGCGGCGGGGCGGGTTCTGGAACGCGCCGTTCGGTGCCGGCCGGACGATCCGTGAACTGGGCGGCGCCATCGGCGTCATGGCCTTCCTGGAGGAGGGGCGCCGGCTGGCCGTCGGCGCCTGAGGAGCCGCGTGGGCCGGCCGAAGCCGGAGCACGCGGCGTGACACCGGCGGCCGTCCGTGCGGGAGGTCCGTCCGGACCGTCGCCAGGGCGACCCCCGCTATGCCAGGGGCTTCGGCGGAGCGGCGGGCATCGGGCCGGGGCGGGTGGTGGGAGCTCGCGGAACCCGTTCCTCGGCGCGCACGGCGATCGGGCGCCCCCTGCTTGTGACGATTCGGTGCGTATGCGGTTCTCATGGCACATTCGGTGCGGGAACAGCGCGAAGCTACTGCTGTACCGACGGAACGTCAGCAGCGCGCCGGGGCAGACTTCGCCGTCCAGGGGGGACGGGCCGGCTGCCCGCCGGGGCCTGTCCGGGTTCCCCGGGAGGGCAGGTCGTTCGCATCGGTACGGTTCGAGCGATTTGGCGGTAGGTGCCCGAACGGGTCACGGTATCCATCGGGCGTTGACATGGTCACGGGGTGTGGGAGGGGAGGTGCGGAAGGGGGGACCGCGGAGATGGGCGGGTCGATTCCGGAGAAAGGGGCCCGTTGACATGGTCGGGGCGCCGGGTGCACCTTTCCGGTCCGGTTGCCCGGGGAGGGAAGGGGAGGGGAGTCACCCTGCGCACCGGTTCAGTTCCCCTGCCTGATGTCGCTCAGCGTTCCGCTGATGTTGAGGAGTTCGTGGCACGTCGACGCCTGCTTGCCCGAGGCCGGGGTGCCCGGTGACTCGCAGGTCACGTTCGCCGTCACTGCCTGGTCCTCGGGGACCTGGATGGGAGTCACCCAGTGGTAGTCCTGGTTGCGGAAGGTCTCCAAGGCGATGGTGGTGATCGTCTGCTTGCCGGCCGTGATGGTCAACAGCCCTTGGTCGCCCTGGAAGTTGGCCACCACGATGTCGGTGATGTCGAAGACCTTGCCGTGCGGCACCTGGTAACTGCCCGCCGACGAGGCGCTGTTCGCGGTCTGCACCTCGATCGTGGCGGAGCTCTGCTGGCCGGTTCCCGGCACCGCCATGCCCGGACCGGAGCCGCGGTTGCCGGTACCGGCACTCGGTTGCCCGGTGCCCGGCTTGCCCTGGCCGCCGGGGTTCCCGCCGGAGGGGCTCGTCGGCGCACCGTCGGCGGGTGCGGCGGGTGCGGCGGGTGCGGCGGGGGTCGGGGCCGGGGTGGCGCTCTGCTGGGCGACGACCTTCTCGGCGGCCTGCTTCGCGGAGCTGCGCACCGCCGGGCGGACCAGGGCGAACCAGGCCAGCAACAGGGCGAGCAGTGCCGCCAGGAGGGCGAGAAGCCACTTGGGGAAGATCGGAAGTTGGATGAACTCGCCGTCAAGGAGCGGCTTCTGAACTGTCGTCAGGGAATCAGGGGCTGCCGGGGCGGTCTCGGTCCTGCCGCCGGAGTCCGTCCCGTCCGCGCCGCCGCTTCCGTTCGCCGCCTTGCCGTCCGAACCCTTGCCGTCCGAGCCCTTGCCCTCCGTGCCCTGCTCCGGGCCCACCGTGACCTCGAACGGCCAGGACGCCTGTTTGCCGAACCAGATCAGCTTGCGGGCGCGTGCCTGCAGCCGCAGCTCGCCGGACTCGCCGGGTTCGAGGCGCAGCCGCTCCGGGGTGGCCCGGAACCGCAGGTCCTCGCCGGCCTGTCCGGGAGTGGGGGTCACGGTGGAGGGGGCGTTGCCCAGGTTGCGCACCGACGTCCGGTAGCGCCCGCGCAGCCAGCCGCGACGACGGCGGGGTGCGAGCGCGGCCTGCAGCTCGTGGAACGGCGTCACGGTGACCGTGGTCTCCGGAACCGTCATCAGCTCGGGGCGCTCGGTCGGCAACACCCGGATGCCGAGCGGGAATTCACCGGCCCGAGCGGTGGACGAACGCGGCGGGGCCAGGCGCACCGTCACCGTCTCGGACGTCCCCGGGAAGAGGGAGACCCGGGCCGGTTCGACCGTCGTCCACGCGGCGCAGTCGCCGACCACCTCCAGCGAGTACGCCTCAACGATGTCGAGGTCGTTGCGTACCGTCAGGGTCGTGGTGGCCACGCCACCGGGCGCCACCGTCAGTGCGGGCAGGCCGAGTTCGGCGGATGTGGTCATGGCGTGACGGTAGGGCCGCCGGACCGTCCGCGGAGAGGGCCGTGCGGGCAAGCCGTGGGCACACCCCTTGCCCGTGCGGACAGACCGACCCTGCCCGGTGCCGTCGCCCCGGCCCGGTGCCGTCGGGACGAACCGCGAGATCGGGGCGCCCGCCCCATCCATGCCAACGACCGGCTCCGCCCCGCGGCGGCCGGCCGTCACCACCGCAGGTCCACTGCAGAATGGAGTGTTCGATGACGTCGACCGACACATCCCGTGAGGAGGCCGTCACCACCCGGCGGAGCCCGATGACACCGCGGTCCGGCGGCGCCCGTCCATCCGGGGCGCGCGTGCCCGTTCAGAGCCGCGGCAAGCCGGCCCAGATACCCGTGGCGGTGTACGCCGAGGACCTCATCCTGCAGACCGGCGTCGTCCAACAGCTGCGCCAGCGGCCCGAGGTGGAGCTGCTGAGCGAGGGCGAGGCGGGGCGGGCGGAGGTCTCCCTGCTGGTGGTCGACGCCCTGACCGAGGCGGTGGCCGAGCACCTGCGCCGGCTGCGGCTCGCCACCTCGGGCCGGATCGGCCTGGTGGTGGGCCACTTCGAGGCCGGCGGACTGCAGACCATCGTCGAGTGCGGGGTCGCCGCCGTGCTGCGCCGCTCGGAGGCGGACCAGGACCGGCTGGTGCACCTGATCACCGCCCTGGCCAACGGCGAGGGCGTGATGCCCGGCGACCTGCTGGGTGAACTGCTCGACCGGATCGGGATTCTCCAACGCACCATGCTCGACGGGCGGGGGCTGACGTTATCGACCCTGACGGCCCGGGAGGCGGAGATGCTGCGGCTGGTCGCCGAGGGCTTCGACACGAGTGAGATAGCCGCCAAGACCTCGTACTCGGAACGCACCGTCAAGAACGTGCTGCACGAGATCATCACGCGGCTGGGTCTGCGCAACCGGGCGCACGCGGTGGGGTACGCCATGCGGCGCGGCCTGATCTGAGGATCGCGGGCGGTCGACGAGCAGCGACGACCGCCGAAGACCGTGGACGGCCGACCGCGGCCATGACGGCCTGCCCTTTGGGGACACAGGTTGTTACCCCCGGCTCGGGCACCCGGGCTCTGTTCCCGGGCGCCCGAGCCGATGAGACTGCCGGGGAGACCACCCCTGCCACGGCCGATGAGACCGCGGGGGAGACCGCCCCTGCCACCTTGTGAGGTCGAGCGTGATCGGCGCCACCGGCACTCCCCGCTCCACCCGGCGGCCGGCCCGTGCCGCCGGCGCGATCCTGCTCGCGCTGGCGGCCGCCGTGCTGACCCTGGGTTCCGCCGCACCCGAAGGGCACGGCCGCCCCACGGCGCAGGCCGCAGCCGACGACCCGGCCGGCGGGCGGATCGTCTTCGCCGGCACCAACCACCGCGGCCTCGGCCGGGTGACCGGCGCGGCGTCCAGCACCTCGCTGTTCGGGCCGGGACCGGTCCACTTCGACCAGGACCCGTCGGCCCGCGGCAACGAGCTGGTGTTCACCAGCCTGCGGGACGCCACCCTTCCCCAGGTCTACCTGCGCGACGCGGCCGGCGCGGTGCACAGACTCACCACCGGCATGGACACCGCCCACCCCGCGCTGGCCCCGGACGGCAAGGGCGTCGTCTTCGAGGCGGTGGAGCCCACCGGGCCCGGTGGCAGGCCCCAACACGCCCTGTGGGTGGTCAACCGGGACGGCAGCGGCCTGCGCCGGCTGACCGACGGCTCGGCCGACGAGACCCATCCGACGGTCTCGCCTGACGGCCGGTGGGTCGCATACGCCTGCACCGGCGACCCGGCGCACACCCAGATCTACCTGCGGCCCTTCACCGGCGGTGCGCCGGTCAAGGTCACCGACGTGACCACCGGCAACGCCCTCGACCCGACCTGGAACCCGCTGAACGACGACCAGCACCGCAACCAGATCGTCTACACCTGGGACAAGGGCGACCAGGGCCGGACCCTGATGCTCACCTCGCCCACCGGCGGCGACAAGGCGTTCTTCCCCGGCACCGGGTCCACCTGGCGGACGGGCTCCGCCTCCTGGCTGGCCGACGGCAGCGGAGTGCTCTTCCTGAGCACCGACCGGCTCAAGCCCCCGATCCCGGTCGAGCCGTCGGTGGTGAACCTCTACCGCGCGCCGACCTGTGACTGCACCGACCCCCAACTGCTCTACAGCACCAACCGGTTGATCGCGACGCCGACCTGGCTGGGCACCCAGACCGAGGGCGGCCCCGTGGTGGAGCAGACCAGCGCCTCCGCCGCCAACGTGGCCGACCTCCAGGACGTCCGCCCCGACGGTGCCGACCCGCGCGACCTGGGGATCAGCGTGCTCAAGGAGGACCCGGCCGCCGACCTCAACACCAACCCCGACCCGGCGGCCGACCCGCTCTTCCACCCCGGACCCGGCTACGACCCGTGGTACGAGCGACAGGCCTACACACCCGACGGCCGGCAGATCGTGGTGACCCGCTACGAGGACTCGCCGGCCGGGCGGATCCAACGGATCTGGCTGACCGACGCCGACGGCTCCGACCCGCGCCCGATGAACCTGGCCGGGCGCGGCCCGCTCGACCGCGACACCGACCCCTCCTTCTCACCGGACGGCAAGCTGATCGTGTTCAGCCGCAGCTCCCCGGGCAGCGGCAAGGAGCCCGCGCGCCCCGGGCGGATCATGATCGCCCAGGCGTCCACCGGGGCGATCGTCGGCACCGTCCAGCCGCCGCCCGGCCAGCCCGGTGCTTCCGACGGCGAGCCCTTCTGGTCCCCCGACGGCAAGCTGATCGCCTTCTCCCGGACCGCCGTGATCGACGGCAACGCCGGCAACATGCACATCTGGACCGTGCCCGCCGACGACCTCGCCCGGCAGACCGACCTGAGCCGGGCCATCTGCCCGGGCACCTGCAACGTCATCGACGACAGCCCGGTGTTCTCGCCCGACGGCCGGCGCATCGCCTTCAACCGCAAGGCCGGTGACGGCGGGAACAACCGACAGGACGGGGTGCTGGTCACCTCGCCCACCGGCGGCGACTGCACGGTGGTCCTGCCCACCGGGCTGGAGCACGACACGGGCGCCTGCACCCGGCCGCTGCCCGACACCTCCGACGTCGGCCCGTTCCAGCCCCGCGACGTGGCCTGGACGGCGAACGGCGCGCAGCTGGTGCTCACCTCCCGCCGGGCCCTGCCGCCGAACTCGCCGGAGGGGCTGGCCGTCTACGACTTCGTTGCCAGCACGCTCACCCCGCTCGACCGGCGGCTGCCGGGACGCCAGAAGGAACCGGCCGTCCAGCAGTCCGTCCACCTGGCGCTGAGCGCGCCCGCCCGGACCCCCGCCGTCCCCGTCGACGGCGGCACCGATGTGACGATCACCGTCACCGACAAGGGCCCCGCGCCCTCGCCCGGCACCGTCCTCACGGCCTCGGTGCCGTCCGGCGCCCGGCTCGGCGGGCTGACCACACCGGTCGGGCGGTGCGACGCCGGGGCGTTGCGCTGCGAGCTCGGCACCCTGGCGCCGGGGGCGGAGGTCCGGGTGACCGCCCGTCTGATCGGCACCCGCAGCGGCCCGCAGACCTTCGGCTGGAGCGTCACCGGGACGGTGGTCGACCCGAACCCCGGGGACGACTCCGCCGAGACGATCCTGCCGGTGCTGGACCAGCCGACCCCCTCACCGACACCGACCCCGACATCCACGCCGACGCCGACGCCGACACCGACGCCGTCCGCCTCGCCGACCCCCGCACCGACTCAGACGACCACCCCGACACCCCCCGCCTCGCCCACCCCCGCACCGCCCCCGGCACCGGCACCCGCCCCCGCGCCGACGCCGCCGGCCGGCCCGGACGTGGCGGTCGACGCCCAGCCCGACCCCGGCTACGTCGGTGGCCACGTGACCGTCAGCTACACCGTGCGCAACAGCGGACAGGCCCTCGCCACGGGGCTGCGCCTGTCGCTCGGCCTGCCCGCAGGAGTGCCCACCGAGGCGCTGCCCCCCGGCTGCCGGGGCGGCACCTGCGAGCTGGCCGACCTGTCCCCGGGCGGCAGCCAGGTGGTCCGGGTGGTGCTGTCACCCGAGGCGGCGCTGGACACCACCGTCACCGCGGAGCTGACCACCACCGGCACCGACGCCCGCCCGGGACCGCACCGGGCGAGCACCCCGCTGCGCATCCTGCAGCCCCGCATCGTCGCCGTGCCGCCGATCGGCAAGCCCGGCTTCGTGACCTCCGTCCGCGGCGTGGACTTCCCGCCCGGCGTGCCGGTCCGGTTCACCTGGCAGCCCGGCATCACCGCCGCGGCGGCGCCCACCTACCCGCGGGCCGACGGCACCTTCGCGGGCCAGCTGCTCATCCTCCCCAAGGACGAGACGGGCCCGCGGACCATCACCGCCGACGGCCCCGGATTCTCCCCGGTGACCACTCCCTTCCTCGTGGTCGAGGGCAGCATCGGCCCGCCGGGGGAGGTGGAGCGACGGTGATCCACGAGGTCGACGAGGCGCTGCGGCTGCTGCTCGCCGAGGCCGGTCTGCCCGAGCGCGGGGTCGAAGTGGTCTTCGACGCCCCCACCCGGGACCTGGCGGCCCGGCGCACCGCGCCGACGGTCAGCGTCTTCCTCTACGGGATCCGCGAGGAGACGGCCCGTCGGCAGGCCGGCGCCGTCGCGGAGTACGACGCGGACGGCCTGGTGGTCGGCCACCGCGCCGCGCCCCGCTGGTTCGAGCTGGCCTACCTGGTCACCGTCTGGACCAACCGGCCGCAGGACGAACACCGGCTACTCGCCGAGGTGTTGCAGTGCCTGACCGCCGTGGACGCGCTGCCCGCCCGGGTGCTCACCGGAACGCTCGCCGGGCTCGGACTGACCGTCGGGCTGGACATCGCGGGGCGCGACACCGGCCTGCCGTCGGTGTCCGACGTCTGGTCCGCGCTCGGCGGGGAGCTGCGGCCCTCGATCGACCTCAGGGTGCTCGCCCCGCTGGCCGCCGCCCTCAGCGCGGTGGGTCCGCCGGTCACCGAGGGACTGGTGGTGCGCGTCGAGGACACCACCCGGGAGAGCGCGGAAGCCACCGACGGCCCGGGCCGCCGACTGCGCTACCACGGCGGCGCGGACCCCGGACCGGGCGGCTTCGCCGCGCCCCGGGACCGCGCGCTCCCGCCGGGCCGCCGGCCCCGGGGCGGGGCGCGATGAGCCTGGACCTCGGGCCCGCCGTGGCCGCACCACCGACCGCCCCGGACCCCCTCTGGGAGCGGCTGCACCGGGTCGAGCAACGGGTCCGGACGGCCGTGCGCGAGCGCAGGGCCGACGACCCGGACCCGGACGACCCCTACCGCGGCCAGTACCTGGGCCCGGAGGCGGTGGAGCGGATCCTGGCGGTCTCCGCCGCGACGGGCCGCGGCGGCCCTGACCGCGCTGGTGGAGCCGGCGGCGCTGACGCGCCCGCGCCGCCGCCCGGCTCGCGGCTCGCCCGGCTCAGCGCCGCCTTCGGGCTGCTCCCGGTGGACCTCGACCTCCTGCTGGTGGCCCTCGCCCCCGACCTCGACAGCCGCTTCGAACAACTCTACGGCTACCTCAACGACGACCTGACCCGGCGCCGGGCGACCGTTGGGCTGGCCCTCGAACTGTGCGGACAGCCGGGAGCCGGCGCCGGCCGCTTCCGCTTCTCCGCGCGGGCCCCGCTGATCGCCGGCGGCCTGCTGGAGATCGCCGAGCCGGAGCGCCCGCTGCTCTCCCGCACCCTGCGCGTGCCGGACCGGGTGACGGCCCATCTGCTCGGCGACGACGAACCGGACGACGCGCTCGCCGGGCTGGCCTGCCGGGCCGCCCCGGGTACGGACGTGACCGCGGAGCCCGTCGAGCGGCTGCGCGCGGCCGCGGCGGACGGCGGACTGGTACACCTGCTGGACCGGAGCGGGCACGCCGGCCCGCTGGCGGCGGCCGCCCTCGCGGCCGACGGCCCGCCGCCACTGGTCGTCGACGCCGCCGCGCTGGCCGCCCGCCCGCCGGGGAGCACCGTGCGGGTGCTCGCCCGCGAGGCGCGCTTGGGCGGGGGCGGCGTGGTGCTCGGACCGCTGGACCGGCTCGAACCCGAACGGCCCGAGCGGGCCGCCCTGTTGCGCGAGCTGTGCGCGGAGCTCGCCGGCCTCCCGTTGATCGTGCACGGCCCCCAGGTGTGGGACCCGGCCTGGGCGCGGGAGAGCCCGGTGGTGGTCACCGCGCCGCCGCCGGACGCGCGCGGCCGCGCCGAGCGGTGGGCCCGCGCCCTGGCCACCGGCGGGACGCCCCTGAGTGCGGAGCTGAGCGACGGGTTGGCCGAGGCGGTGGCCGCCTACCGGGTGGACCGGGAGAAGCTGGAGCGGGCCGCCGCGGTGGCGGCCAGGACGGCCGCCGCCGAGCGGCGTCCGGTGCGCGCCGAGGACCTGCGGGCCGCGGTACGGGCGCAGAACGCCGCCGGCCTGGCCCGCCTGGCCCGGCGGATCGAGCCCGTGGTCGGCTGGGCCGACCTGGTGCTCCCCGACCCCACCGCCGCCCGGCTGCGCGAACTCGTCCTGCGGGCCCGGCACCGCGACCAGGTGCTCGGGCAGTGGCGGATGCGGCCGGGCGGCGGCCGCGGCAACGGGGTGATCGCCCTGTTCGCGGGGGAGTCGGGCACCGGCAAGACGATGTCGGCCGAGGTGGTCGCCGCCGAACTCGGCATGGAACTGTACGTCGTGGACCTGTCCACGGTGGTGGACAAGTACATCGGTGAGACCGAGAAGAACCTGGAGCGCATCTTCACCGAGGCCGCGCAGGTGAACGGCGTCCTGCTGTTCGACGAGGCGGACGCGCTGTTCGGCAAGCGCGCGCAGGTCAAGGACGCCCACGACCGCCACGCCAACGTGGAGACGGCCTACCTGCTCCAGCGGATGGAGTCCTTCGAGGGGATCGCGGTGCTGACGACCAATCTGCGCGCCAACCTCGACGAGGCGTTCACCCGGCGCCTGGACGTCATCGCGGATTTCCCGCTGCCGGACGAGGCACAGCGCCGCCTGCTGTGGGACCGCTGCCTGGGGCCGCGGCTGCCCCGCGGCGACGACCTCGACCTGGACTTCTGCGCCCGGCAGTTCGAGCTCACCGGCGGCTCCATCCGGGCCTGCGCGGTCTCCGCCGCCTACCTGGCCGCCGGAACGGGCGCCCCGCTGGGCATGGCGCAGCTGGTCGCCGCGGTGGTCGGCGAGTACCGCAAGCTCGGCCGGCTGGTGCTGGAGAGCGAGTTCGGGCCGTGGCTGGGCGCCGTCGGGGCCACCGGGCAGGCCTGACCTCCGGGGCGTCAGGGGCGGAGGGGCCGTCTGCGCCGCCTGTGAGTACCCGCCGCGCTGCCCGCCGGGGGCAGTCGTTCCTGCCCCCGGTCCGGGACCCGGGGACATGTCCCCGGACGGCGCCCGGGCAGCAGACTCGGGGGCGAATGACCGGCCACCCGAAGGAGCGCGAATGCCGTCGTACCTCACCCCGGGCGTGTACGTGGAGGAGGTCCAGTCCGGTGCCCGGCCGATCGAGGGCGTCGGCACGGCCGTCGCCGCTTTCGTCGGCTTCGCCGAGACCGGGCCCTTCCACGAGCCCACACTGGTGACCAACTGGGACCAGTACGTCCAGCGGTTCGGCGGATTCACCGAGGGCACCTACCTGGCGCACTCGGTGTACGGCTTCTTCGCCAACGGCGGCGGCTCCGCCTACGTGGTGCGGGTCGGCGACCCTGCCCGGCAGGCCTCCGCCGCCGGCGCCCCCGCCCCCGCCGCGGCCCCGCCCGTCGCGGTCGCGGGCTTCCTCTTCTCGGCCCTGCCCGGCGCGGGCGGCGAGGTGTCCGTCGAGATCGCCGACCTGGAGGGGGAGAACGTCCCCGAGGACCGGTTCCGCCTGCTGGTCCGCCGGGGCGCCGAGGTCGTCGAGACCTACGACGTGTCGACCCGCAGGAACACCAAGGGCTACGTCGTCACCCAGCTGCGCGAGTCGAAGCTGGTCGCGGTCACCGAACAGCCCGGCACCGCGCCGAGCCGCCCCGAGCGCCAGACCCACGCCCTCGCCGCCGCCCCCGCACCCGCGCCGGCCGCCGCACCCGCCGGCCGGCTCGACCCCGCCGAGTACGTCGGCGACGTCGCCGCCCGGACCGGCTTCTCCGGCCTGGAGGCGATCGACGAGATCACCATGGTCGCGGTGCCCGACCTGATGAGCGCCTACCAGCGCGGCGACCTCGACGACGAGGGCCTGCGGACCGTCCAACTGGCCGTGATGTCGCACTGCGAGCAGATGGGCGACCGGATCGCCGTCCTCGACCCGCCGCCCGGCCTCAACGCCCAGCGGATGCGCACCTGGCGTAACGAGGAGGCGGGCTTCGACTCCCGCTACGCCGCTCTCTACTACCCGTGGATCAAGGTCTTCGACCCGGCCAGCGGCCGCAACGTGCTGGTCCCGCCGAGCGGCCACGTCGCCGGGGTGTGGGCGCGCAGCGACGCCGAGCGCGGCGTGCACAAGGCGCCGGCCAACGAGGTCATCCGCGGCGCGGTGGACCTGGAGATCCGTCTCAGCAAGGGCGAACAGGATCTGCTGAACCCGATCGGCGTCAACTGCGTGCGGGCGTTCCCCGGACGCGGCATCAGGATCTGGGGCGCGCGCACCCTCTCCTCCGACCCGGCCTGGCGCTACCTGAACGTGCGTCGGCTCTTCAACTACCTGGAGGAGTCCATCCTCCTGGGGACCCAGTGGGTGGTCTTCGAACCCAACGACGACCGGCTGTGGTCCAGCATCCGCCGGAACATCACCGCGTTCCTCACCGAGGAGTGGCGGCGCGGTGCGCTGTTCGGCCAGACCGCGGCCGAGGCCTTCTACGTCAAGTGCGACCGCGACAACAACCCGCCGGAGTCCATCGACCTCGGGCAGGTGGTCTGCGAGATCGGCGTCGCCCCGGTGAAGCCGGCGGAGTTCGTGGTGTTCCGGCTGTCCCAGTTCTCCGACAGCACGAGCCTCGTCAACGAGTGACCCGGTCCCCATCGCATCGCATCGGAAGGTGACAACAAGCCATGGCTGAAGGCGATCCGCTCTCCACACACATATTCGGCGTCCAACTCGGCGGCTACAACGTCGAGTCCGTCAAGGAGATCAGCAACCTGACGGTCGAACAGGACGTCGTCGAGTACAAGCAGGTGACCCAAGAGGGCAAGCTGATCGTCCGCAAGCAGCCCGGCGCCCGGCTGCCCGGCGAGGTGACCATCACCCGCGGCCTGGACAAGAGCGGGGCGTTCACGGACTGGATCAAGGAGACGCTCAACAACGGGGCGATCAACACCGCGCGGCAGAACCTCACCATCGAGGTCAAGGACACCACCGGCGCCACCCTGCGGCGCATCCAGCTGACCAACGCCTGGGCCAGCCGCTGGGAGGGCCCCACGCTCAGCGCCGGCGAGTCCAGCGCCGCGACGGAGACCGTGACCATCGTGTTCGAGGAGATCAGCGTCGAGTGAGGCGGAAGATCGGCCTTGAGGAGCTGCTGGAACGCGCTCCGGCCCCACAGAACACCGCGCCGCAGCAGCAGGCCCCGGGGCAGGCCGGACCGGCCGGGCCCCGGGGGCGGGCGCCGCACACCGAGTTCGAGTTCGAGCTGCCGCTCGGCTACGTCGACGACGAGGGCACCGTGCACCGGCACGGCGCCATGCGCCTGGCCACCGCCCGCGACGAGCTGATGCCGCAGATCGACCTGCGGGTCAAGGAGAACCCGGCCTACCTGAGCGTGGTGCTGCTCGGCCACGTGATCACCAGGCTGGGCGACATCACCGATGTGCACGCCGGGGTCGTGGAGCGGATGTACGCCACCGACGTCGCGTTCCTCCAGGACCTCTACCAGCGGATCAACAGCGAGGGACACACGCGCGCCGCGGTGACCTGCCCGCACTGCGACGGCGCCTTCGAGGTCGACCTCGCCGGTGGGCGCCTGGGGGAATCGTGACGTACGCGCCTGCTCGGCTGTACGAGGAGATCGCGTACATCGCCTACCACTTCCACTGGCAGCGGGAGGACGTCCTCGACCTGACCCACCGCGAACGCGGGCAGTGGGTGCGCGAGATCGCGCGGCTCAACACCCGTATCAGCGAAGGCGGGTGAGTCGGATGGGGCTGCGGGACTGGATCGGCCGCCGCAGGGGCGGCGAGGGCGCGGTTTCCGGTGCTGCTTCCGGCGGCACCGAGGCCGTCGGGGGCACGGGCGCGGCAGCTCGGCAGCGCCCGGCGGCCGGGGACGGGGGCTGGCGGGCGGTCGCGCCGCTGGTCCCGACCCTGGCCGCGCCCGCCCACGGTGTCAGCGACGGCCTGAGGTTCCGGTCCCGGCTCACCGCCTGGCAGGACCCTTCGCTCTGCGGCCCGCTCGGCCACGCGGTCCTCCCGACCGCCCCGGTCGGCATCCTGCGGGCGGTGGCGAGGCCGGGCTCCCCGGCCCCCGTCCGCACGGGCGGGGACGAGCTCGTCGTGCCGGTCGTCCCGCACGATGTCGGAGCCGAAGAACCGTTGGAGGAGGGGCAGTCGGGCTCGGCGCGGTCGGCGCGACCGGTCCAGCGGTCCGTACGGCTGCGACGGCTTCCGGTGCGGTCCGGGCCGCGCCCGGCACGTACGGGCGGGGCCGAACCGCGAGCGGCGGCCGAGCGCGCCGACGGCGGTGCGCCGAGGCCCGCTGCGGCGCTACCCGGTGCGGCCGTACCGGGTGGGCCGAAGTCCGCTGTGGTGAGGGGAAGTTCACCGAAGCCCGCAGTGTCACGGGCCGCTGCCGTGACACCCGCCGTGACTCCCGCTGCGGCGGCGCCGGGCCTGCCGGCGCCTGTCGAGGCGACGCCCGAGGCGGCCGTCACCTCCCCGCGCCCGAACGACCCGGCGGTCCGGGTCGACCGGCCGGTGCGGCCGCGTCCTGTCGGTGCCCCGCTGGTCGTCGCGCGGCGCCCGAGCCTGCTGCCCGCGCGCCCCGTGGCGGCCCTCCCGGGGCCGGTCAGGGCGCCGGAGGCCGTCACCGAGCCGGCCGGCCGGAGCACGGGCGCGCCGCGGCCGGCAGCGAGGACGGAAGCACCGGTCGACGGCACGCGCCGCCCGTCCGCGAGCGGCGAAGCCGCCGAACGACCGGCGCCCGGCCCGGCCGGAGCCCCCGCACCCATGCGGAACGGGCCGGCCGACGGCACCCTCCAGCGCGCCGCCGCGACCGGCACCGCCGCACCCGCCCGCCCGGTCCTCGGTGCGCCGCTGACCGCGCTGCCCGCGAGTGCCACCCCTCCGGCCGGCGACGGCCCCCGGCCCCACGGCGCCGCCCCGGCCGGGCCGGCCATGCCCGTCGTCCCCGCCGACACGGGGTCCACCGGCCCCGGGACGGGCGGGCTGGCTGATGTCCGGCCGCCCGGAGGCGCGGGCGCGGACGCCGCCGGCCCGGCCCGACGCACCGGTACGGCCGGTGAGCCCACCCGCCCGGCACCGTCCCGCCCCGAGCGTGCGGCCGCCGAGGGCACGCCCGTCCAGCGCGCCCGGTCCGGGGCCGCCACGTCCTCGCCCGCACCGTCCTCGTCGCCGTCCTCCGACCGTGCCGCGCCGGTCCCGTCCGACCCGGCCCCCGCCCGTACGCACGGGGGCCTGGGCGCGCCGCTCGACGCGCTGCCGCCGACGGCGTCCGTGGCCGGGGGCACAGTCCCGCTGCTCGGCGGGCGCCGACCGGTCCGGCGGATCGCGGCCCCGGCGACGGGCGACGCCGCCCCCGCCGCCACCTCTGCCGCCGCCTCGCCGGCGGCCGGCGAGGGGCTGCCCGTGCAGCGCGCCCCCCGACGCCCCGGCGACGGCCCGGCGGACGTGACGTCCCCGGTCCGGACCGGTGATGACGGGCGATCGGCCGGTCCGACCAACCCGGCCGCCGGTGGCCGCAGCGCGCCCTCCGGCGCGGATCGCGGCCGGCGCGGACCGGCGGCCGGACGCCCGGCGCCCTCCGATTCCCCGCAGGGGACGGCGGGTGCCTCCGCCGTATCGCCGTCCGGCAGCGGCCCGGACCGGCGGCCGGGAGCCGCCGCGCAGCCGACCGTTCCCGGGACGCGCCCGGCAGGCGCCCCGCTCACAGGCGGCAGCACTCCGGTGGTTCCCGTGACGGTCCCCGCGCGCCGGTCCGCCGGCGGCCTGGGCGTGCAGCGAGCCGTTCGACTCATCGGCCAGCAGCGCGGGTTGCTCGGCGACCGCCGGATGACGGTTGCCCTCGCCACTGCGCCGGCACCGTTCGCGCCCGTTGCCGCCGCTCCCGTCGGCGGAGGCGTCGGGTCGGCGCCGACGCCACCCGTGGTCCGGGCCGCTTGGCCCAACGCGCTCGACTCCCGTCCGGACGGCGAGGCGCCGGTCGCACAGGCCGTTGCCGCTCCGCGGCGTTCGGGTGCACAGGCGCGGCGCTCGCCGGGCGCCGGCACCGGGGCAGCCGCGGTCAGGGCGGCCGACGGCGGTGGCGCCGCAGCCGGCGGGCCGGGCTCGCGGCCGAGTTCGGTGCGGCCCTCCACCCCGGGGGAGGCCGCGCCGCGCGGGGTCGTGGCCGCGGTGCAACGGGCGCTCTCCCGACGCCCGTCGCAACGGCCGGTCCGCCGGACGGCGGCCGACCAGCCGACCGCCGCCGATCACCCGTCAGCGCCCGGCGGCCCGGCGGCGGCTGCCGCCGCCCCGGTCGCGCCCGCACCGGCGGCCCCATCGCGTGCCCTGCCCGGTCGGCCCCGTGCGGCAGCCGTGAACACCGTCGCCCCGGCGCTGCCGCAGCCCGGCGTCGCGAGCCCGGGCCACCCGGCCGTGCAGCGGTCCGCCGCACCGGCGCCCGGTGGGCGGCCGGGCACCGGTGGCCCCGGCATCCCCGGCTTGCCGTCCGCCACGGCGAGCGCCCCGCGCCCGCCGGTTGTCCGGCTCCGGCCCGTGACGGCCCCGGCGGTCCAGCGCCTGCCGGCCACCTCCCGGCCTCCGCAGCCGTCCCCGGTGCAGCCGCCCGCCCTCGCGGCCCCGTCGGGCAGCGGCTGGGCACCGGGCCCGCAGCCCGCCACCGCACTCGCGCCCACGCCTGCGCCCGCACCCGCGCTCGTCGTGTCCCGGGCCCTGCCCGCAGGGCACGCCACCGGGGCCCCGTCCGCTCCGTCCGCCTCGCCAGCGCCGTCCGCACCGCCGTCGCCCGCCACGGCCCGGTTGCTGCAGCGGGTGGCCGAGCAGACGGGCCTGACGGGGGTGCCGCTGACCGCCGTGCCCGCGCGCACACCCACCACCGTGCAGCTCGCCGGGCCGGCCCGACCCGCCCCGCCCGGCGCCCCGCCCGCCGCGCACACCCCCGGCAAGGCCCCCGCCGTTCCGGGCGCCGAGCGGCGCGCCGACCCCGCCGACCTCGACGAACTGGCCCGGCGCCTGGTCGAACCGGTCGGCCGGCTGCTGCGCACCGAACTGCGCAGGGGCCGGGAGCGCAGCGGCAAACCGTACGACATGCGCCGCTGAGCCCGGCCCAGGAACGCGGGCCGGACCGCCGACCGAGAACGCGGGCCGACGCGCGGACCAGGCGGACGGCCGGCAGAAGGCCGCAGCAGCGACGTGACCGGAAGCAGGGAGCAGAAGCGATGACCGACAACATCTTCGCGTCCAGTGTGTTCTTCAGCCTGACCATCGGCGGCAACGACCTGGGCGAGTTCACCACCTGCTCGGGACTCGGCGCCCAGGTCGAGATCGAGCAGTACGCGGAGGGCGGCAACAACGGCTTCGCCTGGCAGCTGCCGGGCCGCATCACCTGGTCGAACATCACGCTGACCCGCGCGGTCACCGCCGACACCACCAAGATCGCCCGCTGGCTGTCCGAGATCGTCCGCAAGGTCGAGCCGAAGGACGGCGAGATCGTGGCGCTGCGGCCCGACCTGAGCCGGATCGTCGGCTGGCAGGTGCTCGGGATCGTCCCGGTGCGCTGGGAGGGACCGTCCTTCGACCCCGCCAACTCCCAGGCTGCGATGGAGACCCTGGAGATCGCCCACGCGGGCCTGCGCCCCTCCTGACCCCGCCGCACGCCGAGCCCCACCCGATCCACGGAACCCACCCGACAGCCCGACCCACGAAAGGAGCACCAGGATGTCCCCGGCGGTCCCCGCCAGCGTCACCCGGGCCCAACTGACCATCATGGAGCCACCGTCCACGGTCGGCGCCCAGCCCGGCGGCACGCTCGCGCAGCTCCGGCTCCAGTTCAACCCGGCGACCCTGGTGCTGAGCAAGACCACCGAGTGGCGGCGCACCCCGTCCCGGATGGCGGGCGAGTCCGCGCTGCCCGAGTTCGTCGGCAGCGGTCCGCGCTCGCTCTCCCTCGACGTGTTCCTGGACTCCACCGCGACCCACGACAACTCGGTGGAGCGGGCGGTGGAGCAGCTGATGACGGCCTGCGTGCCGACCCCGGCCAGCCTGGCGCGCAAGACGCCGGCCAGCCCGTGGATCCGGCTGGACTGGGGCACCCTGAAGACCACGTCGTTCAACGGGGTGCTGACCGGACTCTCGGTCACCTACTCGCTCTTCGACGTCGACGGGAAGGCGCTGCGGGCGGTCTGCTCGCTGACCATCGACGAGGCCAGCGTCGACCCGGCCGGCCAGAACCCGACCTCCGGCTCGCCGGAGGCCCGCAGCACCCACCGGGTGATCGCCGGCGACACCCTGCCGATGCTCGCCTGGCGCGCGTACGGGGACGCCACCGCCTGGCGCACCATCGCGGAGGCCAACGACATCGACGATCCGCTGGCGCTGGTCCCCGGCGCGGACCTGATCGTGCCGGGCATCGAGGAACTCATCCAGAGCCACACCCGGAATCAGGACCGGGGCCACGCCCCGGGCGAACCCACCCAGGGCGGACGGCCATGACCACTCCCGAGGCCCGCGGCGGCCGGTCCTTCGCCGCCGACCCCGTCGTCGAGGCGCCGGGCCCGCTGCCGCCGATCTGGGCGACCCAGCTGGTCTCCTGCGACATCGAGGAGAGTGTCGGCCTGCCCGACACCGCGGTGCTGTCCTTCCGGGACGCCGACCACACCTTCCTCTCCGCCACCGGGATCACCATCGGCACCCCGCTGAAGGTGTCCGTGGTCACCGTGCAGGGCAACACCCGGGCGCGGCTGTTCACCGGCGAGGTGACCGCGCTGGAGCTGGAGGTGGACACCACCGGCTCGTACACCGTGGTGCGGGCCTCGGCGGTCACCCACCGGCTGATGCGCGGGCGCCGGGTGAAGGCCTTCCGGAACATGACGACCGCCGACATCGTCCGCCAGGTCGCCTCGGGCGCGGGCCTGACCTGCGGCAAGGTCGACTCCTTCTCCGTGGTCCACCAGCAGCTCTCGCAGGCGAACGTCCCGGACTGGGAGTTCCTCCAGTTCCTGGCGCAGGAGAGCGGCGCCCAGGTGCGGGTGGACGACGACGGGAAGCTGGAGTTCGTCCGGCCCGACCCCGCCTCCGGCGCACCGGCCCCCTCCACCCCGGCGTCGCAGAACCCGCTGGTGCTGGAGTACGGCCGCAACCTGCTGGAGCTGCGCGGCGTGCTGACCGGCGCCGGGGGAGCGGACACGGTCGAGGCGCGCGGCTGGAACGTCACCACCAAGAGCGCCCTGGTCGCCACCGAGCCGGCGGTGACCTCCCGGACCGTCCAACCGGGGATGAGCCCCTCGGTGGTGGCCTCCGCCTTCCCCGGCCGGTCCCAACTGACCGTCGCCGACACCCCGTACCGCACCCAGGCGGAGACCGCCTCGGTGGCCCGGTCGCTGGCCGCCTCGGTGGCGGCCGGCTTCGGCGAGCTGGAGGTGGTCGCCGAGGGCAACCCCCGGCTGCGGGCGGGCACCGCCGTCGCGCTGGGCAACGTCGGCGCCGCCTTCTCCGGCCGCTACACCGCCACCGGGGTGCGCCACCTGCTCGAACCGTTCCGCGGTTACCGCACCACCGTGGTGGTCAGCGCGGCCCCCGACCGCTCGCTGGCCGGGCTGACCAGCGGCGGCAACGCCCCGCCGCGCGGGCCCCGGATGCCCGGCCTGGCCGTCGCCGTGGTCACCGACGTCCGGGAGCCGGGCGGCGGGCAGCGCGGCTGGGTGAAGCTCAAGTTCCCCTGGCTGGACGACACCTACGTCTCCGACTGGGTGCGCACCGTGCAGTGGGGCGGCGCCGGGGGCGGCGGCGTGGTCAGCCCCGAGGTCAACGACGAGGTGCTGGTCGGCTTCGAACAGGGCGACCTGGACAGCCCGTACGTGCTGGGCGGGCTCTACAACGGCGTGGACCGGCCCTCCCCGCACGACGTGCCGCTGGTCGACGGAGCCTCCGGCAAGGTCAACCGCCGCTCGGTGGTGTCCCGTTCGGGCCACCGGATGGAGCTGCTGGACGTGCCGGGCGGCAAGTCCGGCGTCCACCTGGCGAGTGGCGACGGCAAGCTGGAGGTCAGCCTGGACCAGCAGCGCGGCGAGATCGTGCTGACCGTCCACGGCCTCGGCGGCGCGGCCGGCAGCACAGTACGGCTCTCCTCCTCCGGCATCACCCTGGACGCGGGCACCGGCGCGGTGAACGTGCGCGGCGGATCGGTCACCGTCCGGGGCACGACGTCCGTCACCGTGGACGGCGGCGCCGAGGCGGTGCTCAAGGGGGCCTTCGTCCGGATCAACTGAGCCACCGATCAACCGAGCAGACGATCGACCGGCGATCGATCGGCGGATCGACTGACGAAACGTCAAGAACCAATGGCAGAGCGACGAGTGCCCACCAACACCCGGGCACCGCAGGAAACGGAGACCGCACATGCCCCCCGCAGCCCGGACCGGCGACCTCACCGACCACGGCGGTGCCCTCACCACTCCGCCGCCGGGCGCCCTCAAGGTGGCGACCGTGCTGATCGGCGGCCGCCCCGCCGCTGTGGTCGGTACCATCCACGCCTGCGTCCCGCACGTGGAGATGGGCCCAGCCAACCTCGTCGAGCCCGGACTCGGCTCGGTGACCAGGGGCGTGGTGCTCATCGGCGGCCTGCCGGCGGCCCGCATGGGTGACAAGACCACCTGCGGCGCCACCATCACCAGCGGCGCGTTCAACGTGCTGATCGGGGGAGCGGCATGAGCGGCAGCTTCATAGGCCGCGGCTGGGCCTTCCCGCTACGGGTGAACGCCACCGGCGGCATCGCCATGGTGGAGCGCGACCGGGAGCTCGCGGAGGCGATCCGGCTGATCCTCGGCACCGCCCCGGGCGAGCGGCCGATGCGCCCCGAATTCGGCTGCGGCATCCACGAGTACGTCTTCGCCCCGGGCGACAGCACCACCGCCGGGCGGATCGCCCGCGAGGTGCGCATCGCGCTGGAACGCTGGGAACCGCGGATCGAGGTCGACGACGTGGTGATCGCCTTCGACAGCGTCGAGGAGGGCACGCTCTACATCGACGTCCACTACACCGTGCGCGCCACCAACGACCGCCGCAACCTGGTCTTCCCCTTCTACACCATCCCCGAGCACCCGGGCGCGGACGTCCTCGACACGGTCGACGGGGGTGCGCGCTGATGGCCCTGCCCTCCCCGAACCTGGACGACCGCCGTTTCCAGCAGCTCGTCGACGAGGCCAAGCGCTACGTCCAGCAACGCGCCCCCGAGTGGACCGACCACAACGTCTCCGACCCCGGTGTCACCCTGATCGAGACCTTCGCCTACCTGGTGGACCAGCTGCTCTACCGGCTGAACCGGGTCCCGGAGAAGAACTACGCCGCCTTCCTCGACCTGCTCGGCATCCGGCTCTTCCCTCCCGCCGCGGCCCGGGCCGAGGTCGACTTCTGGCTCTCCGCCCCTCAGCCGGAGACCGTCCTGCTGCGGGCCGGCACCGAGGTCTCCACGCTGCGCACCGAGACCGACGACGCGGTGGTCTTCTCCACCGCCGAGGACCTGCCGATCGTCCCCAGTTCGCTGGAGCGGCTGGTCACCGTCTCCGCCTCCGGCGAGCAGTCCGACGGTACGGCCCGGCTGGCCGACGGCGCGGACGTGCCCTGCTTCCAGTCGCGCCCGGTGGCCGGGGACGCCATGCTCTTCGCCCTGCCCGCCGTGGTGCCGCGCTGCATCCTGGTCGTCCGGCTGGACAGCCGGGTGGAGGGCGTCGGCGTCGACCCGCGCCAGCCGCCGCTGGCCTGGGAGGTCTGGGACGGAGCGCGCTGGATCGCCTGCGAGACCGGCGGCGACACCACCGGCGGCCTCAACCGGCCCGGCGAGGTGGTCGTGTTCGTGCCCGCCGGGCACACCGCCTCGGTGGTCGCCGGCCGCCGGGCCGGCTGGCTGCGCTGCCGGGTCACCGAGCCGCAGCCGGGCCAGCCGTTCTACTCCGAGTCCCCCACCATTCGGCGGGCCGAGGTGTTCACGGTCGGCGGCACCGCCACCGCCGTCCACGCGCAGACCGTCACCGACGCGCCGCTCGGCACCTCGGAGGGCGTCGCGGGCCAGCGCTTCGGGCTGGCCAGGCCGCCGGTCCTGCTCGACGGCGAGCCTCCGGTGGTCGAGGTCGCGGCCGGCGACGGGTGGCAGCGATGGACGGTCGTCGAGCACTTCGGCGACTCCTCACCGGCCGACCGGCACGTGGTGCTCGACGCGACCACCGGCGAGTTCCTCTTCCCGCCCGCGGTCCGGGAACCCGACGGCAGCCTGCGCTCCTTCGGCGCGGTGCCGCCCAAGGGCGCGCGGCTGCGCGTCCCGCACTACCGCACCGGCGGCGGGATCGCCGGCAACGTCGCCCGCAGCACCATCACGGTGCTGCGCAGCTCGGTCCCGTACATCGCCCGGGTCGACAACCGCGAGGCGGCCAGGGGCGGGGTCGATGGTGAGACCGTGGACAACGCCAAACTGCGCGCCCCGCACCAGCTGCGGCTGCAGGAACGCGCCGTCACCGCAGGGGACTTCGAGCTGATCGCCCGACAGGCCGCGCCGTCCGCCGCCCGGATCAGCTGTGTGCCCGGCGTCGGCGGGGAAGCCGGCGCGGTGCGGGTGCTGGTCGTCCCCGACGCCGTCGCGGACGACGGCGACCGGCTGAGGTTCGAGCAACTGATCCCCGACGAACAGATGTTGGCCACCGTCGCGACGGCCCTCGACGAACGGCGGCTGATCGGCACCCGGATCGTCGTACAGCCCCCCGCCTACCAGGGCGTGACGGTCGTCGCCCGGCTCACCACCCGCTCCACCGACCCCGACCGGGTCCGGGAGGCGGTGCTCGCCGCGCTGTACCGCTACCTCAACCCCTTGCGCGGCGGCGCCGACGGCACGGGCTGGCCGTTCGGCCGGGCGGTGCAGTACGGGGAGGTGTTCGCCGTGCTCCAGCGGGTCGCCGCCGTCACGGGGGTCGAGGAGCTGAGGCTGTTCCCGGCGGACCCGATCACCGGACGCCGGGGCGCCCCCGCCGAGCGGGTCGAGGTCCCGCCGGACGCCCTGGTCTTCTCCCACCAGCACCAGATCGTGGTCACCCCGGCTGAGGACGGGCGGTCATGAGCGAGCGATGGGGGCACCCCCGGCCGGAGGCTGGGGGAGAGGTGGGCACATGAACCGGGCCGCCGTTCCCGGACTGCCCAGTCCGCACCCGATCGGCGAACTGCTCCCCGCGCTCTTCGCCGACGACGACTTCGCCCAGCGGTTCACGGCCGGCCTGGACACCGTCCTCGCCCCGGTCTTCGCCACCCTGGACAACCTGCCCGCCTACTTCCGGCCCCGCCTCGCACCGGCCGACTTCCTCGACTGGCTGGCGTCCTGGGTCGCGGTGGACGTCGACCCGGCCTGGCCGGAGGAGGTGCGCCGCGCGGTGGTCGAGCGCGCGGTGGAACTGCACCGGTGGCGCGGCACCCGCCGCGGACTCACCGAGCGGCTGCGGCTGGTACTGGGCGCCGGTGCCGAGATCACCGACGGCGGCGGCGCCTCCTGGTCCACCGCCCCCGGTGCCGTCCCACTGCCCGCGGCGGACGGTGAGGTGCTGATCCGGGTCTGGCCCCTGGACGGTCCGGGGCCGGGCGCCGGGCTGGACGAGGACCAGGTGCTGTCCGTCGTCAGGGCGGGCTGCCCGGTCCATCTGACCTGCCGGGTGGAGATCCTGCCCGGCCCACCCGGGCGAACGGAGGGCTGACGGATGCCGGTGTGCCCCGACTGCGGAACGGCCAACGGGGAGGGAGACGACTTCTGCGGCAACTGCGGTGCTTACCTGGGCTGGTCGCGCAGTGCCCCGGCCACGCCCACGGCCCCGGCGACGCCGGCTGCCGGGCCTCCGGCGCCGCCTGCGCCCACTCCCGCGCCCGCGCCCACTCCCGCGCCGACCGAGGCCGCGGAGGCGGCCGCTGCGCCTGCCGCGCCCGAGACTGCTGCGCCTGCCGGGCCCGCCGCGCCCGAGACTGCGCGCACCGAATCCACCTGGCGAGCCGTGTCGCGACGGGTGACGCGCGCCACGAGGAGGGAGCAGCCGCCCGTCCCGGACGCCCAGCCGCCCAGCCCGCCCGCCGAGGAGCCGCCGACCCCGTCGGCCGCCGAGCCTCCGCGCGCAACCTCGACCCGCGTGCGGCCGGCTCCGGCCCCGGCTCCCGAACCGACACGGGCTCCGGAACCGGCCCCGGCGCCCGATCCGGCCCCGACGCCGGTTCCCGAATCGCCTCCGCTTCCCGAACCGCAGGCCGATCCGGTGGCCGTGCAGCCCGCCAAGCCCGTCGCACCGCGCCCCGTCGTTCGGGCATCCGCGGCCGACGAGGCCCAGGACGGCCCGCCCTGCCCCCGGTGCGGCACGCCCAACCTGCCCGAACGGCGCTTCTGCCGCCGCTGCGCGGCACCGCTGACCGACACCGCACCTCCGCCGGAGCTGCCGTGGTGGCGCACCCGCTGGCCGTTCCGACGCCGGGTGCGGATCGGCGGCTCGGGCAACGCGCTGCGCCGCACCATCGCGCTGCTGGTGCTGGCCGCGCTGGTGGTCGGCGGGATCCTGCTGTACCCGCTCGGCAAGAGCGCCTACGAGGATGTGCTGGACAAGCTCGGCAACACCGCGCCGATCACCCCCTCCCTGACCTCGGCGAGCGCCGCGGTCGAGGGCCATCCCGCGACCGCCGCCGACGACGGCCTCAGCAACACCTACTGGGGCGCGCCCGCGATCGGGGACTCCATCACCTTCACCTTCCGGACGCCCTTCCGGCTGGTCGACCTGATCATCCACACCGGCGACTCCGCGGACCCGCAGCACTTTCAGCAACAGGCCCGTCCCCTCGTCCTGTCCCTGGAAGTCACGGCCTCGGACGGCGAGTTGCACCGGCAACAGATCACGCTCAACGACCAGCCGGGCCCGCAGACCGTGGCGACCGGGATCAGCGACGTCGTCCAGGTGAAGCTCACCGTCCGCGAGGCCGCCGGAACCGGCCCCGGCCGCACCATCGCCCTGGCCGAAGTGGAGTTCTTCAAGCGCAGCTGATGAGCCGTCACCATTCCTGCAGCATAGGCTGGTTGGTCTCCATTCCGGACATCCGGACCCGTTTACCGACCATTTACCGTTCGGCAACGTACAGTTGGTGAGGTGGGCATGTCCATTTCAGGACACCGACAAGAAGGAGTACCTTTCTTGACCACTCACCTCAGGACCAGTGCGGGCCGGCGCGTGCTTCCGGCGATGACGGCGATGCTGTGCGGGATCGCCGGGGTCACCGCCCTCGCGGCGACCCCGGCGGCCGCGGCCGACCAGCGCCACCCGATCTACGCCATCGCGCAACCGACACCCTGGACGGTGTGGACGCCGCGCTCAAGCACGGTGCCAACGGCATCGAGATCGATGTCTGTGCCTGGTGGAACCCGAACGAATGGCGCGCCTACCACGACTGTTCCTCGGCCGGCGACAACCGGCTGGGCCCCAGCTTCGACAGCATGATCGACCGTATCGTCTCCAACGCCAACGCGGGGCGCCGGCTGTCGCTGGTCTGGCTGGACATCAAGGACCCGAACTACTGCGGGGAGCAGCAGAACCGCGGGTGCAGCGTCGCCGGACTGCACGACAAGGCCCAGCGGCTGACGGCTGCCGGGATCCAGGTGCTCTACGGGTTCTACGAGTACCACGGCGGCAACACCCCGGACGTCGGCGGCCGCGGCTGGAAGAGCCTGGAGGGCAAGCTCGGCCGCCTGGAGGGCATGACGACGACCGGCACCCGGGACCAGGCCCAGAACGCCTTCAACCGGTCCGGTGCCGGGATCCCCAACGGTCACCGGGCGATGGACTACGGCGACAGCGACATCACCAAGGGCTTCGGCAACTGCACCGAAGCCACCTACAACACGTGCGCGGAACTGAAGAAGGGCGCCGCGGACCGTGCCGCCGGCCGGCTCGCGGCCACGCTGTCCTGGACGACCACCTACAACGACCCGTGGTACGTCGACAAGCTGCTGGGCGACGCCCAGGTGGACGGCATCATCGCGGGCTACGGCGCCTTCACCGGCGTGCGTGAGTACGACGACAGCTGGCAGTGTGCCAATGCCGTCAACCTGGTGCGCGACTGGGTGAACCGCCACGGTTCCACCCACCGGATGGCCAACAGCGGCGACCGCCTCTTCAAGTAGCGGTGCGCCCGGTCGGGTAGCGGAAAGCCCCGGGCCGGGGTCGTGGCGGATGCACTCGCCACGACCCCGGCCCGTTCACGTCGGACTCGCCGTCCGGAGTCGCCGTCCGGAGTCGCTCGGCCGGGGATGCTCAGTGCGGGTATCGGCTGCGGATGGCCCGGGCGGCGTCGGTGCCGTCGAGGAGGGTGTGCAGGAGGGTGGTGAGGGTGTCGACCTCCGAGGACGTGAGCCGGGCCGCCATCTCCGTGGTCAGCCGTGCGGTCGCGTCGCCGAGCTGGGCGGCCAGCGTGCTTCCGGCGCCGGTGAGTTGGATCAGGACGGCGCGCTTGTCCTGTTCGTGCGGGATCCGGCCGACCAGGTCGCGCTGGACCAGCGAGTCGACCAGCCGGCTGGGGCTGCCCTGTTCGCAGACCAGCAGGCGCCCGAGGGCGGCCAGGGTGACCGGCTGGTGTGCGGCGAGGACGTCGAGCACCTCGGCCTGGGCGGGGGTGAGGCCCAGGTGGCGCAGGGCGTCGCCGAGCCGGCGGCTGCCCTCGCGCTGGGCGGCCAGGAGTAGGTAGCGCAGTTCGTCCTGTGGAGCCCGGGCGGTGCGGCTGTGGTCGGCGGTCACGGGCTGCCCTTCGTTTCGTCCGCCGCCCTGGCCGCCGCAGCCGCGACCGTGCTGCTCGACGGCCCGCCCCCGGGCGCCCGGACGGCGGCGCGACTGCTCGGCACCGAGCGCGTCGCGACCCTGCCCGCCACCACCATCCAGCTGGGCCGGTGATCGGGATGAGCGCCCTTCAGTCCCCTCAGTCCCCTCAGTCCCCGACGCCCACCGCGCACCGGCTGGGCGACGACCTGGTCAACTTCTACCTCGTCGACACCGGCCCGGCCCTGGTGATGGTCGACGCCGGACTGCCCGCGCACTGGGACGGCCTGCTCGGGGCACTGCGCGCTCTCGGCAGACCCATCACCGACATCGCGGCGGTGCTGATCACCCACGGCCACCCGGACCACGTGGGCCTCGCCGAGCGGGTCCGCGTGGAGTCCGGGGCAGATGTCTGGGTGCACGAGTCCGACGCGCCGATCCTGGCCGAACCGCGGCGCCTCAACCAGGTCTGGCGCCCCGAGCGCTCCCTCCTCGGCTACGCGGTCCGCCGCCCGAGCGGCCTGCGGGCACCGCTGCACCTGGCCCGGGGTGGCGCACTCCGCACGCCGGCGGTCCGGGAGCTCCGCACCTTCACGGACGACACCCGACTCGACGTTCCCGGCCTGCCGTTGGCGGTGCACACCCCCGGGCACACGCGCGGCAGCACCAGCTACGTGTTCCCGGACGCCTCCCTCGCCTTCACCGGCGACGCCCTGGTCACCAACGACGCGGTCGCCGGGCACGTCGGCCCCTGCGTCATCTGTCGGGCCTTCACCCAGGACAGCCGGGCGGCGCTGGCCTCCCTGGAGAAGGTCGCCGAATACGAGATCGACACCGTCCTGCCGGGCCACGGCGAACCGTGGCGGGACGGCCTGGCGGAGGCCGCACGCCTGGCGGTGGCCGCCGGGATCCGATAGCGGCAAGAGAGGGGAGGGCGCCGCACCACTGTGGTCCGGGCTGGGCATTTGTTTCGGGAGCCGAGTAGGGGTACTGTCTCCCAGTCGCTCAGCAGGGAGCACCGGACACGCATCTGCGCGGACGGTCCAGAGGCGGCCAATCCTTTGAACCATCACTTCCCGGTCTTCGCCGGTCGTTTCGCGTTGTCGCGTTGCGGTCAGGTGTTGATTCGGTGTGCGCGTTTTATCGGGTTGCGGTCGGATTCGCTTTTCGGAGCGGGGGTCGGCTAGAGTTTGAAACGTCGGACAGGGCGTCAAGCCCTAGAAGACGCCAGCGAGTTGGATGAACGAAGCCCCGGAAGCGGAGCGGAGAACGTCTGATAAGCTGGAAACACGAAAGAATGAAGCGCCCGAAGGGCCCGCTGGAAGGCGGTCCGAAGGAAGCGTCCGTTCCTTGAGAACTCAACAGCGTGCCAAAAGTCAACGCCAGATATGTTGACATCCCCGGC